>NZ_JAHUZF010000003.1:0-300000 GCF_019218295.1 Maritimibacter sp. DP1N21-5
GCGCCAATGGTACTGCGTCTCAAGACGTGGGAGAGTAGGTCACCGCCAAACCTAGAAAGAAACCAATCTCTCAATACAACACAACAAAACCGCCGCGGAGAAATCCTCGGCGGCTTTTTCGTTGTTCTTGCGCCCTTCACATAAGAGACGTGGCGCGAACGCGCTGGCACCCACCCGTTCGCGTTCTCCCCACACAATACTCCGGCCAAGCCTCTAAAGAGTTTCGACGGACAGCACAGTCGGAAGATGTCGTGCGATCTCCGTCCAGCTTCTGCCCCGATCGGTCGACGCGAAGATCGAGCCGGAGTTGGTCCCGAAATAGACGCCAGTTTCCGGACTTCGGTCCGTTGCCATCGCTTGTCGAAGGACGGTGAAGAAGCACCCTTTCTGGGGTAGGCCCTCCCGCATGTCCTGCCAGGTCTCGCCAGCATCCGTCGACCGCCAAACGGCGGCGGCGGCGTCCGGTGGATAGCGTCCCTGCATGTCTCCGTTCAGGGGAATGGTCCATACGATGGACGGATCGTGCGGGTCGGCCGCAATGGGGAAGCCGAAGGTCGAAGGCAGGTTCCCTGTGATGTCGTGCCAGCTCCGCCCACCGTCGCGTGACCGAAACACGCCGCTGTGGTTCTGTTGGTAGATCAGCGCCCCGTCCTCGCCGTTACCGATCATGTTGTGCACGCAGTGGCCGATTTCGTTCTGGTTGTCGTGGTGGTGATGACCCTGGTCCATGTCGTTGTCGAGCCTGTTCATGCGCTCCCAGGTCGTCCCGCCGTCTTCGGTTGCGAAGACGCCAGCGGCGGAAATCGCGATCCGGAGTTGATCCGGTGTCTTTTCATTGGTCAGGATCGTATGAAGTGTCAGTCCCGCACCGCCAGGCTGCCAACTGTCAGACGATGGGTGCTCCCTGAGCCCCGTGACCTCTTGCCAGCTCTCGCCGGAATCCGCGGAGGTCAGGAGCATCGCGGGTTTCGTTCCGGCGTAAAGCCGGCCCCCGACGCGCGCCAACGACCAGACGGACGAGAAGGACTTGTCGAAGGGGAAGGTTGCCGAGGTGTCCACGCCAAGGAAAGTGGCGGCTTCGGGGTCGTTCTTGGCCCACTCGAACATATCGCCGCTGGTCAACGGCGCGAGCGACCATGTCTTGCCCTGATCGCCTGAGTGCCAGACCCCGGCCCCGGACCAATCGCTGCCACCACCGGCCCACATCTCTCCCGTCGTGGGGTCGCCGATCACATGGTTGATCGTCCACAGATCGCAGTGAGGGCCGTCAAGATTCCAGGTCTCGCGGTCGTCGTTCGACGTGAGGACAAATACGCCCTTGGTGGTTCCGACAAGGACGCGCAGTGGTTCAGACATGATCAACCTCCAAGACGACTCGCCGAATGCTACCATGGCGCCCCGATTCTCGAAGCAATTTACGGCGGAGGGTTAAGTCCTTGTTCGATCACATGAAAAAAGACGAAATTTCCGGCGCAGGCCTCTTGTGCCCATGACACAGATGGACTAAATCAACCGAACGATTGGCGCGGGGTGGAGCAGCCCGGTAGCTCGTCAGGCTCATAACCTGAAGGCCGCAGGTTCAAATCCTGCCCCCGCAACCAATCTTTCCACGCGTTGAAGCGCTAGATTTCCCCTACGAAGTCCTAACGACCCCGACGCATTGTCGCGCATCCCGACAGCTACATCTCAAGTCACGTCCCAGAAATTCCGCCACATCCCGTTCGAAACCGGCCGGGGCGTCCTTGTCTCCTTTCAGGAACGACTGAAGGTGGAACCGGAAGCAGGCGTCGAGGACGAGGTAGGTGCTTCGCGCCTGAACCTGCGTGCCACCAACGCGGCCAAGGAAAGTTGCCACAAGGTTGACGAGGCCGTCTTCGATCTCGGCCACGACCTCTTCGAAGACGGGGTCGAACATCGCTTGCGTCCGGATATCATACCAGAGCCGGTGCGTCTCGGCATCGCGTCGGATGGACAGGGAAAGGCCCTTGATGAACCGATCGGCGAGTTGATCCGGCGGCACATCGGAGGCGAGGATCCATCCCATATCCGCCACGAAGCCCACCTTGTACCGGCGCACGCAGTAGGTGATCAGGTCGACCTTGTCTTCGAAGTAGTAGTGCAAAGTGCCGACGGCAACGCCCGACATCTCGGCAATGTCGCGCAGGCTCGTGCGCGCATAGCCGAGCTGTTTGAGTGCGGTAATCGCGTGATCCGCCAGTTCGTCTTTCTTGCGGGCCCGCTTCTCGGACTTGGCTTCGGCCTTTTCCGCTAGGCGGGTGATCTTGTCGAGTTTGGTCACGTCGGCACTGTTCCCAGTTCATCCGCCCAATGCATTGACGAAAATGCGAGGCAGTTTCAACCAGCTTGGCCTGTGCTGGAATCGGGTCAAGAGCCGCCCCACCACATGTTGACGCCGGTTGGTGACGAACCACGGCGGGCGCGGCAGGAGGGTAAATTGCCCAGAGAGAAGACCACGGGGGAAGGGCCGCCAGGGCGCGGTCACGACCACGCGCTCGGGCTTGTTGAACATGAAGGTGTTATGGGCAAAGCCGATACCGCTGCCGACGTCTTCCACCGTGTGACCGGGAAACGCCCCCCACGGACAGGCGGTGGCGAGGAAAGCGAGTCCGGTCCAGGCGTTCACCGCAATGGTGCCGTAATGCAGGTCCGCTATGATCTCTTCGAACCGTTTGCGGCCGATCTGGCGGATCGTGCGCGGGTGGATCAGGATGTTCGCGCCCAACGTGCCGTGAAGCGTTTCGTTGGCATATCGGATAGCTTCGATGAGATAGGCTTCCGCATCGGTTTCTTCGACCTCATGGATCGAGAGGGCGGGGGCAAAGACCTCGGCTTGCGTGAACCAGCTATCGTCTTCGCCGGCAGGTGCGACCACGAGCGCCGGGGCGCTGCCGCGATCAAAGCAGGTTGGCGTTTGGGCGTGGTTCGCGAAGCCTGCCATGCGGTCTGCGGTACCCGGGTAATAGGCCTGAGGCGCATCCATATCGCGCATCACGTCCTGGAGCGCGCGCATCAGATCGTCCTTCTGGGCCCAGACTTTCGGCAGCACCAGCATTTGGCAGGCCACGCAGTTGAACCCGGAGTTGTGCAGTTTCTGTGTCGCCAGATGCTCGGCCTGGAAACGGACATCGGCCTTGGACCAGTTGCCGGGCACTACGATCGTCGGGCAGACCGCGCCAAGTTCCGACGTGATCGGCTTGGTGAGCTTCGGCGTGTTCGCGGCCTTGTTTCGCACCCCTTCCTCGCCGGGTCCCCAGACGATCGCATCATGCGATGCGGCGGCCCCGGTGATGTGGATCTCGTCGACCTGATCGTAGGTGCAAAGATAACTTCCGACTTCGGCCCCGCCCTTGACGATACGGAGCGCGTCGCGGTCGATCAGGGGTTTCAGCGCGGCCTCCAGAAACGGGGTGACGTAATCGTTCACCGGGTTCATCTTGAGGATGACCGCCTTATGCTCGCCAAAGGCCTTCTGGAACACGTCGAGCGGCGCGATGGAGGCGATGTTGCCTGCCCCCAGCACCAAGGCGACGCCGCCCTCGCGCCGGTCAGGCGGGAGCAGCTTGCGCCGAGCCGCGGTCTCGGCCCAGCCTTCGGCGACCTGAAGCAGGTTGTCCTTGATCTGGGCAAGAACGGCGATGCGTTCGGCGTCGCTGGTCCGGGCCCAGTCCGTCGCGCCCTTGGATAGCGCGGCAAGGTCACGATCCAGCCGGGACATATCCGGCGTGATGTCGGTTGCGATCTGGTTCATCTCTTAAGCCTATTCCAGAAGCACATTGCCATGAGATTCGCGCAGCTTGTTTTTCAGGACCTTCCCGGTGGCGCCCAGCGGCAGCGCATCGACGAAAATTACTCGGTCCGGGACCTGCCAACTTGCAACCTTGCCCTCGAAACTGGCGAGCACGTCGGCTTCGTCCGGTGTTTGTCCCTCGGCGGCGACGGCGATGATCACCGGGCGCTCGTCCCATTTCGGATGATGCGCGGCGATGGCGGCGGCGTTGGCAATCTTCGGGTGGGCGATGGCGATGTTCTCGAGTTCGACAGTCGAAATCCATTCGCCGCCCGACTTGATGATGTCCTTCGACCTGTCGCGGATCACCATGTAGCCATCCGCGTCCAGCGTGGCGACGTCGCCCGTGTCGAACCAGCCGTCCTTGGTCAGCGCGCTTCCGTCCTGGCCGAAGTAGCTTTCCACGACCCAATGGCCCCGGATCTGGAGTTCACCCTGGGTTTCGCCGTCGCGAGGCAGTTCGTTCCCGGCTTCGTCCACGATCCGCAGATCCACGCCCCAAGGCGGGCGGCCCTGTCCTTCGCGCAGTCTGGCCTTCACGTCTTCGCTCAGACCTTCATGCTTCTGGAGAAGCTGGTTCAGCGTGCCCAGCGGCGAGGTTTCCGTCATGCCCCAGGCGTGGATCAGCTCCACCCCGTAACCATCCCGGAAATCGCGGATCATCGAGGGGGGCAGGGCGGAGCCGCCCACGACCGTGCGCGTCATCGAGGTCGGCTTGATGCCGGTCGACTTGAGCGCGGAGAGAAGCCCCATCCAGATCGTCGGCACACCGAGCGAGAGCGTCACCTGCTCTGTGTCGATCAACTCGGCAAGGCTGACACCGTCGAGGTTCGGCCCCGGCATCACCAGCTTGGACCCGACAGAGGCGGCGATATAGGGCACACCCCAGGCGTTTACATGGAACATGGGCACGACCGGCATCACCGTGTCGCGCGCCGCGATGTTCAGCCCGTCGGGTTGGTTTCCGCCGATCGAGTGCAGCACCAGCGACCGGTGCGAATATTGCACACCCTTGGGATTTCCCGTGGTCCCGGAGGTATAGCAGAGCGCGGCGGGCGCGTTCTCGTCCAGGTCGGGCCAGTCGGCGGTGGCATCGCCGGTGTCCAGAAGCTCGTCGTAGAACAGCAGCCCCTCGACCTGTGCCGCGGCTTCGTCATCGCGCGGGCCCATTAGGACATGATGCTTCACCGTCTTCAGGTGCGCGCCCAGCTTTGCCGCGATGGGAAGGAAGGTGCGGTCCAGAAACAGCACCTCGTCCTCGGCATCGTTGAGAATGAAAATCATCTGCTCCGGCGTCAGGCGCGGGTTGATCGTATGAGTCACCCGTCCGCCTGCGCCGATGCCGAAATAAAGCTCCAGGTGCCGTCGGTTGTTCCAGGCGATGGTGGCGCATCGCGCACCCTGCGCGACGCCCAGCTTGTCGAGCGCTCCCTTGATCCGCCGGGCGTTCGCGCCGACCTCACCCCATGTCGTGCGGGCCTTGGTGCCGTTCGTCTCGACCGAGACGATCTCGGTCCCGGCGTGGTATTTCTCGGCATGGGCAATCAGGGACCCGGTGGTCAGCGCTTGTGTCATCATCGTGCCGGACATGGCTTGCTCCTTCATTCTGCTGCGATTGCGGCGGGTTTGTTTATCCGGATCATGTCGGCGGCGTGTTCCGCGATCATGATGGTGGGGGCATTCGTATTGCCGCGCGGCAGATATCCCCGACGCCCGTTCAGGCCCGGTTGCGGCAGGGTCTCGTAGGCCCAGTTGGAGATCTTGCCATGGCCCGGCAGGATCGCGACCGTCCCGACAGGCGCGCTGATCAGGATGTGGTCGCCATTTCCGCCCGCTTCCAACAGGCAGACGGAGACCGAGGGGTCTTCGCTCAGCCGCGCGGCAAGCGTTGATCCGGCCGATCCTCCGCCAACGATCAAATCGTCAGAAGCGGTCCTGTTGGACATTTCAAATCCCCCCTTCACAGAGCTTCCTCGTTCTCCCATAATGTGAGCATATGTCTTGGACAACTGTCCAGAATAATGATCAGAAGAGCCAGTGGGGAGAAATTGTCAGCTTTTCCAGATAGTAAAGCGTCGGCCCGAGCGGAGCGTTTCCCTGAAAACCGGTGATGCCGACGCGATCGACGCCCTCCGGACTGGGCACGAAAAGTCAGAATCAAGTGCCGGGACAGTCGGTCGTCACCGGCTCGCGATCGGCACGTTGAACGAGAAAGGCCCGGACCCGAGTCCCTGCGGCGCGGCCGGGAAGCCACCGGCGGATTGCACGGCCTGAAGCGCCAGACGGTCGATCGTGGGGTTGCCGGAACTGCGCGCGATGCTCGCGCCAAGCAGGCCCCCGCCGGCCGACACGCGGATGGCGACAACCGCAGTGCCCTGGCCTGCGCCTCTCGACGCGCGCCGCGCGATGCGGGTCTGGATCTGTCCGCCCCAACGCGACATGAGCGTTGCCTGTTGTCCCGCGCTCAGCCGCGCCGGTTCGGCCTGTCGCGTTGTGCCGCTGGTCTGGCCGCCCCCTTGCCCCGCGCCCGTCTGCGCCGCACGCGGGGCCGAGGGCTTGGCGGCCTCCTGCGTCCGGTTCACCGGTTCCGCGTCCGACCGGGCTGCGGGTCGGGCTGGAGGACGCGGTGACGTGGCGGGCGCATGGCGTGGCGCCGGAGGGGCGGGCGCGGTCCTGTTGGTCGTCGGCGCGGCATCCCTTGGCACGGCGACGGGCGTCGGCAGGGGCAGCGTTGTCGGCGCGTCCGTAGCAGTACGGTCCATGGGTGGCACGGACGCCGGAGCGGCGGCATCTGCCACTGGCGGCGGCAGGGCCACGGCCTCCTCGAGTTCGACCTCGGGCGGGTTTTCCCAGCTTTCCACCATCTCCGAAATCGAGGCGTCGGAGGCGCGAAGGCTCACCGTCTGTGTGCCGCCCGCGCCGGAGCCTCCCAAGGCGGAGGGCTCCGGAAGCGGAACCAGCATCAGGGCAAGAACCGAGACGAAGGCCGATGCACCGAGGATTTCGAACACGTCCCGCATCTCAGTCCTCCACGACCAGCGCAACGCCGGAGCCGGTCACGCGACTGACCCGCTCAAGGACGCGGGCGAGTTCGGACCCGGCCATCGCGCGATCCACCCGCAGGGTCAGGGGGTCGTCGCTGTGGCGATCCGCAAGCGCGGTCCACACGCCATCGCCAACCTGTCCCGCGTAGTAGGGCGTGCCGAATGGCCCGATCAGCATTTCGTCGGAGGCCGTTTCCAGAGGACCGCCTTGCGCCGTAGGGACAGCGACCTCGACGGGTGGCGGCGGCGTGATCCGCGCGGTGATCAGGAAGAACACGAGGAGCAGGAAGACCACGTTGATCATCGGGATCACGTTCTCGGCCGGCTCTTTTCGTGCTGCGACGCCTGCGATCCGCATCTAGTCCACCATGACCAAACCGGTGTAGCCCGCATCGCTCAGGACTTCGATCACGGCCACCAGCCGTTGCACGTCGGCCCCCTCGCGCGCCCGGATGACGATGGTGTCCGAGGGTTCCGCCGTCAGGGTCTCGAGCTGGGCGGCCAGCGTTTCTTCCCGGATGTCACTGCCGTTCAGCAGCACGCCCTGGGGCAGGACGTCGACCAGCCGGGGCGGGCCGGCATAGGTCGTCTCGCCGGCGGTTCCACCAGCAAGCTGGATCGCGTTCTCGCCTCCGAAACGGCTCGCCAGCATGAAGAAGACGAGCAGCAGGAAGACCACGTCGATCATCGGCGTGAGGCTCGGCTTGCGGGACCGGCGTGTGCGGGGCAGGGCGAGGGCGGTCATTCGGCAACGTCCATGAAGCGCCGCGCCGAGGTCGTCGCGGCTCGCGGGGCGACCAGCAGACGGGTCACCATATCCTCGATCCGCGCCTGTGCCCGTTCCGCGATGCTTTCGAACCAGGCAAGCGAAGCCTGTGCCGGAATCGCGATGGCCATCCCGGCGGCGGTGGTCAGTAGCGCTTCCCAGATGCCGCCGGCGAGCGCCGAGGGGTCGGCTCGGCTGCCAGCCTGCTCCAGCGCTTGGAAGGCGGTCACCATGCCAAGAACGGTGCCGAGAAGCCCGACGAGCGGTGCGACCGTGGCGATGAGTTCGAGCCCGCGCAGCCCGCTGCGCAACTTCTGGATCTCGCCACTGGCCACGCGCCCGATCTCTTCCCGGCGCGCCGTGTCGTCGAGCCGGCTGTCGTTCATGACCGTGATCGTCGCCGTAATCGGCCGACCGTAGGTGCCGGTGGTCGGGCCGGTGCCGGCCGTCGCGTCTCCGTCCAGATATGCCTGCACGGCACGTTCGGCCGGCCCGGCACGCCAGACCCGGAGCGCCGCGAGACGAAGCAGCTTCCACAGGATCAGGCCCCCGGTCAGGGCGCCGAGCCCCGCGATCACCCAGATGGCGACCCCGCCCTTGTCCATGAAGTCGAGGAGTTCGCTCCAGCGTGTGTCCATGATGCCTCCGATCTAGAGCGCCGCGGCCTGCGGCAGGATGAATGTGGTGGTCGGCGCGGTATTCACCCGCAGCCTGCAGCCATAGGCGGTGCCAAGGCGGTCATCCGTCAGCACTTCGTCGACCCCGCCCTGCGCGACGACCCTGCCTTGGGACAGGAGCGCGATGGACTGCGCGAACATCGCGGTGAGGTTAAGGTCGTGCATGACCGCGACGACACCGCCACCGGCCTGCGCATAGTCTCGCGCGAGCGTCATGACCTCGAGCTGGTGGGCGATGTCGAGACTGGCGACCGGTTCGTCGAGGATGAGCCAGTTCGCCCCGTCCGGCCCCACCGGTTCCCAGATCTGACAAAGGACGCGCGCAAGCTGCACCCGCTGCTGTTCGCCGCCGGACAGGTCGTGGTATCGGCGCGGTCCGAAGCCGGACAGCCCCACCCGCCCAAGCGCGCGCTCGGTCAGGTTGCGGGACATTCCTGGGGCGCTGTCGCGTTGACCCAGTTGAACGATCTCGGCCACGGTGAAGGGGAACGCGACCGTGGTCGACTGGGCCAGCACCCCACGGCGCTCGGCGAGGGCCCAGGGCTTCACGCGCTGCACATCCAGCCCTTCGATGGTGACTGTTCCGGCAAATCCGACGTCGCCCGAGATGGCGCGCAGGAGTGTTGTCTTGCCGGAGCCGTTCGGGCCGACGATGGCCGTCACCTCGCCGGCCTTGGCCGTGAAGTCGACGTCGCGCAGCGTATGGCTGCGACCGAGGTGAACATTCAGGTTCCGCACGATCAGCATGTCAGACCTCCATCAACCCGCGCCGGCGAATGAGAAGCCAGAGGAAGAAGGGCCCGCCGACAATGGCCATGACGATCCCGATGGGAAGTTCGGCAGGCGCGACGACGGAACGCGCGACCATATCCGCCGCGACGAGCGTGATGGCACCGAGAAGCGCGGCATTGGTCAGCAGGTAGCGATGATCGGGTCCCGTGGACAGGCGCAGGAGATGCGGCACCACGAGACCGACGAAGCCGATACCGCCGGACACAGCGACAGCCGCCCCGACGCCGCCCGCGACGATGAAAATGGCCGCCTGCTTCAACGCCTCCACCCCGACACCCATGTGCCGCGCGGCGGATTCCCCCAGCGTCAGGGCGTTGAGCCCCCGCGCCAGAAGCGGCGCCGCGACAAGGCAGGCGAGCATCAGCGGGGCAGAGGCGGCCAGCTTGATCCATGTCGCACCGGCGAGCGAGCCCAGTCCCCAGAAGGTCAGGGTCCGCAATTGGGCATCGTCGGCCATGAAGATCAGAACACCGGACAGCGCGCCGACAAGGGCGGCAATCGCGATCCCGGCCAGAAGAAGCGTCGCGACCGACGTGTGTCCGCCACGCGTTGCGATGGCATAGAGCGCCATGACCGACAGCCAGCTTCCTGCAAAGGCGGCGAGCGGCACAAGGGCGAAGCCCGAGATCGCAATGAACGCCGGCGGCAGGAGCCCGCCCAGAACGATGGCGCAGATCGCGCCCAGCCCGGCGCCCGCGCTCACACCGACGAGACCGGGATCGGCGAGCGGATTGCGAAAGAGCCCCTGCATGATGACGCCGGACACGGCCAGCGAGGCACCCACCAGAAGGCCCATGACCAGCCGGGGCAGCCGGATATCGAGAATGACCACCTGCGCACGCAAATCGAGGCTTTGGCCGGTGACGAGGTCATGCAGAAGTCCGAGTGGGCTCAATCCGGTCGCCCCGACGAAAAGACTGGCCGTCGCCGCGACGAAGAGGGCGACCACCAGCCCAACGGTCGCGCGGCGCGCACGCCAACCCGGATCGGTCGGCGTGTCCATCGTCATATCGGCCATGGTCGTCATCACCCCGAGGCCTTGGTCAATTTACTTGCGAGTTCCCGGACGGCCTGACCCACGCGGGGTCCGAAGCCCAGGAGGAGCAAGCCGTCCATGCGGACGACGGAGCGTGATTGCGCGGCCGGGGTCGGGGCCAGCGCGGGCAGGGCGAGCAATTCGTCATCTTCCATGGCGTGATCGCCGGTGCGGTCCATCATCAGGATCACGTCCGGCTCTGCGGCCATGATTGCTTCGTCCGAGAGCTGGGTATACCCCTCGACGCCCTGGACGGCATTCACGCCGCCGGCGAGTTCGATGATGGCCGCGGCGGAGGTGTTCTCGCCCGCAGCCGTCAGCCGTCCGGCGGCCGTGGACAGGATGAACAGCACCCGGGGCGGCGCGGTTCTGACCGCGACGGCTTCGGCCGCGTCCAGATCGGCGGCGACGGAGGCGGCGAGCGTTTCGCCTTTTTCCGGCACGTCGAGCGCGGAAGCGACCGCCCGGATCTTGGCAAGCACAGCTTCTTCGGTGAAGCCGTCGGGCACCTCGATAAAGGGAATCGCCGCGGCGCGCAGAAGATCCACCGCTTCCACGGGCCCCGCGCCCGTTTCGCTCACGATCAGGTCGGGAGCGACCGACAGGACGCCCTCCGGCGACAACTGCCGGATATAGCCGACGTCGGGAAGCTCCTGCACGGCGGAGGGCCAGGTCGAGGTGCTGTCACGCCCGACGAGCCGGTCGCCTTCCCCCAGCGCGTAGACGATCTCGGTCACGGAGCCGCCGATGGACAGCACCCTGTCCGCAAGTGCGGGCAGGGGGGCGAGCACCATCGCGCAGGTCAAGAACGCAGGACGGATCATGAGGCCACCTCGGCATCGGGAAGGTCGCGCAGGATGTCGACATAGGCCGGGACATGATCCTCGCCGTCCTTCCGTAATCCGAAAATCTGGAGGATGATCCCGCCGTCCGCATCGAAGGCCTCGACCGAAATCGCCATGCCGCGCTTGGTCGGTTTGCGCACCTCATAGACCTCTGCGATGTGGTCGGATCTGAGGTGCAGGTTGAAGCCCGGGTCCATGACGTTCATCCAGGGTCCCATCACCTTCGTCTGAAGGATGGGCCCTGCGTGGATTTGGATGCAGCCGTGGTTGCCGACGAAGACCATGACCGGGACTTCCCTGTCCGCCAGTTCGGGAAGCAGGCGGTCGACGGCATCGGTCGTCAGTTTCCGCACATAGGGCGCGCCTGCCACGCGGTAGGCCCCGAGCCGGTTCATCTTCAGCTTCTTCGTCAGCAACATGAACTGGTGCGTGTCGGTCATCCGGTCCCACTCGGAGCGCAGGGCATCGGTCTTTTCAGGGCGTTCGATGGGGGCGGTCGGGGCGACACGCGGCGCGACGACGATCTGGTCGGTCTGGTCCCCCGTCGCCAGGTGCGCGATCACGCTGTCCCAATGATCGTGGTTCGAGGCGTCGCGCAGGTGGATCTTGTGAACGGCGTCGCCGGCCGCGTCGAAGACCTGGATCGACCGCTTCGGGCCGTTTTCTCCAACGGTCTCAGTGGCGAATGCGTGGACCCAATGCTGCGGAAAGATGCGCAGGTCGATGGCGTCGTTCAGGACCATGCTCGCATGTTGGCCTGACTGGTAGTTGCCATAGGTCCCGACCTTCTCATGCACCACCGACGGCGTCCGGGTCAGGGCCATGACTTCGCCCAGAGCGGGGGCCGCGCCCATGATGTCGTCCGGATGCGCGGAGACACGGACCGCGCCGTGCCCGACCTGGGCGGCAACGAGCTCGGCCTCCGAGATGCAGAGTTTTTCGGCGAGATCGCGCGCGCGCAACGTGGTGTTTTCGGTCAGCGCGGCGCGTATCTCGCGCGGCGACAGCGAAGCCAGAACCGCCATGCGGTGCTCCTTTTCATCGTTCGTGATTGGCTTACCTTGCTGCGCTGTGGCTCAAATGCCGCGCCTGGCTGGGTACGGACGCGTTCGCGCGCCGATTACTTGACTGAAATACTCGGATATCATAGGCGGCGCAAGTCCTTTGCAATTCCACGCAAAGATTGGCCGGTACGTGGGTGACCGGCCAAGCCAAGCCAGCCCGGGATTCCCTGCGCAAGCTCGCCATTTCCACGAAAAACCTGGAAGGGATGAACATGAACGCGCAGATATCCTTGCGCGCGGGGCTGCTTGCCAGCGTCGCTTTCGCCATGGCCTTGCCTGCTCACGCGCAGGAGGCATTCGACCTCGATACGGTCTATCTGGCCGAATCCAAACGCGAGGTCGCGACCGACACTGCCACCGCCGAAACCACCGTCGATCAGGAAGAGATTGAGGACCGGCAGGCCGACAGTATCGCAGAGCTCGTCGACACCGTGCCCGGCGTGACCATCGTCAACGGCAACACGCCGCAGGGGTCGAGCATCAACATTCGTGGCTTCGGCGCGACCGCGTCGAATGGCACCGACCAGAAGATCGCGATCCAGCTGAACGGCGCCGATGTCGGGTCCGAAGAAATCTACCGCGTCGGCACGCAGCTTTTCACCGACCCGGCGCTTTACAAGGAAGTGACGGTCGTTCGTGGCATCGCGGGCACCTTCGAATACGGCTCGGGCATCATCGGGGGGCTCATCCGCGCCGAAACGAAGGATGCCATCGACATCACCGAAGGCGAGACGGGCTTTCGTCTGCGTCAGACCATCGAGGTCGGGACGAACGGAAATCAGGCGGCGTCATCGACCATCGTGGCATGGCAGCCGACCGAGAATTTCGGCGTGATCGGCAACTATACCTACCGGCACAACGGCGTGTTGGTGGATGGGGCTGGCAATCCGATCAACGTCAAGCCGTCGAACCTGCCGACCTATATGGTCGGGATGCTCTACACCTTCGGCAACGCCGACGAACACTCGCTGCGTGCGACCTATTCCGACACGACGGCGGCCGAAGAGGACGTGCCCTACGACAGCTTCGGCCTGACCTCGGACATGTTCGGTAACGTGGACCGCACGGTGCGGTCGCGGACGGCGACGCTGGAGTACAAGTTCGACAGCGAGGCGAGCGACCTGATCAACGTGACCGCCGCCTTCAGCCGGGCCGATCAGCAGATCGACAGCGCCTATATCGCGGGGTCTTCGTCCTTTGAAGGCACGCCATCCTGGCCCTTCGTCGCTGCCTCCGTCATGGGGCTGGGCGATGCGGATCACCGGTATATCACCAACAAGGTGACGCTGAAGAACCAGGCCTTCTTCTACACCGGCGCGATCGCGCACGACCTGCGGTTCGGCGTCGAAGGCGTGTGGAAGGAACGGGCGGATGCCAGTTCGGCCCCCGGTGGCACGGATCGCCGGTATGCCGTCTTCGCCGTGGACGACATCACCTGGGGCGGGCTCACCGTGACGCCAGCAATTCGCTATGAGAACCAGCGGATCGGCAGCGCCACGACCGCCTATTTCGACAACAACGCCCTGATGGGCGGCCTGTCCGGCCGATATGAATTCGGCAGCTCCGGTTTCGCCGTGTTCGGGAGCGTCGCCTATACCGAAAACCTGCCCATCATCGACGACCTCGACCCGACTTCGGCGAACTATCCGACCTATATGACCCAGAGCGAAAAGGCCCGGTCCTATGAATTGGGCGTGAGCTTCGACCGTGCGTCAGTCTTTGCCTCGGGCGACCAGCTCAGCCTGAAGGTCAACGGGTTCCAGACGAACGTGTGGGATATCACCTCCTACACCACGCCGACGCGGGTTCCGATTACGGACGCCCTGATCCGGGGTGTCGAACTGGAGGGCTCCTATTCGTTGGCCAACGGGTTCTACACCGACGTGAACGCGAACTTCATGCGGGGCTGGGGCACCGACGCGACCGGCGTGCAAGGCGATTGGTCCGGCATTCCGGCGAACCAGATCCGCGCGACAATCGGCAAACGCTTTGGCGAGGAGTACGACGTGTCGTGGGAGGTCGTGCATGACTTCGCCATGAACAACACGGCCACACCGACGCCGGCCTCGACCGTCCATAACCTGCGCGCCACCTATCGCCCGCAAGACGGGTTCTTCGATGGGGCCGAAGTGCGGTTCGGGGTCGAGAACCTCTTCGACCTCGACTACACGCCGCACCTCGCCACCCGCGCGGCACCGGGTCGGACCTTCAAGGTGACCTTGGCGAAGACCTTCTGACAGCCAGCCAACCGGAAAGGCGCTCGAGCAGGCGCCTTTCCGACCATCAATGTCCACCTGACCGAAGGATATGGACGCTTCTGGCCGGCACGCTTTGTCCACCGATGAGCGGTGTCCAGTCACCGCCTTCCGCGTCCGGCAGCACGAAATCGCGGGGAACGGGATCGAAGTTGATCAGAACGGCCAGCGGTCCCAGCGCGTCACCCGGCAGCACCAGCGCGATGGCCCGCGTGTCCGGGTCTTCCCATCGTGACACATCCATCGGCTCGCCTTCGGGGCTCAGCCACTGGACATCGCCCTCTTCCCAAAGCGCCTGATCGCGCAGTGCGGAGCTTTGCGCCCGGAGCCGCCCGAGCCGTCGTGCATGCTCCAGAAGCTCGACGTCGGCCTTGTCCCAGTCGAGCCAGAAGTCCGGCCCGTCCTGGCAATAGGCATTGTTGTTGCCATGCTGGCTGCGTCCCGTTTCATCGCCGGCCGTGATCATCGGTGTTCCCTTGGCCAGCATCACCAGCGACAGAAGCGACTTGCTGTCCCGCCGTCGCGCGGCCATCACGGTCTCGTCTTCCGTGGCGCCCTCGACACCGTTGTTCCACGACAGATTCTCGCCATGGCCATCGCGGTTGTCTTCCCCGTTCGCTTCATTGTGCCGGGTCTCATGGGAGACCAGATCGGTGAGCGTGAACCCGTCATGCGCCGCAATGAAATTCACGCTCCGGCTTTCGCCCGCGAAAATGTCCGACGACCCGGCCAGCGCCGTCGTCAGCCCCCCGATCATCCCCCCATCGCCCCGCCCGAAGCGCCGAAGCGTGTCGCGAAAGCGGTCGTTCCATTCGAGAAAAGGGCGGGGAAAATTCCCGAGCTGATAGCCGCCCGGCCCGATGTCCCAAGGCTCGGCGATCAGCACGCGGTCGCGCAGAACCGGGTCCTCCCGCATCGCGGCCAGAAGCTGCGCGTCAGGCGAGAACCCGTCGTCGAGCCGCCCCAGCACCGGGGCGAGGTCGAAACGGAAGCCGTCCACCCCGCCCGCAAGAACGAAGCGGCGCTGCGCGCTCAGAACCAGTTCGATCACGAAGGGGTTTGCGCAATCGAGCGTGTTTCCGGTCCCGGTGTCGTTGATCAGGTCCCCGTTCGGCGCGTGGCGATAGCTTTCCCGATTGGCGAGACCCCGAAGCGACAGGGTCGGCCCCAGTGCGTCGCTTTCGCCCGTGTGGTTGAAGACGACGTCGAGGATCACGCCGATCCCGGCCTCGCGGAGCGTGTCGGTCAGGTGCCGCAGATCGACGAACCCGCCCGGCGCCAGGCGCGGATCGAGTGCCATCATCGTGACCGGGTTGTAGCCCCACGCGTTGGTCAGGCCCAATGCCCCGAGGTGGCGTTCGTCGATCCAGGCCGTGATCGGCAGGAGCTCGATCGCGGTGACGCCGAGCGAGGTCAGATGCTCCACCACCGCCGGGTGCGCGATGGCGGCGAGGGTGCCGCGTATCTCTTCCGGCACAGCGGGGTGCAGCATGGTCAGCGCCCGGACATTGGCCTCATAGATCAACCCTCCGGGCTGGAACACGCGCGGTGGCGCGGTGCGCGGTGCCACCGCATCGACCAGTGCCTTCGGCATGAGCGGCGCGGTGTCGACCGCCTCCTCCCGTGGCAACGCCAGTCGTGGATCAAATGCGAACCGCCGGTCGATCCGCGTCGCGAAGGGGTCCACCAAGAGCTTCGCCGGATCGAACCACAGCCCGTTCTGGGGGTCGAAGGTGCCATCGGCCCGGTAGCCATAGGCCTGTCCGACCCCGATCCCCGGCACGTCGCGCGACCACTGCCCCCCCTCCTGCCGTTCCATCGGTTCCCGACGCTCGCTCTCGCCGTCGAAGAGGCAGAGCGTCACGGCGCTCGCCTCGGGCGCGAAGACGGTGAACTGGGTGCCGCGCGCGTGGGGCACGGCACCGAAGGCCCTCACGCGGCCTGCTCCAAAAGGCGCCGGTAGAGCGCGACATAGCCCTTTGCGCTCGCGTCCCATGACACGTCGGTCGCCATGCCGTTCTTCATCATCCGGGTCCATTCGGGCGTATCGGCATAGACCTCGCAAGCGAGCGTCACCGCGTCCACGATCCGCTCCGCGGTCAGCCGCCCGATGTGGAACCCCGTGCCGACACCGGCCGCCCGCGCCGCCATGTTCGCGTCGATCACCGTATCGGCCAGGCCGCCGGTCCGCGCCACGATGGGCACGCAGCCATAGCGCAGGCCGTAGAGCTGCGTCAGACCGCAGGGCTCGAACCGCGACGGAATGAGGATCGCGTCGCAGCCGCCCTGCATGAGATGCGCGAGCGGTTCGTCATATCCGATGTGCACCGCGACCCGGCCCGGATGGCGCGCGGCGGCCTCGGCAAAGGCGTGCTCCAGATCGCGATCCCCCGCGCCCAGCACGGCAAGGCTCGCCCCGGCGGCGACGATGCCGTCCATCGCCTCGGCCAGCAGGTCCATGCCCTTCTGCCAGGTCAGACGGCTGACGATGGCGATGACCGGGCCTTTGGTGGGAGCAAGGCCGAAGGTCTTCAGCACAGCTTTCCTATTCCCGCCCCGCGCCTTCAGCGCCCGGGCCGAGAAATTCGCAACCAGCCGCGCGTCCTTCGCCGGGTCCCAGACGTCGACGTCGATCCCGTTCACGATCCCCGACACCACGTCGGACCGCCCATTGATCAGGCCCTCCAGACCCATCCCGAACTCGCCTGTCCTGATTTCGCGTGCATAGGTGGGCGACACCGTCGTGATCGCCTGCGCGGCGCGAAGGCCCGCCTTGAGAAACCCGACGCCGCCGTAATATTCGACCCCGTCGGCCCAAGCGGTTGCAGGCAGGTCAAGCTCACCGAACACATGGGCGGCGAACTGGCCCTGGAAGGCGATGTTGTGCACCGTGATGACGCTCGGCGGCGGTGGTGCGTCGCCATAGGCCAGATAACAGGGGACCATCGCCGCCTGCCAGTCATGGACATGCACGACATCCGGTCGATAGCCCTTGAGCGCCCCCGTCGCGATCAGCGCGGCGGCCTTGGACAGCACGGCAAAGCGTTTCCAGTTGTCGCCGAAGTCGATGCCGTCGAGCCCCGCATAGGGTCCGCCTTCACGCTCGAAGAGCCCCGGCACCTGCACGACAATGAGGTCGAGACCCGCGACCTTGGCCCCGAGCAGCTTGACCGAATGACCCAGAACGTCCGGCAGCTTGGCGAGGACCTTGCCTTTGCCGACCTGCGCCATGATGGCCGGATAGCCCGGCACGACGGTGCGTGTCTCGACCCCCAGTGGTGCGACGGCACCGGGCAGGGCGCCCGTCACATCGGCCAGCCCCCCGGTCTTGACGAGCGGATAGATCTCGGACGCGACGGAGAGGACTTTCATCGGCACCTCATTCGTAGACCAGCCCGGCCTTGTCGAGCATGGACTGGGTGATCAGGCAGACGCCGCCCGCGCTGCGGCGAAACCGCTGCGCGTCAAGCTCGGGGTCTTCGCCCACGACGAGCCCGGCGGGAATCTTCACGCCGCGGTCGAGCACCACTTTCGTGAGCCGCGCATGCCTTCCGACCACCACGTCGGGCAGCAGCACCGATTGATCGACCTGGGAATAGGAGCGGCAGAGGACGCCCGTGAACAGAAGCGAGCGGTGAACCGACGACCCCGAGATGATGCAATCGCCCGACACGAGCGAGGATATCGCCTCGCCCCGCCGCCCGTCCTCGTTGTGGACGAACTTCGCGGGCGGCTTGATCTCGGCATAGGTCCAGATCGGCCAGCTCCGGTCGTAGAGGTCCAGTTCCGGGATCACCTCGGTCAGGTCGATGTTGGCCTGCCAATAGGCATCGACCGTCCCCACATCGCGCCAGTAGGCGGGCTTGTCCGGCGTCTCGCGCACGCAGGAGGTCGTGAACCGATGCGCCACCGCCTTGCCGCCCGCGACCAGCTTCGGGATGATGTCCTTGCCGAAGTCGCGCGAGGAATTCGGGTCGGCGGCATCCTCCTGCAACAGCGCGATCAGTTTTTTCGTGTGAAAGACGTAGATGCCCATCGAGGCGAGCGAGACGTCAGGGTTGCCCGGCATCGCGGGCGGATCGGCCGGTTTCTCGACGAAATCCACGATCCGGTCCTTGCCGTCCACATGCATGACGCCAAATCCCTTGGCATCCTCGCGCGGGACTTCGAGACAGGCGACGGTGACATCGGCCCCTTCGTTCACATGCTGCTGGAGCATGAGCTCGTAGTCCATCTTGTAGATATGATCGCCCGCCAGAATGATGATGTATTCCGGCGCGTGGCCTTCGATGATGTCGATGTTCTGGTAAACGGCGTCGGCGGTGCCCTCATACCACTGCGTCTCGGATACACGCTGCGAGGCCGGGAGGATGTCGAAACTTTCGTTCCGTTCCGGACGCAGAAAGTTCCAGCCGTGTTGCAGGTGCCGGATCAGGGAATGTGCCTTGTATTGCGTCGCCACTGCGATGCGCCGGACGCCCGAGTTGATCGCGTTGGACAGGGCAAAGTCGATGATCCGCGTCTTGCCGCCGAAATAGACCGCCGGTTTCGCCCGCCGGTCGGTCAGCTCCATGAGCCGCGACCCGCGCCCGCCTGCGAGCACATAGGCCATCGCGTCCCGCGCGAGCGGCGCGGTCATTCTTTTTCGCTCCTGCGTCATGAACCCGGGGCCTCCCTCCCCGACCCCGTGTCCGGGGTAATCTGGCCCGACCCCGTGTCCAGGGTCAGATAAAGCGTTGCCAGCGGCGGCAGCGTGATATGAGCGCGGCCATTGGTGGCTCGGACCCGCCCGCCGTTCCCGGCATTGGACCCGCCGTAAAGCCCGGCATCGGTGTTCATCACCTCGGCCCAGTCGCCGTCCTGCGGCAGCGGCAGAGAATAGCCTTCGCGCAGGACCGGGGTGAAGTTCGACACGACGACCACGGGCGGTTCACCGGGCGCGCGGCGCTCCCAGGCATAGACCGAGGTTTCGGTCTCGTCGGCCAGGAGCCAGCCGAAGCCCTCGGGTTCGCAGTCGCGGGCGTGAAGCGCGGGCATGGCGCGGTAGGCGCCGTTCAGATCGCGCACGAGGCGTTGCACGCCCCCATGCGCGGGCGCGTCGGTCAGACCCCAGTCAAGCGCGCGCGCCTCGGACCATTCCCGCCGCTGGGCGAACTCCTGCCCCATGAAGAGGAGCTTCTTGCCGGGATAGCCCCACATGAAGGCGTAGTAGGCGCGCAGGGTCGCGAACTTCTGCCAGTCGTCGCCCGACATCTTGGTCAGCAGCGTGCCTTTTCCATGCACGACCTCGTCATGGGACAGCGGCAGCACGTAGTTTTCGGAAAACAGATAGGACGTGCCGAAGGTCATCTCGTGATGGTGGAACTTGCGATGCACCGCCTCGCGAGCAAGATACGTGAGCGTATCGTTCATGAAGCCCATGTTCCATTTGAACCCAAAGCCAAGCCCGCCTTCATGCACCGGCATGGACACACCGGGCCAGGCGGTGGAATCCTCGGCCATGGTCATGACGCCCGCGTGGGCGCCGTAGATCTCGCGATTCACGTCCTGCAAGAAGGTGATCGCCTCAAGGTTCTCGCGCCCGCCTGTCTCGTTGGGGATCCACTCGCCGTCTTTGCGGGAATAGTCGAGGTAAAGCATCGACGCGACCGCGTCCACGCGCAGGCCGTCGACGTGATAACGTTCGGCCCAGAAAAGCGCGTTGTTGATCAGGAACTCGCGGACCTCGGTGCGCCCGAAGTTGTAGATCGCGGTGTTCCAGTCCGGGTGAAACCCCTTGCGCGGATCGGCATGTTCATAAAGCGCGGTGCCGTCGAACATGGCGAGCCCATGCGCATCCGTCGGGAAATGCCCGGGCACCCAGTCGAGCAGCACGCCGACGCCCGCCCGATGCGCCCCGTCGATGAACCGGGCGAGACCCTCCGGGTCGCCGAAACGGGCGGAGGGGGCGTAAAGCCCGGTGGTCTGATAGCCCCACGACGGGTCATAGGGGTGCTCGGACACCGGCAGAAACTCGATATGGGTAAAGCCCATGTCGGTGACATAGGGGATAAGCTGGTCCGCCATCTCGTCCCACGTCAGGAAATCGCCGTCCGCGCCCTGCCGCCATGAGCCGGGATGTACCTCGTAGATCGACATCGCCTCGCGCCGGGCGTTGGTCTTGGACCAGTGGTCGCGGTGGGCGGCGTCGCCCCAGTCGTGGGCGAAGGGCCGAGCGACAACCGACCCGGTGGCCGGGCGCAGCTCGGACTGAAAGGCAAAAGGATCGGCCTTGAGCGGCAGGGTCTGGCCGCCCTTGTCGAGGATTTCGAACTTGTAGATCGTGCCGGGCGGCAGATCGGGGATGAACATCTCCCAGATGCCGCTGTCGCGGCGAAAGCGCATGACGTTGCGCCGCCCGTCCCAGCCGTTGAAGTCTCCGACCACCGACACGCGGCTGGCGCTGGGCGCCCAGACGGCGAAATTCACCCCTGTCGCGCCCTCGTGGTCGATCACATGCGCACCGAGACGGTCGAACAGCCGCAAGTGCCGCCCCTGACCGATGAAGTAATCGTCCATCGGGCCAAGCACCGGGCCAAAGGAATAGGGGTCGCCCTGTTCCCATGCGTGATGCAGGTTCCTCACCCGTAGCCGGATTGGGCGCGGCTTCCTGATCGTGAGCTTTCCCTCGAAAAGCCCCCGCGCGTCGATCCGCGCGAGCGTGCCGACGACCTTGCCGTCCAGCACCGCCTCGACCGCCTCGGCCCCCGGCAGGAACGCGCGCGCGATCAGCCCCTTGGCCCCCGGATGCACGCCCAGCACGGCATAGGGATCATCGTGCCGCCCCTCGACGATAGCCGCCACCGTGCCGGGGTCGATCGCCCCGGCGGCAGGCTGTGTCGTGGTCTTCGGTCCGCTGGTCACGTTCCCCCCGTCGTCACCCCCACGCTCGCGCGGGGCGCGGGCGGGGTCAAGTGCGCAGCACTACCTCGTCGGCACGTCCCAGATATCCGCCGCATACTGCCGGATCGTCCGGTCGGACGAAAACCAGCCGACGTTGGCGGTGTTGAGGATCGCCATGCGGTTCCACGTCGCCCGGTCGGACCAAAGCGCATCGACCCGGCGCTGGGCGGCGGTGAAACTGTCGAAATCATCCGTGACCATGAACCAGTCGTGGCTTTCGATGCCCGCGATCAGATCGGTGTAGCGCGTCGGATCGTCCGCCGAAAACGCACCGTCCTTGATTGCCCGCAGCGCCTGCGCCAGTTCCGGCGAGGCCGCGATGATCTCGCCCGGATCGCGGCCAGTGGCGCGGCGGTCCGAGACCTCCTGCGCGGTGAGGCCGAAGATCACGATGTTGTCGTCGCCCACCAGGTCCTTGATCTCGACGTTCGCGCCATCGAGCGTGCCGATGGTCACCGCCCCGTTCAGGGCGAACTTCATGTTGCCGGTCCCCGACGCCTCCATCCCCGCGGTGGAGATCTGTTCGGACAGGTCGGCGGCGGGCACCAGCACCTCGGCCAGCGACACGTTGTAGTTGGGCAGGAAAACGACCTTGAGCAAATCGCCAACGATGGGATCGTTGTTCACCACCCGCGCGATGTCATTGGCCAGTTTGATGATGAGCTTGGCGTTGTGATAGCTGGGTGCGGCCTTGCCCGCGAAGATCTTGACCCGCGGCACCCAGTCTTTTTCCGGGTGCGACCGGATCTGGTCATAGACCGTGACGGTTTCGATCAGGTTGAGAAGCTGCCGCTTGTATTCGTGTATCCGCTTGATCTGAATGTCGAAAATCGCGCCGGGATCGACGCGAAGCCCCATGCGTTGCTGGATCACCCGCGCAAGCTGCTCCTTGTTCCGGCGCTTGATCGCCTCGAACTCGGCTTGAAAGCCCGCGTCTCCGGCCATGCTGGTGATGCCGGTCAGCGCCTCGGTATTTGCCATGAGGTCCACGTCCCCCACGACCCCCTGCACCAGCCGAAGGAGCGCGGGGTTGCATTGGGCCAGCCAGCGGCGCGGGGTGATCCCGTTCGTCTTGTTGTTGATCCGGCCCGGGAACACGGAATTGAGGTCGGCAAAGACCGTTTCCTTCATCAGGTCCGAGTGCAGCGCGGAGACGCCGTTCACAGAATGAGACCCCATGAAGGCGAGGTTGCCCATGCGCACCCGCCGCTCGCCGCCCTCGTCGATTAGCGAAATGCGCGAGATGACCTCGTCCGCCAGCCCGTCCCTGCGCGCGGTCTTCAGCACCATCGCGTTGATCTGGTAGATGATCTGCATATGCCGGGGTAGCAGCCGCTCGATCAGCGCGACCGGCCAGCTTTCCAGCGCCTCGGGCAGAAGTGTGTGGTTGGTATAGGCAAAGGTGCCGGTGGTCAGCTCCCACGCGCGGGCAAAGTCGTAGCCCTCGTTGTCGATCAGAAGCCGCATCATCTCGGCCACGGCAATCGCCGGGTGCGTGTCATTCAACTGGATCGCGACCTTCTCGGGCAGGTTGTCAAAGGTGTGGAACAACTGCCCGTGGCGGCGCAGGATGTCCTGAAGCGACGCGGAGGAGAAAAAGAACTCCTGCCGGAGCCGCAATTCCTGCCCGGCGATATGGCTGTCCTGCGGGTAAAGCACCTGCGTCAGCGTCTCGGCCCGGTTGCTTTCCTCCAGCGCGCCCACGTAATCGCCCGCGTTGAACCGGGCGAGGAGGATGGGGTCGATAGGCTGCGCGGACCACAGCCGCAGGCTGTTCACATGCTCGCCTTTCCAGCCGACCACGGGGGTGTCATAGGCTGCCGCCGTCATCCGCTCGGACGGCTTCCAGCGGAACGTGGGCACCCCGGTCTTGTCATGCCCGCGCGGCTCGACCGTGCCGCCAAAGCCGATCTCGTAGGCGCTTTCGCGGCGTTCGAATTCCCACGGATTGCCGTGCGACAGCCACATCTCGGGAAGCTCGACCTGCCAGCCGTCGCGAATTTCCTGCCGGAAAAGCCCGTGCTGGTAACGGATGCCATAGCCATAGGCGGGGATGCCCACGCTCGCCATTGACTCCATGAAACAGGCCGCTAGCCGCCCCAGCCCGCCGTTCCCCAGCGCCGCGTCCGGCTCCAACTCGCGCAGGATGTCGAAATCGACACCGATGTTGGCCAGCGCCTGATTGATCTGCCCGTCAAGGCCAAGATTGGTGATCGCGTCGCGCATCAGCCGCCCGATGAGGAATTCGAGCGACAGGTAATAGACCCGCTTCGCGTCCCGGCTCTCGTCCTTCCAGTTGATCCAGTGATCGACCAGCCGGTCGCGCACGACCAGGATCACCGCCTGAAGCCAGTCGTGCTGTTTCGCGGCCTTGGGGTCTTTGCCGGTGCCGTGCTTCAGCCGTTCGATGATCTCGACCGCCAGCGCCTTGGGGTCGCTTTTCTTGGCGGGGGTCGGCAGGTTGTCGAGAGGCGTCATGCTGAGAACACTCCAGAAGGCTTAGGCAAGCCGGGCGATGATAAAGCCGTTGGGGCCGAAATGCAGCCGTCCGTCCTGCATCTCGCAGGCCTCGGACAGAAGCGGGTCGAGGGTGCGATCAAGAGGCATCTCGACCTCGCCGGGGGATAGGTTGAAGGCACAGAACACCTCGTCGTCGCGGATATGCGCGAGGATCGGCTCGTGGGTCGGCAGGAACGCCATCCGCCCGTTCCGCAGCGCGACCTCGGCCCTGCGAAGCGTGAGCATCCGTTTGTAGAAGTCCAGAACGGACCCCTCGTGCTCTTGGGTGGACACCGCGCGGGCAAGCTGTGCCTCTTTAACGGGCAGCCACGGGCGCTCTGCGCTCGTGAACCCGCCGTTCGGTGCCTCGGCGTCCCAGGCCATTGGCGTACGGCAGCCATCGCGCCCCTTGTCCTCGGGCCAGAAGTTGAGCCCCTGCGGATCGGTCAGCTCGTCATAGGTGAGGTCGGTGTCAGTCTGGCCAAGCTCCTCGCCTTGGTAGAGCACGATAGACCCCTCGAAGGAGAGAAGCAGCGCGCAGGTCAGTTTCGCGAGCGCCTCGGGGTCCTTGGCGTGGTCCATCCAGCGCGTCACATGGCGCGGCACGTCGTGGTTGGAAAAGGCCCAACAAGGCCAGCCGTGCGGCGCGCCTTGGAAGAATTGGGTCAGACGCGAGCGATAGAACTCGGCACTGAAGGGTGGGCCGAGGAGTTCAAAGGAATAGGCCATGTGAAGTCGATGGGCGCTTGTATACTGTCCCATGAGCTCGATGGAGTGGTGACTGTCGCCCACCTCGCCCACCATCGCGCGGGCGTCGTAGCTGTCCAGAAGCGCGCGCATCCTCTCCAGAAACCCGAGGTTTTCCGGCTGGTTCTTGGAAAACAAGTGGTACTGCATGTCATAGGTGCGCTGGGCGTGGCGCGACGCGGGCCGAAAATCGGCGGCGTCGTTTCGCAGGAGCCTGTCGTGGAAGTAGTAATTGACGGTGTCCATGCGGAACCCGTCGACACCGCGCTCGAGCCAGAACTTCATCCCAGAGAGCGCGTAGTCCTGCACCTCCGGATTATGGAAGTTGAAATCCGGCTGCTCGGTCAGGAAGTTGTGGAAATAATACTGCCGCCGCCGGTGTTCCCATGTCCAGGCGAGACCACCAAAGATGCCCTGCCAGTTGTTGGGCGGCATCCCGTCGGGCTTGGGGTCGGCCCAGACATACCAGTCCGCCTTGTCGTTGTCGCGTGACTGGCGGCTTTCCTTAAAGAACGGGTGCTGGTCGGAGGAATGGGACAACACCTGATCCATGATGACCTTGAGGCCAAGCTCATGCGCCCGGTCCACCATCCGGTCGAAGTCGCTCAAGGTGCCGAAGATCGGGTCGATGTCCATGTAATCGGACACGTCATAACCCATGTCCTTCATCGGAGAGGGATAGATCGGCGACAGCCAGATCGCATCGACGCCAAGGTCAGCGATATAGCCCAGCCTTTCGGTGATCCCGGGCAGGTCGCCGATGCCGTCGCCATTCGAATCCTGGAACGAGCGGGGATAGATCTGATAGGTCACGCTGCCGCGCCACCAGTTCGGGTCGGTCATGTCCGTCATCGCGCTGTTTCAAGACAGGCTAGGAGCGTCCCGCGCGTTTGACCAGAGACTTTCTGCACCTGCACAATGACGGGCACTATGACTTGCGGAAACCGAGGCGCGCGGGTCCCGCTCTGATGTCAGACCTGTTCGAGAAGCGCGGCCCTCGCGCCCGCCGGGATCGTCTGCGCCGCGCGGTTGAGCGTGTCCTTGGCAAAACCAGCGGCCGTCTGATAGCGCTTCATGAATTCCTCGCGCTCGGCGGGTGGGATCACGTCGTCGATGTTGTCGAATTCTCCACCGCAGCGGTCGTCCACCAGGTTCAGAAGCCCGAAGGGCCCGGCGCCCCGGTTGCGCAGGATGACCTCGGAAATCGGACCGCACATCTTCGCGTCATAGGCGGCGAGTGCCTTCGGGTTCACCCCGTGCTCCACCATCATCGCGCCAAGGACGCGCGCGTCCACGATGGCCTGCGACGCGCCGTTCGAGCCCGTCGGATACATAGCATGGGCCGCATCGCCCATCAGCGCCACCGCGCCGTCCTGCCACGTCGCCACCGGGTCCCGGTCGATCATGGGGTTTTCATAGGCGACTTCCGAGTGCCGGAGCATCTCCGGCACATCGAGCCAGTCATAAGTGAAACCGTCGAAGTGGTGCGCGAAATCTGCCAGGTCCACCTGCCGGAACCAGCCGGTGTTCGCATGCGCGGAGGGATCGTCATAGGTCACTTCCGCGATCCAGTTGATCTGGGCCAGCCCGTTCTCGTCCGGGTGGCTGATGGGATAGATCACCATCCGGTGCTTATGCGTGCCAAGACCGACAAAGCTCGACCCGGTGCGAATGGGCTTGGCCAACGTGGTGCCCCGCCACATGACCGCGCCGCCCCAATGGATCGGCGGCTGGTCCGGGTGCATCTGCGCGCGCACCTCGGAGTGGATGCCGTCCGCACCGATGAGGAGCGTGCCGGTTTCCTCGCTCGTGGATCCGTCCGAATGGGCGATCTTGGCCGTCACCGTGCCGTTGGGGTTGTTCGTGTAGCCCACGACCTTCTGGCCAAGCCGCAGCGCTTCTGCGCCTGCGCGCTCGACGAACGTATCGGCCAGTAGCATGTGGAATTTGCCCCGATGCACGGCATATTGCGGCCAGTTGTAGCCCGCATGTTCGCCGCGCGGCTCGGAATAGATGTCGTTGCCGTTCAGCCCGACCAGCGCCCATTCCTTGGCCGGCACGCCGACCTGGTCGAGAGCATCCGCGCCGATCCCGAGGTCATAGAGTTCGCGCACCGCGTTGGGTTGCAGGTTGATCCCCACGCCCAGCGGCTTCAGTTCGCGCACCTGTTCGAACACCACGACCGGCACGCCGATCTGGTGCAGCGTCAGCGCCGTGGCCAATCCGCCGATCCCGCCGCCGGAGATCATCACGAGAGGTTTGGGCATGTAGTCCCCCGTCCAGTTAGGTCGGAGGTTCTTCACCCAATCCGTTCGTCTTGGCAACCACCTGCCCACGCCGCAGCGCCGCATGTGGCGATCAGGACCTCACGCCGCCCAGGGCATGTGCTTGAATTCGTCCCGGAAGGCGAAGCGCTCCAGATGACGGTCGACCACGTCCTTGCCGCGCTCCAATCCCTCGGCGTCCTCGGCGTTCACCTCGATCCAAAGCCCGGCGTCGCTCGCCCTCAAGTTCACCGGACCGAAGGGAAAGTCGATCCGCCCCTCTTCGGGCGTGAAGCTCACCTCGATCTTATGCGCGAAATGCTTGCACAGTTGTTGCAGATACTGGCTCGCCTTCGGCGTTTCCCAGAGCGCTTCGACTTTCGCCATGACGGCCTCCTGAAATCCTATCATTTTTGTCAGGGTATGGAGGCCGCCGGCGAATAGCAAGTCAGAGCGCCGCCAAGGCCGCGTCGGCCTTGGGTTTCTCGACCGCGACCGCCTGTTCCCAGACCGGACCGTAACCGCGCATCTCCTGAGGGGCCTTGAGGATTTTCAAGACGTCCGCCACGTTCTCCGGCGTCACTTTCGCGGCGACCTGCGCCATGACGCCCTCATACCAGCCGATCATCCCGCGGTTCATCCGGCGCTCATGGCTATAGCCAAAGATGTCGAGCGGGGTGCCGCGCAGGCCTTTGAACCGGGCAAGACCGCCCATGACCGGGCGCATCCACGCGCCGAGTTGCACCTTGTTCGGACGCCCGCGTTCGTCCCTGCCGAGCGGCAGCATGGGCGGGGCCATATGGTAGTGCACCTTGTAGTCGCCGGTGAACTTTTCCTTCAGCTCATCCTCGAACCCCATCTGGGTGTGGAGCCGCGCGACCTCGTATTCGTCCTTGTAGGCCATGAGCTTGAAGAGCGACTTCGCAGCCTCGGCGATTACGTCCTCTGGCAACCCCGGCGCAAGCCGGGACCGGAATCCCGCAACCGCGTCGCGGTAGCGCTGGGCGTATCTTTCGTTCTGATAGCCGACGAGGAAGGCCGCCCGTTCGTCGATCATCTGATCGAGGGTCTGCACCTCCGGCTCCATGCTCCCCAGAATTGGCGTGAGCGCGTCCGGCGTTTCGGCCATGATCCGTCCGATGGCGAAGGCCCTCTTGTTGCCCTCGATCGCGACGCCGTTCAGCTCGATCGCCCGGTCCAGCGCCCAAAGCTCCACCGGCACCAGACCTTTCTGCCACGCCATGCCGAGCATGATCGTATTGGCGAAGACCTGATCGCCCAGCAGCGTCTCGGAAATCGTGTTGGCGTCCAGAGACAGGAGGTTATCCGCGCCAACGGTCTTGGCAATCGACGCCTCGCGGACCTTGACCATGAGGTCGGCATCCCGCCGCAGCACGATGTCGCCCGTGGGCATTTCGGCAAGGTTCAGCACCATTTTGGTTCCCGCCCGGTAATGCTGGCTCGCCTTCGGCGCGGAGCTGACCACCACGTCGCAGCCGATGACCGCATCCGCATGGCCCTGATCAATACGCACCTGATGGATCGCGTCGGGATCTTGGCCAAGGCGGATGTAGGACAACACCGTCCCGAACTTCTGCGCGAAGCCGGTGAAGTCGAGCACCGAGGACCCCAGCCCCTGCACGTGCGCGCCCATTGTGATGAGCGCACCGACCGTCACGACGCCGGTGCCACCAACGCCGGTGACGAGCAGGTCGAAGGGTTCGGCAAGGCTCGGCAACTCCGGTGCGGGCACCTTCGCGACGAGCGCATCGAGGTCGACGGAGGTTTCCTCGCGCTTTCGCCGTTCGCCGCCTTCGACCGTGACAAAGGAGGGGCAGAACCCGTCGAGACAGGAGAAGTCCTTGTTGCAGGTCGAGAGGTTGATCTTCCGCTTGCGTCCGAACTTCGTCTCGCGTGGTTCCACCGAGAGACAGTTCGATTCCACCGAGCAATCCCCGCAACCCTCGCAGACGAGGGGGTTGATGTAGGCGAAGCGCTTCGGGTCTTCCATCTTGCCACGCTTGCGCCGCCGCCGTTTCTCGGTCGCGCAGGTCTGTTCGTAGATCAGCATCGACACGCCCTTCACCTCGCGCAGCTCGCGTTGAAGGCTGTCCATTGCGTCCCGGTCATGAAGGCTGGTGCCGGCCGGGAAATCGCTCTTGGAGAATTTGCCGATGTTGTCGGAGACCAAAGCGATCCGCTCCACTCCCTCGGCCCGCGCGTTCTGGGCGATGCCCTGTACGCTGACCGGACCGTCGACGGGCTGGCCGCCGGTCATCGCGACGGCGTCGTTGTAGAGCACCTTGTAGGTGATGTTGGCCTTGGCGGCGACCGCCTGCCGGATGGCGAGACTGCCGGAGTGATACCAGGTCCCTTCGCCGAGGTTCTGGAACTGGTGCTTGCCGCCGTTCCACTTCTGGCGGACCGACCAGGGCACGCCCTCGCCGCCCATCTGGGCGAAACCTGCGGTGTCCCGGTCCATCCAGCTTGCCATCACGTGACAGCCGATCCCAGCACCGGCCGTGGACCCTTCCGGCACCACGGTCGACGAGTTATGCGGACAGCCAGAGCAGAAATAGGGCGTGCGCGTCGCGCCGGGGGTGTTGAGTATGGGCACCGGGGTTTCAGTGAGCGCGCGCGCCTTGGCGATCAGGTCCTCACCGGGAAAGAACGGGTCGAGCCGTTCGGCAAGGATCGGGATCAGCGCGCGCGGCGACAACTCGCCCGTCCATGGGACCAGATCGCGCGTCGCCTGCGCGTCATGCTTGCCGACCATCTTTTCGGGTTTCGCGCCGGGCCAGTCGTAGAAGAATTCCTTCAACTGGCTCTCGATGATGCCGCGCTTTTCCTCGATCACCAGCACCTCTTTCTTGCCGGAGACGAAATTCAACGCATCGCGCCGGGCCAGCGGCCAGACCATCCCGACCTTGTAGATGTCGATCCCCAGCGCCCGGCATTTCGCCTCGTCCAGCCCCAGAAGGCGCAGCGCCTCCAGCGTGTCCAGATGCCCCTTGCCTGTGGTGACGATGCCAAAGGGCGCGTCGGGCAGGTTGTAGGTCGCCCGGTCGATGGGATTGGCTTCGACGAACTTCTCCACCGCCCGCAGCTTGTGGGTTATGCGAGTTTCAATCTCGGGCGACGGTCCATCGTTGCCGCGAATGTGGATGCCGCCGGGGGGCAGGTCGATCTCGGGATAGACGAAGGTTCGGTCGGGATGGAGCCGCACCGAACGGCCCGATTCCACCGTCTCGGAAATCGCCTTGAACCCGACCCAGGTCGAGGAATAGCGCGACAGCGCCAGACCGTATTCGCCGTAGGTCAGATATTCCTCGACATCCGCCGGATTGAGCACCGGCACGAACCAGGCGAGGAAGACCGCGTCCGACTGGTGCGGCATGGAGGACGAGACGCAGCCGTGATCGTCGCCCGCAACGACCAGAACGCCGCCCTTGGGATCGGTGCCATAGGCGTTCCCATGCCGGAGCGCATCGCCCGACCGGTCCACCCCCGGGCCCTTGCCATACCACATGGAGAACACACCCTCGACCTCGCAATCCGGGTCGAGCGTGGCCTGCTGGCTGCCCAGAACGGCCGTCGCGCCAAGGTCTTCGTTCACCGCGGGCATGAAGGTGATGTTCTTGTCCTTCAGCCGTTTCGTCACACGCCACATCTCAAGGTCGAGACCGCCGAGCGGCGAGCCACGATAACCCGACACGAAGCCCGCGGTCTTCAACCCTGCCTCCCGGTCGCGCCGCGCCTGATCGAACATGATCCGGACCAGCGCCTGTGTCCCGGTCAGGAACACGCGGCCCTCGGTCAGGTCGTAGCGGTCGGTGAGCCTGTAATCGGGATGGGTGGCTGGTGCATGCAGCATGGCGGGTCCTCCTGTTGTCACGATGATACCCGGAGACAGGCGGATTCCCTTCCCAGATTTCGCAGGGTGCGGTAGAGTGTTGAAATGCCAATCCGCATGTGAACGGAAAAGTGAAATGCCAGACCAGATTGCGCTGGACGACCGCGACCGCGTGCTGATCCGCGCCCTGCAGCGCGACAGCCGTATCTCGAACGCCGATCTGGCCGAGATCGCGGGTATGTCGGTTTCCGCCTGCTGGCGCCGGGTCAAGGCGCTGGAGGAGGCGGGCGTCATCCGCCGCTACGCCGCCGTCATCGACCCGGAGCGCATCGGTTTAGGCTTCCAGGCACTGACCCATGTGGAAATGGTGCGCCACGACCCCGAGAATGTGGCCTCCTTCATCCACGCGGTGGAAGCGCGGCCCGAAGTGCAGGAATGCTGGGCCACGACCGGGCAGGCAGATTACACCATGCGCGTGGTGGTCGCCGACATCGCGGCCTACAACCGGTTTCTGGAAGACTTCCTCTTCCGCCAGCCTGCGGTGCGCGCGGCCCAGACCAACGTGGTTCTGCGCGACGTGAAACGGGCGGCCAACGTCCTTCTTTGATTGCCGCCTCCAATGCGCGCTATTGATCGTTGCGCCCTTGGCCATGCTAGGGTTTTCCGAACAGGAGACCCCGATGACCCGCACGATATTCTTCTCCCTCGTCAGCCTCGCCATCGCGGCGACCTGCCTTGCCGTTCTGACCGTCCTCACCGGGCGTTGGGATGCGCTCCGGGGTGTGCCACTGACCGGGCAGATCGTGCTCAATGACATCGCGGTGCCCGCCGATTACGTCATCGACCCGCTGGTCATCTCCGACGAGCTGGTGGCGCGAATGCAGAAGCGGTCGGAGGCGGATCTCGCGCTCAACATCCTTCTGGGTGAAAACGGGAACGAGCTTCTGCGCGACCGGGCCATTCCGCGTCTGGTCAACGCCGGCGTGGTGCGCCGGATGCTCGACGAGATGGAAGGGCTTGGGACCGTCATCGCCTTTGGCGACTACCACGCCTTCGGGCGGGTGCGGGTCACCAACCGTGGCGAGGACGTGCTGAACACCGTGGCACTTGTCATGCCGGAGATCGCGCGGGCGGAGCGGAGTGGCGAGCCGCTCGAGGTGCGCGCCCACGAGAACGGCCTCATGTCCGTGGCGCTGGATACGCTCGACCCGGGCGAGGCGGCAGAGATTGCCGTCTGGTTCACTTCGACCCCCGACGCATTGCTGGCGCAGGAAGACAGCTTTGGTCTGGGTGCGCTTGGCGCGCTGCGCGGTGAGATGCATGTTTATCGTCCGTCAACCGGCTGGAACGGGGCCGAGCTTCAGGTGCGGCCATGGGCACGTTGGATCGTCGCGGCGGTGCTCTCGGCGGTTTGTGTCGCGGCCCTCGCCACGCTCGCTCTCCTGATCGCCGGGGCGATACGGGGCCGTCGGGTCAGCCGCGCTTGATCTTGCCGATCGCCCCGCGCGTGGGATCATAACCCCAGGCCGCCAGCGTAAAGGCGATTCCCGCCACGCCCAGCACAACCAGCGCCGAAATCCACGCGAATTTCCCGTAAGCCGCATAGCGGATCAACTCGATCGCATGTGTGAAGGGGTTGCAGACGGCGAGCCAGTAGAGCACTTCCGCCCCGCTTTCGCGCAGTTTCCACAGCGGATAGAGCGCGGTGGACATGAAAAACATCGGGAAGATCACGAAGTTCATCATGCCTGCGAAGTTCTCGATCTGCTTGGCGTAGACCGTGATGACGAGGCCGATCGACCCAAGCATCATACCCGACAGAAAGATCGCCGGCAGGATGTAGACCATCCCGGGCAGCGTCATCCAGAACCCGAAGACCGCCGCCAAGGCGAGGAACACATAGATCTGGAACGCCGCGAGAATGGTCGCGCCGAGGATCTTCGCGAACAGGAGGAAGGTCCTCGGCAGCGGCGAGACGAGCATCACGCGCATCACGCCCGCCTCGCGGTCGTAGACCATCGACAGAGCCGACTGCATGCACTGGAAGAGCACGATGATCCCGCAGAGGCCCGGCAGGATGTATTCCTGATAGGGCGTGTAGGTCTCGTAAGGCTCGATGATCGAGATGCCGAGGAGGTTGTGAAGCCCGGTCGCAAAGATGAAAAGCCACAACGACGGGCGCACGATGGCCGAGAGAAGCCGCTCCCGCTGGCGAATGAACTTCAGGATTTCCCGCTCGGTAACGGCGTAAAGCCCCAAGAGGTAGCGTGGTGAAGCGTCCCTAGTCGCAGGCAAATTCGGCCTCGTCCTGTCCCAGCGTGTCCAACGTGTTCAACTGGTGCATGAAGCCCTCGATGGGCGCAATATCGACGATGGCATTGTGCGTGGCGAGAAGGATGGGCATCCTTAGCTGACCGTTCCAGGGCCGGAATGTCATCGGGACGCCTTTCGAACCGTCCAGCCGGAGCCGGTCCGACCGTAGGAAATCGCCCTCGGCCCCCGGCTCGCGGGACTTGGCAAAGGCGGTCAGGACCGCGCGGGCGGCGACCCAGGTGGACCAGTCCTGCCAGCCCATGCGACGCCCGGTCACGGACTCGAACCGCGAATTCACCTGCGGTGCGCCGTAGCGTTCGAGCGCCCAGTGCCACTCGGCAGGCACAAGGCCCGTCGCGCCCACCACGGGCCGGGGCAGGGCGGTCTGGAACGGGACGTAGCGGGAGTATTCGCCGTAATCGTCCGCGATCACGATCACGTCGTAGTCCCGGATGCCGCCCGTGAGCAGCATGATGTTGTTCTCTTCTCGGAGCGCCGGATTGGTGGAGAGGTCGAACTCTCGCGTCTCGACCACGTTGACCCGCATCCGTTCGGCTGCCTCCGCAAAGCTCGCTGCGCGGGCGACATCGCGCTCGGTCTTGCCATGGAGCAGCAGAACCCTTGTCCATTCCTGCCGGACGAGGTGCTGGATCAACGCGTCCGAGATCATCCGGTCCGACGCTGCCGTATGGAGCAGGCCGGGATAACAGGTGCGGCGCAGGCTGTCCTCGGGCGCGGTGGTGTTCAAGATCGTCGCCGCACCGTTCACGGCCTCGGCCAGAGCCGCGACGGAAGGGGCCGGCAGATCGGCGACGATGTATTCGATCCCCGCCGCCACCATACGTTCACCCGCGCCGGCGACGGTTTCGGGCCGCACGCGCATTTCATCCAGCGTCACCGTCAGCCCCCGCGCGTCGGTCAGGATCTTCATGTCCTCGACGGCGAGCTTTACCCCCTCGAAGGTGTCTCCCTGTGGGCGAAGGGCGATCCGGGCATAGGCGAAGGTTTCGTCATAGCGCGGGTCGTTTTCCAGCGCGATGTAACCGATGGTGATGTCCTCGGCCCTCGCGGGCAGGGCCAAGGAGACGAGCGCGAGAAGAGCGAAGAGCCGGATCAATCGTCGATCACTACGGTATGGGGCACACGGCCCGTGGGAATCGAGCGGATCGGGCGCAGCGTCTCCATATCGACCAGCGTGATGTCGTCGGATAGCCCGTTCGACACCACCGCCACCTTTTCATCACCCGTCAGGGCGACGGACCAGGCCCGGCTGCCGACGAGGACATATTCGATGACCTCTTTCGTATGCGCGTCGATCACCGCGATATGATTGGCGCGGCCAAGGCTGATGATGCCGCGCGAGCCGTCTTCGGTAATGGCCATCCCGACCGGGGTCACATCCTCGGGCCGGAAACCAGGCGGCAGGAATTCGAGTACCTCCTTGATCTCATTCGTGTCGCGGTCGATCACATAGATCTCCGACGACAGCTCGGCGCTCACCCAAAGCTCGTTGGTGTCGGGCGTCAGGACGAACCTGCGTGGCCGCGTGCCCACGATGATGTTGTCGGTCACGACGCCTTGTCCCGCGTCCACCACATGCACCATGTCGGCCACTTCCGAGGTCACGTAGACCGTGCTGCCATCTTCGGTCCCGATCACGCCCTCCGGCTCGGCCCCGGTCGGCACATCGTGGATCGCGATCCGGCTTTCCATGTCGATCACCTCGAGCATGGAGTCCTCTTCGTTCGAGACATAGACGACGCTTTCGTCCGGCGAAAAGGCGAAGACCTCGGGCGAGGGGCCGGTTGGGATCTGGTCCACCACCTCCAGCGTTTCGATGTCTATCACGTCGATCACGTCATCGTCGCCGCATGCTACATAGAGCAGCGTCTGCGCCGCGTTCATCTTCATGTCGCGCGGTCGACGCGAGGTCTCAATCTTTTTCACCACGTTGAAGTCCTGGTCATAGACCCAGACATCATGGCTTTTCTCGTTGGACACGAAGATGAGCCCCGTGTCCTTTGCCGTCGCCGAGAGGGGAAGGGCGGCCAGGGCCGCCGCCAAAAGGAACTGTTTCATCAGCGCACCACGAAGGTGCCTTTGAGGCCCCGTTCCTCGTATCCCGGCACGTAGAAGTCGTAGTCGCCCGGCCGGATCGGCACGAACCAGATGTCGATGGTTCCCTCGTCATCGAACTCGACCGAATGCAGGCCCAACGGCGCGACCTCGAGATCCTCGATGATCACCTGGTTGATCCAGGAGTTGCGAAACAGGTCCGGCGCCATGATCAGGAACTCCTCGCCCCCGTCATGCACGATGCGCCAGCGGTAATATTTGCCGGTCTCGAGCTCGAACTGCGTTTCCGAGAATGTGAGCGCCGCGCTGTCGATCATCATGTCGGGAAGTCGGGTGGCGTCCGATGCGATGTTGCCTTCGGCGGCCGCCATCATGGGCGCAAAAGCGATGACTGCGGCAGCGATGCCACGCACGAAAGTCTTCATTCAAATTCCTCCCTGTTTTTGCCAGATTAGGGACCGCGAAGGCGTTCTGCCAAATAGGTTTTCGCAATTTGGGAGATTGCAAATCGCGGTCTGACCGGGTGGTAGCCTGTTGGGGACCAAAGAAAGCGGACATACCGCGAGGGAGGACAAGATCATGAAAAGACGCGAATTTTCGGCGCTTCTCGGGGGCGGCCTCATCGGCACCGCGCTGGGCGCTCCGGCCCGCGCTTTCAGCCCGCCGACCGTCAAGCGTGCACCCGTGAAAGTCGGGGCGCTGGCCACGGGCACGGCGCAATGGGAACTGGCCGTCATCAAGGACATGAAGCTCGACGAAAAGCACGGGGTCGAGTTGGAGACGAAGGATGTCTCGGGCAAGGACGCGAGCCATGTGGCGCTCATGTCTGGTGACGTGGATATCGTGCTGTCGGACTATATCTGGGTCGCGGGCGTGCGCGCCACGGGCGAGGATTTCACCGTCGTTCCGCACAGCTATGCGGTCGGCGGGCTGATCGTTCGCCCCGACGGGCCGATCCAGACCCTGACCGACCTGCCGGGCAAGACCATCGCCATCGCGGGGGGGCCGGTGGACAAGAGCTGGGTCGCCCTCCGGGCTTACTACAAGAAGGAAACGGGCGAGGACCTCGAAGCACAGGTCGACGCGCGCTTTGGGGCGCCGCCGCTGGTCAACGAGCTGCTGCTTGAGGACAAGGCCGATGCCGCCCTCAACTTCTGGCATTTCAACGCGCGCACGAAAGCCGCCGGGATGAAAGAGCTGATCTCGGTCTCCGAGATGATGACCGGGCTCGGCATCGCCGAACAGCCGCCGCTTCTGGGCTGGGTGTTCCGGGAAAGCGTTGCCGCCGAGAAACCCGAGGCCATCAAGGGCTATCTCGATGCGAGCTTCGAGGCGAAACGGCTCCTTCTCCAGCGCGACTCGGTCTGGGACGACATCCGTCCGCTCATGAACGCCGAGGACGACGCGCTTTTCCTGCAACTGCGGGAAGATTACCGGGCCGGCATCCTGACCGACTACACGCCGGGTGTGATAGACGCCGCCGGGGCTGCCTATGCCATCATGGCCGAAGTTGGCGGACCCGATCTTGTGGGAGATGCGATGACCATGCCGGAAGGGACGTTCTGGTCCGGCTACACCACCTCCTGACCGCGCGTCCATGAAGGCCAGACGCGGTCCACCATCGGCGGTGGGACGGCTTGAATGGCTGTCCCTCCCGCTTCTCATCGTGGTCTGGGAGGTGGCGGCGCTTGTCGTCGACCACCGGCTTTTCCCGACGCCGGTCGAGGTGTTCCGCGAGATCATCCATCTGGCGACGGAGCGCCGTCTCTTGCCCGATGTCGCCAAGACGCTAGGCCGGGCGGCGGCGGCCTTCTTCATCGCCATGGCGCTGGGCATCGTGCTGGGCGGGTTGACCGGGCGCTTCAGGGTCTTCGACCGGCTCTTCGGAAGCTGGGTCCTGATCGGGCTCAATGTCCCGGCCATCGTCGTCGCGATCACCTGCTACATCTGGCTGGGCCTGACCGAGACGGCGCTGATCCTCGCCGTCGTGATCAACAAGACCCCCCTCGTTACCGTCACCATGCGTGAAGGGGTCCGAAACCTCGACCACGGATTCACCGAGCTGGCCCGCGTCTACCGCGTGCCCTTCCGGCGACAGGTGCGGCGCATCGTGATCCCGCAACTCATGCCCTATGTCCTCACCGCCGCGCGCACCGGTTTGTCGCTCATCTGGAAAATCGTTCTGGTGTTCGAGGTGCTTGGCTCCGACGGCGGGGTCGGGTTTCGCATCGGTATCTTCTTTCAAAGCTTCGATATCGCGGCAATCCTCGCCTATACGACGAGCTTCATGGCGGTCGTTTTCTTCATCGAATACGCGGTCATGCGACCGCTGGAACAAAGGGTCCTCGGATGGCGTCCGGCGTTTCGGTCTGTCTAGACATCGAGCGCAAGGCGTTCGGCGGGGATCTCCTGATGGATGGCCTGCATCTTTTCGTGCGCGAGGGCGAGGTGGTTGCCATCGTCGGCCCGTCCGGTGTCGGAAAGTCGACCATCCTGCGGATGATCGCGGGTCTCGATACGGATTACGAGGGGATGCTGCGCATCGGTGGCAAGCCGGCCGCCGAGGCTCCCGTCCCCGGCTTCGTGTTCCAGGACCCGCGCCTCTTGCCCTGGGCGACGTCGACGCAGAACCTGACACTCGTCTCCGACAGCCTTACCGAAAAGGAGGCGCACAAGTTGCTGGGCGAAATGGGGCTCGGCGGATACGAGGACGCGCTGCCCGGCGAGCTCTCAGGCGGCATGCAACGCCGCGTGTCGCTGGCCCGTGCGCTCGCCGTGAAGCCTGGTCTTCTGATCCTCGACGAGCCTTTCGTCTCGATTGACCGGAAACTGGCCCGCGATCTTTCCGCTCTTATCGCCCGGGTGATCCGGGCCTATCAGCCCACTGTCATTCTGGTGTCGCATGACCCCGAGGATGCCGCCCGGCTTGCGGATCGGATCGTGGTGCTGGATGGTCGCCCGATGGAAGTGGTGGAGGACCGACGTCTGGACGTGGCCCGCGATCTTCGCGACGAAACATGGGTGCGCGAGGAAGCGGCACGGATGGTGGGGGAAGAATGACCGGCGAACTTGTTCTCGAAATGCAGGACGTCGTGAAACGCTACGGCAGCGTGACCGCACTCGACGGTGTGTCCCTGTCGATTGCGCCGGGGCGGTTCGTCGGGCTGCTCGGTCCGAACGGGGCCGGCAAGTCGACGTTGTTCCAGATCATCGCCGGCCTCTTCGCGCCCGATTCCGGCGCGGTCGAGGTCTTTGGCATGACGCACCGCGATGCCGGGTCGGACATTCGCCGCCGTATGGGTGTGGTCTTTCAGGCGCGCTCCGTCGATCTCGACATGTCGATCCGCGCGAACCTTCGGTTTCATGGGCGGCTCTTCGGGCTGGGTGGACGGGTGCTTGACGACCGGATCGACGCGCTCGCCATGCAGTTCGGACTCGAAGACCTGTTGAAGCGTCCGGTGCGCAACCTGTCAGGTGGCCAGCAGCGCAAGGTGGAAATCGCCCGCGCCCTGATCAACGATCCGGACCTCATCATCATGGACGAACCCTCGGCGGGTCTCGACACGCCCTCGCGGCGCGCTCTGGTCGAGGATATCCGGCGTCTCGCCGCCAACAATTCGGTCGCCGTGCTCTGGGCGACGCATCTGGTGGACGAGGTCGAAGGCGCGGACGACGTCATCATGCTGGTGAAGGGCAAGGTCGTGGCGACCGGATCGCCGGCGACCTTGATCGCCGACAGCGGCGGCGGTGACCTGGTGGATGCCTACTCGCGGCTCACCGCCTAGTTATCCTTGTCCGGGGTGACGGGTGCCGGTGTCTGGTCGAACCGGAGCCCCCCGAAGTCGAAGTTCACGACCCGCGTTCCGATCCGGGCGTTGTTGCCCTGTTCGGTTTCCTCGGTTGCATCGTCCGCAATGTCCTCGGCCGGGTCTTCCTCGCCTTCTTCTTCGGCGACCTCGCCCGAGATGTCCTCGCCCTTGGCCACCTTGCCCTGCGCTTCAAGGACCAATGCGGCCAGTTCATCGGAATAAGGAAGCCGGTGCGCACGCGGCTGGCCGACGGGATAGTAGTCCTCGTCCAGTTCGCCCAGCCAAAGAAAGATTGCCCCGGGGTCGCCGGTCAGCTTGTCGGGCTCCTCGATCTGTGCCCAGTAGAGCCGGAACCGCTCTGGCGGGGCGGTGTCGGACGGCAGCCCCCGCAGCCGCCCGATGCCCTGATAGGTCAGGAACATCAGCGCCGCGATCGCTACGGTCAGCCCGGCCTTGAGGACGAGCGGAAACCTGGAATTCAGTACGACGAGAACGACGATCACCGCCACCAGCGCATAGGCGACCGTCAATGTCAGAATGGTCTGTGTCATTGCCGCACGACCTCGCCCGATCCGGTCATCATGTCGCCGCCCGGCGTGTTCGTCGTGGTCTGCCGGGTCAGGGCCACCAGCGATTTCGGTCGGTTGTTCAGGTCCTCGATTTCGTCATCGGCCAAAGTGAACCGCGCGACGGTGACTTCCTCGCCGGTGCCGGTCAGGTCGGTCTCGCCATAGTAGACGACGCGCACCGAGGGGTTCATCTTCTCGACCTTCACGCTCACCGGCACCGGCTCGGTCGAGGTGGCGATGAAATGCACGACGTTGATCACATATTCGCCGTTCATGAGCCCCCGGACCGAGACGGTTTCCTGGTTGAGAGGATTCTCGACCTCAGCGCCGTTCACGATCAGAACGTCCTTGAACTGGCCTCGGTCGTCGCGGTCCAGATGCATGAGCCCCGCCTCGCGTTCGTGATACCAGACGATATTGCCCACCGGGTCCTCGACATAGACGTCGATGTCGTCCTCATGGGCGTCGGGCCAGCGCACCGTGATCAGGATCTCGACCTCGGTGTCGATCTTGCCTTCCTCCGCGACCGGATTGATCATCGCGAAGGCGATGAAGAACATGAAGGCAAAGCCCACCAGCGCGTTGAACAGCAGGTCGGTGAAGGCGTCATATTCGCCGTCCCGGATGTCCTCGAACATCGATTAGCCCTTCGTCACGGCCGGCAGAACGACCTCGGAGAACCGGACGAGCGTCTGCGTGATCCGAAGCGCAAGGCTGTCCAGGACGTTGAACTGCATGCGAAGAAGCACCCCGGCGGACAGACCCGTGATCGTGGTCAAAAGCGCGACGGCCATGCCGCCGGTCATGCTTTGCAGCGCCGCGCGCATGGTTTCCACGTCGAACTCGCCAAGGTCGCGCATCGAAACCAGCATCAAGATAAAGCCGATCACGGTGCCCAGAAGCCCGAGCTTGTAGAGCGTGTCGGAGATGAAGACCCCCAGCCGCACCGGACCGCGCAGTTCCGAGGCAAAGGCCTGCAACACGGTTTCCGGTGATCCGGCCGAGGTGCGTTGCATGGTCGTCAGGTCGCCCACCACCCGCGCCACCCGGCGGCTTTGGGACAGGCGGGCAATCGCGCTGTCCATGTCGGGCACCCCGCCGTCCTCGAGCCCGCGCATGACCCGGGCGAGGGCGGACATCTCCCCAGAGAGGTCGAACAGGAACCACAGGCAATAAAGACTGCCCACCCCGAAGACCGCGATGATGAGCGTCGAAATCCCCGAGGTGTCGTTGTCGATGAGATAGTTCAGGTAGCCGTAATCCCACAGGATCACCGCGCCCAGACAGATCAGTGCCATCAGGAGCACCCAGCGGAACATGTCGTCGTAGGCGCGGTTGCCCACGATGCGGGCGGCAAGCGGGGAACGGTCGTTCAGGCTCTGGTCGCTCAACGGAAACCTCCGGGTGTGTTTTGCAGGCGGAACTTCCACGGCTCTTCAAATTCGACGCCGACTTCCCAAAGACCGACCTGATCGGTGATCGCGTCCATTTGGGCGTCGACGTAATCGGTGGACTGCTCGACGAAGGCGAGCGCCATGCCCCGGCGCACCATCAGCTCGTTGATCGCGTCGCCGCCGCTTTCGCAGACCCCGAAGCGCCGGCCGAAGGGGTCGGGATCGCCGGTCAGGTAACAGGTGACCTCGCCCCGCCCAGCGAGCAGTTCGAGCGTCCGCTTGGAGGCATCCGCACAGCCCCAGCGCTCGCCCTCCTTGTAGCAGGACTGGTTGCGCTCGGGCGCGTCGACACCCCAGAGGATCACGCGTTGCGGCCCGATCTTGATCACGTCGGCATCGAGGATCTCGGCCTCGCCGGACACGACATCACTGTCGCCCGCGAGCGTCCAGAAACCTGATAAGCCAATGATAAAAATAGATAAAATACTGGATTTGACGGGGATCATGTCCTATCCTTTCCGCATATCGGAGGAGCTCCCCCATGCGTATCGCAGCCATTCTCACCGCCACCCTTGTCGCTGGCCCCCTCTGGGCCGAGGCCGACCCGGATCTCGTTCAGGCCCTGCGCGAGGGCACGCGGACGGAGTGCCGGGACTGCGACCTGTCGCATGCCAACTTCAAGAAGGCCGATCTCTCCGGCGTCGACCTGACGGGGGCCGATCTGACCGGCGCACGCTTTCACCGGGCAATCCTGAACGGCACGATCTTTGCCGGGGCCAAGGCGGAGAATGCCAACTTCAATGTCGCTGAACTGCGGCAGGCCGATTTCACTGGCGCGGATCTCACCGGCGCGCTGTTTTACGAGGCGCAGCTTTCGGCCGCGAACTTCACCGATGCCATGCTCAACGGGGCCCGGATGCAACATGCGCGGATGACTGGCGCGACGCTGGTGGGCGCGCAGATCGACAACGCGCATCTGACATCCGCGCGGATCAACAACGCCGATCTCTCCGGAGCCAGCTTTTACAACACCGGCATCAGCGAGGCGAGCCTTGGCCGCTCGTCCTTTGCGGGTGTCACCATGTCCTATGTCTCGATCGTGAAAAGCGATGCGTTCCGGGCCGATTTCACGGGGGCCACGATCGAATACACCGATTTCTGGGGCACAGATCTGCGCGATGCCGATTTCACCGGCGCGATCGTGACCGAAAGCCGCTTCTCCCGCGCAAACATGCGCGGCGCGGTGATGGAGGGCGCCGAAGTGACGCGCACCTTCAACGCGGACGGGACCTATACCGAATAGGGTCATCGTACGTCCCTCACCGGCGGGGGCGAAGGCTCATAGGGCAGGCGCACCATCTCGAGCCGGGAAAAGCTTTCGAAATAGGTCGAGTTCAACTCTCGGGTTTCGCGGTTGACTGCCTCCTGTCCCGCCTTGCGCAGATAGCGTGCGTCCAGCCGCAGCGTCGCCTCGCCGTCGGGCGACGTGCCCGTGCAGACGCGTTTGGTGAAGACGTTGCCGATCATCATCTCGCTCTCAGCGAGCGGCAGGTCCTCGCACATGAGCGACCAGTCGCCGTAGCGCGCTTCGAGGTTGCGCATGAGCGTGACGGCGCGGCGGCGTTCGCGCGCCGGAATGCGCGGATCGGTCAGGATACGGATGCCTTCGATGATCCCGTCTTCGCTGACGAGGACCGAGACCATGACCTTGTGGGAAAAGACCGTCGTGCCGTCTTGCAGAACGTCATACTCCGACTCCATTGCGCGGGCGACGTAATCGAGTTCGTCATCGTAGGAGAAATGCACTTCCCGCAGGCCCGAGGCTTCAGGCGGGCAGGTCATGAATTCCGCGGGGTCGGCCAAAGGCAGGGAATAGGGGCCACCGTTCGTGCCACAGGCCAACTCGTTCACGTCGATCGGGGGAATGATCGTCACGGGTTCGCCCAGATGCGCGTCCCATATGTCGAAGGGCGCTTCCAATGCCGAGCGGTCCCGCTCCTGGGCGATGGCGCTCCCGGCGGCCAGGGCCGCGAGGAGCGTGAGTGTCAGCCTTGCCCGCATGGCTTACCGGTTGGCCAGGGGGGCGCAGTTGCGGTGTCCTGGCTCGAAGAAGGCCTCGCATTGTTCGAGCGTGGTGTCCCCCGCGCCGATCACGTCGGTGAGCATATAGGCGACGAGGTTGTCGATGTCGGCGTCCCGGATCGACTTGCCGCGGGTCGGCGCCTCGCCTTCGTCGAAATCCTCAAGCGTCATGTCGTAGCAGCGACCGTCGGAATAGGCGTTCCGGTCATGATAGGGCATTTCCGTAAAAGGCCGCCCGCAGGCGATGACTTCGTGCAGAAGCTCGGCATCGTCGGGAAACTCGCGCAGCTTCGGAGCGATCCCGACCGAACGCGGATTCCGGCCCATGCCATTTCCGTCCCAGCCATGGCATTGCACGCAGACGCCGATCCGTTCGTAAACTTCCTTGCCGCGGGCGATGTCGTAATCTTCGGGATTGAAGTCGGCGTCCTGCGCCATCAGCGGCGCTGTGAGAAGGGCCATGCCAAGGGCGGCGGCGGTTGCGAGAGTGGTTCGTGCCTTCATGGGGGGTGACTTTCCGTTCTTCGTATCGTTTGCGCGTTTCGTAACCTTCAAGACAGTTTCCGGCCGCAAGGGGTGCGGCCGGAAACCTTTTCGGTGCTCTTTGATCAGAGCGCGAAGACGTAGAGCATGTTTGCACCCTGCGTCTGTTCGATGTCCGTGTGACCGAATGTGCCAAGGCCGATGGGACCCGAGACGATCGCGACATATTGCTTGCCGTCGACCGCATAGGTCATCGCCGGTGCCTTGAACACGCCGCCAAGGTTCGTGGACCAGACCTGTTCCAGCGTTTCGGCATTGTAGGCGCCGAACGTCCCGTCCATTTCGCCGACCCACACCAGATCGCCCGAGAGCAGGACGCCGGCGTAGCCCGGATATTCCCGCATCTCTTTTTTCACGACCTGACCGGTGGCCACGTCGAGCTGGATGATCGAGCCGTCGATCTCACCCGAGTCGGCGTTCGAGCCGCCGGTGAAGATCGAACCTTGCATCACGTCTTCCGGGGCCACGGGGACCACGGAGAGTTCCGAGCAGCCTTCGATCGAATGGCCATAGGCCATGCCCGTCGCCGGATTGTAGGCGGTGGGCCAGAAGTTGATGCCACCCTGAAGGTGCGGGCAGTTTTCGATCGGGCCGCCGTCACGCCGCAGGACGACGTCCTGAGCGTAGCTTTGAAGTGACGCGTTCGGATCATAGTTCACGGGCTTGCCGGTCTTGGGGTCGACGCCTTCGGTCCAGTTGAGCTGTTCGACATACTGGCCCGAGTTGATGAACGACCCGTTGGTGCGGTCGAGGTTGTAGAAGAACCCGTTCCGACCGAAGTGGCCCACGACCTTGCGCATTTCGCCGTCGATTTCCTTGTCGATCAGCAGGTGAATGCCGACCTCGTCATAGTCGAGATAGTCGCCGGGCGTATACTGGAAGTGCCATTTCAGCTCGCCCGTATCGGCGTCAAGCGCCACGGCGGAGTTGGAATAAAGGTTGTCGCCGGGGCGGTATTCCGGGTCGAACATCGGCACCGGGTTGCCCGTGCCATAGATCAGCGTGTTCGTTTCCGGGTCATAGGAGCCAGTCACCCAGGCCGCCGCTCCGCCGGTCTTCCAGCAATCGGGGTTGCCGGATTCCTCGCAGAGCCACGTCTCGGATCCCGGCTGGCCTGGTTCCGGCACGGTGTAGAAGCGCCAGACTTCCTCGCCGGTGGCGGCGTCGAGCGCTGCGATCCAGCCGCGGGTCGCCCAGTCACCGTAGGATTGGCCGACGATGACCTTGTCCCCGACCGCGAGCGGTGCGCCCGAGAAACCTTCGCCGGGCTGGTCCGCGGTCTGCTGTTCCCAGACGATGTCGCCCGAGGCATCATCGCAGGCCACGACACGGCCATCGGGAATATTCGTGATGACGAGATCGCCCGACAGCGCGACGCCACGGTTGGCAAGCAGGATGCCCAGCGAGGGGTCCTTGTCGATGCCCGTGTCACAGATCCACTCGATCTGGCCCCGGGTGCCCGACGACACGTCGATCTTGTAGGCGGTGCCCCAGGGGTCGGTGAGATACATCTTGCCGTCCTTGACGAGCGGCGTTGTCTCCATCGCGCCAGCACCGAAAGCCGAGGGTTCCGTTCCGCCCAGCGGCACGGCAAAGGCCAGTTTCAGGCCCGAGGCGTTTTCCGGTGTGATCTCGTCCAGCGGCGAATAGCGGTGGCTGTCATAGGTGCGATGCACGGTGAGCCAGTTCGCGGCCTCCGCCTCGGATCCCGCATTGACGAGTCGTTCGGGGGTGGCGGGCTCCGCGAAGGCGGCGGTTGAAAGCAAACCCGTCGCGGCAAGCGCCGCCACGGAGGTTGTCAAAGTGCGCATGATATTCCTCCCTGCGTCCGACGTCCCCTTTTGCGGGGTACGACCAAGGTATTGGAACGCGGGCGGGCATCCGATGGGTCTATATGACAGATAGGCAAACACGATGCAGAGCCGAAAAGGCGATCCCTTACACGGGTTTGCCAGCCCCGAGGGCGCGGCCTATTCGGCGGCGGCCACCACGAAGTCTTGCAGCTGTGGCAACGGCCGGATTCGCTCGCGCACCTGCGTGTCGTTGTAGGTCTGGCGCACGTATTCGCTGATCTTCGAGGCGAAGGTCGCGAAGGGTTTCAGGCTCATCAGGTGCTTGGGCATCACGAAGACCACCTCGCGGACATGCTCGCCAATGTCGTAGACCTTGATCCGGTTCAGCACCTGCTCGGGCAAGTTCGGCAGGAGAGAAATCGGCGTGTGACAGGTGGCGAGCCCGGCCGCGACGACATCGACCGCCGCCTGATGCGTCACGCAGCCGAAATAGGGCGACGCGAAGGGCAGCGACGCGCGATACCAGTTGTCCGAGCGTTCGCGCCACGGAATTGGCGGGGTCACGTCGACATAGCGGTTGAGAGCCTCGGCGCCCGGCGCCACGTCGAGCCGGTCAAGAGCCAGCGCCAGAACCTCTTCCGGAATGCTCGCAGGCACGGCCAGGACGATACGATCCTTGAACAGGGGTTCGATATGGAAGGAGGCGCGTTGGTCTTCGATGCTGGCGGCGCTGACGACGCCGCAGTTGAACTTGTGCGCGTTTATGTTTTCGACCACCTCGGCCGATGTCAGGCCCCAGTCGAAATCGAAGCGCGCGAACTGATCGAGCTCCAGCGCGGTCTGTGCCGCAACCTCGGTAAATCGTCCTCGCAACGAAGGCGTCGTGCCGAAATGCAGGGTGAGCCGCTTTTCGTCGAAGAGTATCCGGTGCTGTTGTTCGGCATTCTCGAACTCGGTGAGGATCCGGTGGCTCGCCTTGTACCAATACTCGCCCGCCGCAGTCAGCCGCAGGCTTTCGCCGCGTCCGCGATGGATCAGTTGCACGCCGAGCAGCTCTTCCATCTTCGCGAGTTGCTGCGAGATGGTCGGCTGGGACAGGCCGAGCACGCGCTTTGCATGGCTGATGGAGCCAGCGACCACGATGGCGTGGAAGACCTCCATTTGCTTGACCGTCAGGCGCATCTTCGATCCATTCAAATTATTGAATAGTTTAAGCTATCCGCTTTCTGCATACGAGCAGTCTATCGGTTGCATTTTCAAAAGCAATAACTCGTGCACAACAAATGCAACGCTCGTTTGCGGGCGCCCCGAGTCGAAATGAGACGCCTTTGACCCAGAATAGGTCGCTTCACGACTTCGGCGAGCGCAAATAATAGGCGGTCTCGACGGATTGCGCGCAAAAATCGTGCAAACTCGGCTCTGGACCAAACGGAACACGCTCGTCAATTGCCGCCGGGAGGGTGCCGCCACACCTTACCCCTGCCCTTAGGGACGTGGCGTGAGCCGCAGGGGTGTGCGACGACCAGACCAGATGCAGAACGGACGGTCGCCGCACGGATGCAACAACAACTGTTGCGGGGACGGATATGGTTGCCATTGCCGCGTTCGGCAAGGCGGCATCATGCCCCGCGTGGGAGAGATACATGAAATTCGTGAAAACGCTTCTCGCAGGGACCGTCGCCGCTGCCGCGCTGACAACCGCCGCCTCGGCGCAGGACTGTCCGATCAAGGTCGGCGTGCTCCATTCGCTGTCCGGCACCATGGCCATTTCCGAAACCACCCTGAAAGACACCATGGAAATGCTGGTTGCCCAGCAGAACGAGAAAGGCGGCCTGCTCGGCTGCGATCTGGAAGCGGTCGTCGTGGACCCCGCGTCGGACTGGCCACTCTTTGCGGAGAAGGCGCGCGAGCTTCTGACCGTGCATGAAGTCGACGTGATCTTCGGCAACTGGACGAGCGTCTCGCGCAAGTCGGTGCTTCCGGTCATCGAAGAGCTGAACGGACTTCTCTTCTACCCGGTGCAATACGAGGGCGAAGAGTCCTCCAAGAACGTCTTCTACACCGGCGCCGCCCCGAACCAGCAGGCGATCCCGGCCACCGATTACTTCCTTGAGGAACTCGGCGTCGAGAAATTCGCGCTGCTCGGCACCGACTACGTCTATCCGCGCACCACGAACAACATCCTCGAGAGCTATCTCAAGGACAAAGGCATCGCCGCCGAAGACATCTTCGTGAACTACACGCCCTTCGGCCACTCGGACTGGTCCAAGATCGTGGCGGACGTCGTGGCGCTGGGCGCGGACGGCAAGAAGGTCGGCGTGATCTCGACCATCAACGGGGACGCGAACGTGGGCTTTTACAAGGAACTCGCGGCTGCCGGTATCTCGGCTGACGACATCCCCGTCGTGGCCTTCTCGGTTGGTGAAGAAGAGCTTGCCGGTCTCGATACCTCGAACCTCGTCGGCCACCTCGCGGCCTGGAACTATTTCATGTCGGCGGACACCGAAGCCAACGCCGAGTTCATCTCGGCCTGGCACGAGTTCATCGGTTCCGAAGAGCGCGTGACCAACGACCCGATGGAAGCCCATTACATTGGCTTCAACATGTGGGTGAACGCGGCGACCGCCGCCGGCACCACCGATGTGGACGCGGTGCGCGAAGCGATGTGGGGTCAGGAATTCCCGAACCTCACCGGCGGCACCGCGGTGATGGGTGTGAACCACCACCTCTCCAAGCCCGTTCTCATTGGCGAGATCCAGGCCGACGGCCAGTTCGACATCATCTCGGAAACCGACCCGGTTCCCGGCGACGCCTGGACCGACTTCCTCCCGGAATCGGCCGTGCTCGAGTCGGATTGGAAAGACCTCCAGTGCGGCATGTACAACACCGAGACCAAGACCTGCGTCCAGCTGACGTCCAACTACTAAGAAACGCGAATCTTGGGCGGCGGGGTTTTCCTGCCGCCCTTCTTTGACGACATCGGGGTGGGGTCGATGGTGAAACGCCTATTACTGGTCGTGCTGGCGGTGCTGTGCCTTGCGACCCAAGTGGTCGCGCAGGATGCAGCCGCGCCGACCGACGCGGAAACGACCGCACCCGGCCCTGCGGAAGAGGTCGTGCTTGGACCGATGCAGGACGTCCTGCAATCCGTCGCCGACCTCATCGCGGAAAGCTCCCGCCGGACGATCCAGCCTGCTATTGATGCCGTGGCTGGTTCCGGGCTCGATACCGTGCCCTTCGTACTGGAAACCTGGCAAGCGCGCGACATGTGGCAGCGCACCTCCGACGGCCTGTTCTTCAAGGCAGTCAAGTCGGGTGACACTTACGAGCTGACCGATTTCGACACGGGCGAGGTCGTGGCGACCGTCACCAAGGACGAGATCGACCAGATCAAGCCGAACTCTGGCATACAAGGGTTGATCGGGTCCGCGCTCGTCGCGTTCCAGCTCAATGACCCCGATCCCGCCAAACGGCGCGCGGCACTCGCCTCGCTCGAACGCAATGCCAGTGCCGATCTCCTCGCCGTGCTGCGCGCGTCGATCGAGACCGAGGAAGACCCGGACATCAAGGCCCGCAAGGAGCGGCTCGAAAAGCTTATCACGATCACCTACGGCACCGACCCGGCGAACCGCATCGCGGCGATCGAGGCCGTCTCGGGCGATCTTGACGTGTCTGTTCGCGGCGCGCTGAACCCCCTGGTGGCGACCCGCATCATGGCCTTCGATGGCGATGTGCCCGAGGATGTGAACGTGGCCCGCGAGTTGCGGCCGGGGACCGAAGCGCTGTCGCGCGAAGACGCCTATGCGCTGACCGATGGCGAACCGTTCCTGACCGACGCCGACCTGCGCAACCTGTTGCAGGCGAACATCGTGGACGGCGCCGTGGGGGGCGTGCCGGTATCCGAGCTTTCGGACCCGGAACGCCGGGTGGCGGCTTTCGACGCGCTCGAGGCCGCTGGCACCGTTCCCCCTGCCGCGACCGAGGAAGACGTCGACGCCGCGCTCGACGGCATGACCTTTGCTTCCGTCTATGCAGAACCGAACGCCGAGGTGACGGAAGCCGCCCGGGCGGCGCTCACCGCCATCGAAACCAAGGTGGGGCTCAACCAGACCCTCGACCTCGGGCTTGACGCGCTGTCGCTCGCTTCGATCTATTTCCTCGCGGCCATCGGCCTTGCCATCACCTTTGGCGTCATGGGGGTCATCAACATGGCCCATGGCGAGTTCATCATGATGGGCGCCTACACCGGTTACGTGGTGCAACAGATCGTCCCGAACCACACCGCATCCATCCTACTGGCGATCCCGCTCGCCTTCGCCGTGACCTTTGCGGCAGGTGTCGCGATGGAGCGGCTGGTGATCCGTTTCCTCTACAACCGCCCGCTCGAAACGCTGCTCGCCACCTTCGGGATCTCCATTGCGCTTCAGCAGCTCGCAAAGAACATCTTTGGCACGCAGGCGCGGCCGCTCACCTCGCCCGACTGGCTCGGCGGGGCATGGACGCTGAATGACGTGGTGTCGATCTCCACGGTGCGCATCGCGATCTTCGTGCTCGCGCTTATCTTCCTCGCCGTGTTCCTCTTCATCATGAAGCGGACGCGGCTGGGGCTTGAGACGCGGGCGGTGACGCAGAACCGGGGCATGGCGAGCGCCATGGGGATCAACCCCGAACGCGTGAACATGCTGACCTTCGGCCTTGGCTCCGGCATCGCGGGCATCGCGGGCGTCGCGATCGGGCTTTATGCGCAGGTCACGTCCGAGATCGGTCAGGCCTACATCGTCCAGTCCTTCATGACGGTCGTGGTCGGCGGTGTCGGCAACATCTGGGGCACGCTTCTGGGTGCCGGGCTGATTGGTATCCTCCAAAAGGGGATCGAGTGGTTCAACCCGTCAAACACGCTCGCCGCGCAGACCTACATGATCATCTTCATCATCATCTTCATCCAGTTCCGGCCAAGGGGCATCATCGCTCTCAAGGGTCGCGCGGCGGGGGATTGAGCCATGCAGCGCAGCTTTCTCATGAAGAACCCCTCGGTTCTGATCTTTCTCGCGGTGCTGGCGATCTTCACGATCCTCGTCACCTTCACCTCCGACGCCTTCGGGCCAGGGATCATCTCGACGAGCTTCGTCAAGACACTGGGAAAGACGCTCTGTCTCGCGCTTATCGCGGTCGCGATGGACCTGATCTGGGGCTATGCGGGGATCCTGTCTCTGGGGCATTTCGCCTTCTTCGGGCTCGGCGGATACATGATCGGCATGTGGCTCATGTATGAGCGGACGAAGGAGATCGTGGCCGGGTCCATGGCCCAGAATCCGATCCCGCCGACCGAGCAGGAGATCGTGGATGGCATCGGCACCCAGATCTTCGGTGTCGTGGGATCGTCCGACTTCCCGATCATCTGGGCCTTTGCCGACAGCCTGTTCCTGCAACTCCTGCTCGTCGTCGCTGTGCCGGGGCTGCTCGCGCTCGTCTTCGGCTGGCTCGCCTTCCGGTCGCGGGTCACCGGGGTCTATCTCTCGATCCTGACACAGGCCATGACGCTTGCCCTGTCGCTCTACCTTTTCCAGAACGACTCTGGGCTGCGCGGCAACAACGGGCTCTCGGGGCTTCAGAACCTTCCCGGCGTCACCGCCTCGCAGGACTTCGTGTCGATCTGGTTCTTCTGGGCCTCGGCTCTGGCCCTCGGACTTGGCTATGTCTTCGCCGCCTGGGTCGTGTCGGGCAAGTTCGGCTCGGTCATTCGCGGCATCCGCGACAATGAGGCGCGGGTGCGGTTCCTTGGTTATTCGGTCGAGGGCTACAAGCTCTTCCTCTTTACCGTCACCGCTATGATCGCGGGGATCGCGGGGGCGCTCTACTACCCGCAGGCGGGTATCATCAACCCGGCGGAAATTGCGCCCATCGCGTCGATCTACCTCGCGGTCTGGGTCGCGATTGGCGGGCGCGGGCGGCTCTACGGGGCAGTCATCGGCGCGGTCTTCGTGTCGCTCGTTTCAACCTATTTCACCGGGGGGCAGGCACCCGACATCGACCTCGGGTTCTACCGCCTTCAGTGGGTCGACTGGTGGACCATCCTTCTGGGCCTGTCTTTCGTCCTCGTCACGCTTTTCGCGCCCAAAGGGATCGGCGGTCTCTTTGATCTCGTGTCGCATCGGCGCACGCCGGACCGGCACGGCGCCGACCTTGGCCCGGATCAGGGGTCCTTGCGCGAACGGGAGGCCGAGGAATGAGCACGCTACTGGAAGTGAACGGCATCTCCGTCACCTTCGACGGGTTCCGCGCGATCAACAACCTTTCCTTCAACATCGGCCCGGCCGAAATGCGGGCGATCATCGGACCCAACGGCGCGGGCAAGACCACCTTCATGGACATCGTGACGGGCAAGACCCGGCCGGATGAGGGCAAGGTGCTCTGGGGCGAGTTGTCGCGAAATCTCGTCGGCATGAACGAGGCGCGCATCGCGCAGGAAGGCATCGGGCGCAAGTTCCAGAAACCGACCGTCTTCGAGGATCAGACCGTTGAGGAGAACCTCCTCATGGCGGTCAAGAACAAGCGCGGCGCGTTTTCCGTATTGTTCTGGAAACCTTCGGACGCCGACATGAACCGAGTCGCAGAGCTCGCCGCCGAGATCGGGCTGGCGAATGAGCTGAAGCGCAAGTCGGGCGAGCTGTCGCACGGCCAGAAGCAGTGGCTCGAAATCGGGATGTTGCTCGCGCAGGAGCCGCGCCTGCTCTTGGTCGACGAACCCGCCGCGGGGATGACGCCCGAGGAGCGGGAAAAGACCACCGACATCCTGGTGGAGGCGGCCAAGACCCGCGCCGTGGTCGTGGTCGAGCACGACATGGAGTTCGTGCGGCGGCTCAACTGCAAGGTGACCGTGCTGCACGAAGGGTCGGTTCTGGCCGAGGGGTCATTGGATCACGTCACGTCGAACCAGCAGGTCATCGACGTCTATCTGGGGCGCTGAGATGCTGAGAATCGACGATTTCACCCTGCATTACGGACACTCCCAGATCCTGAACGGGATCAGCATGGAGGCCGAGACCGGCAAGATCACCTGTGTCATGGGCACCAACGGCGTCGGCAAGACCAGCCTCATTCGCGCCATTTGCGGGCGGCATCCGCGCTCCGGTGGCACGATGGTGCTGGACGGCGAGGCGCTGCCCGTCCTGTCGCCCCACGCGCTTGCCAAGAAGGGCGTCGCTCTGGTGCCGCAGGGACGCGAAATCTTTCCCCTGCTCACCGTGCGCGAGAACATGGAGACCGCCTTCGCCTGCCTGCCCAAGGGCGAACACGAGGTGCCCGAAGCGATGTTCGAGCTTTTCCCCGTGCTCAAGGAAATGCAGAACCGGCGCGGCGGCGACCTGTCGGGTGGACAACAGCAGCAGTTGGCGATTGCGCGGGCGCTCATCACCAAGCCCAAGCTCCTCCTCCTCGACGAGCCGACCGAAGGCATCCAGCCCAACATCATCCAGCAGATCGGGCGGGTCATCCAGATGCTGCGCGACGAGGGGAAGATGGCCATCGTTCTGGTCGAACAGTTCTTCGACTTCGCCCATGACCTTGGCGACCGTTTCGTCGTGCTGCGTCGCGGGGCCGTGACGCTCTCTGGTCCGAAAGGCGAGGTGACGCGCGACCAACTGCTCAAGGGCGTGTCGGTCTAGGCTCAGGTAAAGGGAATGATCGCCGCCACGGCGATCAGGAGTGCGCCCGCAGAAATGTTGAGCCGTTTCAGGGCCTTCGGTGAGGACAGGAGCCCCCGCAGCTTTCCGATGAAGCCCGCCAGAAGCACGTTGCCAAAGAGCGGCACCGCCATCGACAGGCCGACGATGGCCCCAACGTCCCAGGGTGTGAGCGCCGTCAGATCGAAGAACCCGGGCAGCATCCCCATGTAGAAGAGGATCGCCTTCGGGTTCGCGAGGATCACGACAACGCCCGCCACGAAGCCCGCCCACATGCCGGGGCGGGTCAGGCGGCTGTCTGCGGCGATCTGTTTGTCGGCGTTTCGGATGATCGCTACTCCGAGCCAGAGAAAAAATCCCGAGGCCACGAACTTGAGGACCGTGGTCAGGCTCTCGAACTCGGTCGCGACCCAGGACATGCCGAGGATCGCCAGAAGCGGCCAGAGCGCATCCCCGATGGTCACCCCCAGAGCCAATGGCCAGGCCGCGTGGAAGCCGCCCGACAGGGCGCGCGCCAGAAGCGCCATCCAGACCGGTCCCGGGGTCAGGAACAGGACGAGCAGCGCAAAGGCGTAGAGCCCCAGATCGCCGGGCGACAGGGTCATGTCAGGGCGCCGTCCTCGTCCATCTCCCAGAACGGATTGTGGGCAAACTCCCACAAGTGGCCGTCGGGATCGGAGACATAGGAGCTATAGCCGCCCCAATGCGTCTTGAAGGGCTCGCTCACAGCCGTGGCCCCGGCCGCGACGGCCCGCGCGAACATCGCGTCCACCTCCGCCTCGGAGCCGAAGTTCTGCGCCAGCGTCATCGCCCCGGTGCGCAGGTCTTCGACGGGCCGCCCGGTTTCTTTCGCCAGCCCCTCGAGCGTGAAGAACCCGAATTTCATCCCGTTCATGGCATAGAAGGCCGCTTCGCCCTGATCGCTTTCAAGCTCCCATCCGAGCGCCTCGTAATAGGCGCGCGCGGGGGCAATGCTCTCCACCCCCAAGGTGATCAGCGTCACGCGATTGGTCTTCATGGTTCCACCTCTTCGACATGGCTCCGGCCGGCCTCGTCGCGCACCTCGATGTGTTGCGCCCGCGCGCCAAGCTCGGCAAACAGTTCCGGTCCCGTCCCGGTCAGGAACGCCTGCGCGCCCAGACTGACGATTTCGTCATAAAGCGCCGCGCGCCGGCCCGCGTCCAGATGTGCAGACACTTCATCGAGCAGCAGCATCGGCGGCGCCCCGAAATCACGCGCCAGCGCCCGCCCGTTGGCGAGGATCAAGGATACCAGAAGCGCCTTCTGTTCGCCCGTCGAACACTCCTTTGCGGGCATCCCCTTCTCGGCGTAAACGGCGGCCAGATCGGCCCGGTGCGGTCCGACCAGCGTGCGCCCGGCCAGCATGTCGCGCGGGCGGCTATCTGCGAAGGCGTCAGCCAGTTCGTTGCGGCTGCGCGGCCCGTCGTCGGCCCCCTCCGCATGCAAAAGCGTAAGGTCTGCAGCCGGGAACGCTGTCTCGGCCTCGCGCTGGCTGTCGATCAGCAAATCAAGCGTTCGCTCCCGGTTCGTCTGGATCGCCGCGCCCGCCTCGGCCATCTGCGCCTCCAGTGCGCGATACCAGAAGGCGTCGCGCTGTCCGTCCTTGAGGAGCCTGTTCCGTTCCCGCATCGCCTTTTCATAGGTGAGGACCGCTTCGCCATGTCCCGGCTCGAAACTGAGTGCCAGGCGGTCGAGGAACTTTCGCCGCCCGTCCGCCCCTTCGACCCAGAGACGGTCCATGACCGGGACCAGCCACGTCAGCCGCGCGATGCGCCCCAGCGCCACTTGCGGCGCGGGTTTGTCGTCGATGGTCACCTGCCGTGCGCTGCCCGGTTCCGCCCACGTTTCGACTTCGTGCACCTGATGCAGAGACCGGAGCACGCCGGAGACCTTCCAGCCTACCGCCTCCGGTCGTCGCGCCATATCGTCGGCGGCGGCGCCGCGCAGCCCGCGACCGGGGGACATGAGGCTCACCGCTTCGAGAATATTGGTCTTGCCTGCGCCATTGGCGCCAAAGATCGCCACCGGCCGCCCGTCGAGCGCCAGAGACGCCCGCATGTGCGACCGGAAATGCGAGAGCGTGAGAGAGGTGAGGTAAAGCCCCGTCACACCCGCATCGGCATGACGACATAGACAGCGCTCGTGTCGTTGCCTTCACGCATGAGCACGGGCTGTCCGGCGCTGTCGAAGAGGAAGGTCGCGTTCTCGCGGTCCACCTGCGAGGCGATTTCGAGCAGGTATTTCGCGTTGAATCCGATCTCGAGCCGCTCGTCGCCATAGGCCACGATCAGCTCTTCCTCGGCGGCCCCGGCATCGGGCGCATTGACCGACAGCACCAGCTTGTCCTCGTCGAGCGCCAGCTTCACCGCGCGCGAGCGTTCCGACGACACGGTGGCCACGCGGTCCACGGCCTTCGCGAATTCCTGGGCATCCACTTCCATCTTCTTCGTGTTCCCCATCGGGATCACGCGGGTGTAGTCGGGGAAGGTCCCGTCGATCACCTTCGAGGTGAGCGTGATGTCCGGCGTCGCGAAGCGCACCTTGGTTTCCGATACCGACACTGCGATCTGCATCTCGTCGTCGTCCAGAAGCTTGCGCAGCTCGTTCACGGTCTTGCGCGGCACGATCACACCGGGAAGCGCGTCGGCACCGGCGGGCAAGTCCGCGTCGATCCGTGCGAGCCGGTGGCCGTCGGTCGCGACACAGCGCAGCACGCGCCCGCCGTCGGCATCGGCCACATGCATGTAGACGCCGTTGAGGTAATAGCGCGTCTCTTCCGTCGAGATCGCGAACTTCGACTTGTCGAAAAGCCGCCGCAGGACGGGGGCAGGGCAGGAGAAATTCGCCGTGTATTCCGACGAGGCCATGACCGGAAAATCTTCCTTGGGCAGGGTCGCCAGGTTGAAGTGCGACCGCCCGGCTTCGATCGACAGGCGGCCCGAAGCCCCGTCGTCCGACAGCGTCACCATGGCTCCATCGGGCAGCTTGCGCACGATCTCGTTCAGCGTCACGGCGCTCACCGTGGTCGCGCCCGCGCGTTCGACCATGGCGGGGGCCTTGTCCACCACTTCGATGTCCAGATCGGTGGCCCGGAAGGACACGGTGTTGCCTTCGGCCTCCATCAGCACGTTGGCGAGGATCGGAATGGTGTTGCGGCGTTCAACGACCGACTGCGCCTGACCGACCGCCTTGAGCAGCGCGGCCCGCTCGATGGAAATTTTCATGTCCCACTCCTGACGACTATCGGGACGGCGACCTTACATCCGTCGCCGCCCTTCTCAAGGATTTTTCGCACTGTCTTTATGTTTTACAGGGGCGTCAAGGCCAAGGCGCACGGAACCGGAACCCCGGTTCAATGCTCCAGCGCGCGCTTGAGAAGGTCGAAGTCCTCGGCAAGCTGGTGATCGCTGCCGATGAGCTCTTCGATCTTCTTCACCCCGTGCATCACGGTCGAATGGTCGCGCCCGCCGAACCGCTTGCCAATGTCGGGATAGGAGCGGGTGGTCAGGTCCTTTGACAGCTTCATCGCCACCTGCCGGGGCCGGGCGATGGAGCGCAGGCGCTTGGGTCCGATCATGTCCGACAGGCGGATGCCGTAGTGTTCGGCCACCTTGCGCTGGATCTCTTCGACCGTCACCTTGCGGTCCGACTGCTTGAGCACGTCGGCGAGGCAGTCCTGCGCGGACTCCAGCGTGATTTCCTTGCCCACGAGCGACCCGAAGGCGAAGAGCCGCATGAGCGCACCCTCCAGCACGCGCACGTTCGTGGTAATCCGATGGGCGAGGAATTCGAGCACGCCGGGCGCGATCTTCATGTCCGGGAAGGCGCTCGCGTTCTGGGCCACCTTGGACTGAAGCACGCCAAGGCGCAGTTCGTAATCGGTGGGATGAAGGTCCACGACCAGACCACACTGAAGCCGGGACTTGATCCGTTCCTCGAGGTCCTTGATGTCCCCCGGCGCGCGGTCCGCCGAAATAATGATCTGCTTGTTCTGGTCCACCAGCGCATTGAACGTGTGGAAGAACTCTTCCTGCGTGGAATCCTTACCCGCGATGAACTGAACGTCGTCGACCATGAGAACATCGACCGAGCGGAACATGTGCTTGAAGTCCATCATCTGCTTGTCGCGCAGCGCCTGCACGAAGCGATACATGAACTGTTCCGCCGATAGATAGAGCACCCGAAGCTCGGGTTTGCGGGTGGTCATCTCATGCGCGATGGCGTGCATGAGGTGCGTCTTGCCTAGGCCGACGCCACCGTAAAGAAAAAGCGGGTTGAAGGTGACCGGCCCGCCTTCGGCCACGCGCCGGGCGGCGGCATGGGCCAGTTCGTTGGGCTTGCCCACAACGAAGTTGTCGAAGGTGAAGCGTTTGTCGAGCGGTGCACCGGGCAGCTCGCCGCCGTTTCCGACAGTCGGGGCCGCACTGGCAGGTGCGGCGGGGCGGCCGTTGCCGTTGGCTGGCGGCGGCGCGACGCGGCCCGAGGCCTGAGCCTTCGGCACCACGAATTCAAGCCGCGACACCTGCGCGCCGTCGCTCATCAGCTGCTTGAGGATCGTGTCCCCGAAATTACGCTGAACCCAGTTGCCCATGAAGTTGGTCGGCACAATGAAGCGGGCGACGCCGTTTTCGAGATCCGCGAACTCCAGCGGTGCGATCCAGTTGCGATAGTTGTTCGCCCCGACCGATTGTTCGAGTCTCTCACGTACACGTCCCCACATGTTTTCCGCCATATTCCTTGACCTGTCATTTCATGGATCACCCTCGTCCGGCCCAGTCCCGGATATACGAGGGCGACTACCGCTCTTTTCGAAAACGGACGCCTGAACGCGCCACTTAGCCCACTCCCTTGACGGGAATGAGGCGAACGCGGGCCAACAGTGGGTCATTGCCTGCCGGGAGCAGCCCGACAAACCTGTCAACGTCTTGCACGCCCGCAAAATGCAGCTTGCCGGCTATACATCAGTCAAAACTACCGGAGATGTCCCCTCAGATCCCCTCCGGTACGGTCCTCGCGTGAAGATCCCCATCTTCACCAACCGCCTGTCCCAAGTCAGCGACGTGAATCGCAGGGTCAAATTAGTTTCCCGGGGTAACGAGTCGCAACTGATCAATACGCTTGACTCAAAGATATGCAGGTCGAATCCGGGGCCGCTTTCACAAATGCAATTTTGCTCAAGTAATCATGGGGAGAATTGCCTGTCGGTGTGTCGTGATCACGAATCGAGCCGACCGAAGGGATGTGTCGCGGGTGCATCAACGCCGTGTCGGAGCCACGGTTCACGGTCTCTGCGACGTTGTGTCCGCCGATGTTTCGCCGCGTCTTTGGGCAGTCCGTCGAGCCCTCCAAAGTGGACGTAACGTCATGCCACCGTTCCGTCCAATTTGGTGCCCGCTGCCGATTCCCCGCCCCGAAACGCAAAACGCGGCGACCTTTCGGTCACCGCGTTCCAGTCTTCGGATCGAATCGCGCTCAGGCGAGCGTTTTCACCCGGTGGGCGAGGCGCGACATTTTCCGCGACGCGGTGTTCTTGTGATAGACGCCCTTGGTGACGCCCCGCATCAGTTCCGGCTGGGCGGCCTTCAGAGCGGCAGCGGCAGCGTCCTTGTCGCCCGAAGCGATGGCTTCTTCGACTTTGCGGAGGTAGGTGCGGATGCGCGAACGGCGGGCTTTGTTGACTTCGAAGCGGCGCTCGTTCTGACGTGCGCGTTTCTTGGACTGCGGCGAGTTGGCCATGGTGATCTTCCCTTCGTCGGGTTCGTTTCAATACTGTGTGCACGAGACAAATCCCGACCGGGTTCTCTACCGGCATCGTCCGACCAAGCGGGTCTCACGCGCATATGAGGGCTGCCTATAAGGCGTCTTTCCAGCTTTGTGAAGCCGATTCTCGTTCCTTGCATGAGACGCTGCGATCCCTGCCACTGCTTATGGGCATGCAAAATGGATCGCGTGCCCTTTACGCCTCGCCGCCTGACGCCAATATGCTGCAATGCAGCGAAAGGAAGGCGACAATGCCTAAGGACATCACGACGACCACCCCGATCGACGTGGCGCTTCAGGGCGGTGGGGCCCATGGCGCCTTCACCTGGGGGGTGCTCGACCGGCTCTTTCAGGACGAAACTCTCCGGATCGGTGCGCTGTCCGGCGCCTCGGCCGGGGCGATGAATGCCGTGGTCGCCGCTTCCGGGTTCATGCGGGGCGGGCACAACGCCGCACGGGAGGACCTGCGCATCTTCTGGACCGCCGTGAACAAGGCCGCGCGTCGCACGGCACCGTTCCTGCCGATCTTTGACCCGGTCTCCGCCTGGCTGCGCGCCTCGTCGCGATGGCTCGATACGCTTTCGGCCGGGCGCACGACTTTTTCCGCCTCGCCGCTCGCCGGGCTTCCCGCGCAGGACATGCTCCGCCGGATCCTGACCGAGGTCATCGACTTCGACGCCCTGCGCCGGCCTGAAGCCCCGCGCCTCTTCATCGCCGCGACCCACGTCCTGACCGGTCTCGCCCGAATCTTCACGAACGAAGAGATCACGCCGGAAGTGCTCCTTGCCTCGGCCTGCCTGCCCACGGTCTTTCCGCCCGTGACCATCGAGGGGGAGGATTACTGGGACGGCGGCTTTTCCGCCAATCCGCCGATCATGCCCCTGATCGAGAACACCGAAACCCGTGACCTCATCCTCGTCACCATCAACCCCTATCGGCGTCTGGGCACGCCCCGGCTCGCCACCGACATTCCCGACCGGATCAGCGAACTGACCTTCAACCAGTCGCTCCTGTCCGAACTCCGGGCCATCGCCATGCTGAAGGAAGAGTTTCAGGACGATCCCACCGCTTGCCGGATCGGTATCGTGCGCGCTGTGGCCCGGCTTCGGTTCCACGAAATCAACAACGAAGAGGCGATGGGCGAATACGACCCCGTCTCCAAGCTGTTTCCGTCATGGGGTCTTCTGACCGAGCTGCACGGGATCGGGGAGCGCACGACGGATCACTGGCTCAAGGCGCACCGCACGACCCTTGGCACCCGGTCCACCGCGCAACTGATCGAGCGTTTCGGCTAGATCAGGTCCCGCCAGTCGTGCTTGGGCGCGAAGCCCAGGAGTCTCTTGGCCTTGGCGTTGGAATAGAACGTCTCGCGCTCACCCATGTCGCCCCTCATTGGCACGCCCTCGTAGAATCGAGAAACCAACTCGGGCGTCGTCGCCGCCACCGAGTGGTGATCGTTGGCGACATTGAACACCTCGTATCCCAGCCCGTCGGTGCGCAGGCAGCACGCAACCATCTGGCCCAGATCCCGCGCGTCGATATAGGCGAAGATGTTGCGGCGGCGTTTCTCGGGATCGTTCACGAAGGTCGGAAACAGCGTCGCATATTCGTGCGGCTCGATCACGTTGTTGATCCGGAGGCCATAGATATCCGCCCCTGAGCGCGCCTGAAAGCTCCGCGCCGTCGCCTCGTTCACCACCTTGGACATGGCATAGCTGTCGTGAGGCACCGTCGGGTGCTCCTCGTCGATGGGGATATAGGCGGGCTTCATCTCGCCTTGGGCGAAGCAGATGCCATAGGTTGTCTCGGAAGAAGCGAAGATCACCTTTCGGACCCCGGCGCGCACCGCCGCCTCGAGCACATTGTAGGTGGCAAGCGTGTTGGTGCGATAGCATTCGGCGTCGGACGTCACGAGAATGCGCGGCACGGCGGCGAAATGCACGACGGCGTCGAAGCCGGGCTTCTCGGGTAGGTCCAACTCGTCCAGCCCCACGTAGTTCAGGACCGTGTCCATCACCTGACCCGGGTCGGTCAGGTCCACGTGGCGGGTCTCGACCCCCTCCATGTCGAGGGGCTTCAGATCGACGTTGAGCACGCGGTGTCCGGTCTCCACCAGATAGCGAACCGCATGTTTGCCTGCCTTGCCAGAGCCGCCCGTAAAAAGAATGCGCATGATGCCTCCTGTCCTACTGGCGACGGCCTAGCAGATCACTCGGCGCAGCGCACGTAGTCGAAACTGCCGGCGTTTTCGTCAACCCCGGTGTCGATCCGGGTGAGCCTGTCGCCCCCACCCGACAGGGTCAGGACCAGATCGCGTTCCCATTCCATGCCTTCGCCCGCAAAGACGAAATGGCCCTGCAGTTCCGAATCCGATCCGCCCGTGACCGACTCCAGCACGCCACGCGATTCGTAGAACCGGAGCGTGTCGCCTTCGACCACCATCAGCCCTTTCGCGATCGCGGGATCAGCGGTGCATTCCGTCGCGGTCAGCCCCCAGCGTCCCTGCATCGCCTCGGGAATGCCTGTGGGCACTACCTCTGCGCCCGCATCGGGCAGGCAACCGGGCACCGCGAACGGCAGCATCAGGATCAGCGCTTTCATGAGGTCCTCCTGTCTCTGGACACCCAAACGAAAGGGCGGCGCCGGGGGTTCCCCGCGCCGCCCTTGGCCGGCCAAAGGCCGCCGGATCACTTGTCCCGGAACTGGGGCTCGCGCTTTTCGATGAAAGCGCCCATGCCTTCTTTCTGGTCCTCGGTCGCGAAGAGCGAATGGAACAGCCGACGCTCGAACAGGACCGCTTCGGTCAGCGGCATCTGGTCGGCGCGGTGCACGGCTTCTTTGATCGCCATGACGGAAATCATCGACTTCTCGGCGATCTTCTTGGCCGCCCCTGTCGCTTCCTTCAAAAGCTCCTTGCAGGGCACCACGCGGGACACGAGGCCCGAACGCTCGGCTTCTTCGGCATCCATGAAACGGCCCGTGAGGTTCATGTCCATCGACTTGGCGCGCCCGACGAGCGCGGTCAGACGCTGGGTTCCGCCCATCCCGGCCATGACGCCAAGGTTGACCTCAGGCTGGCCGAATTTCGCGGTGTCCGACGCGATGATGAAGTCGCACATCATGGCCAGTTCACAACCGCCGCCCAGGGCATAGCCGCTGACCGCCGCGATGATCGGCTTGCGCACCCGCATTACGGCTTCTTCCTCGGGGGTGAAGAGATCGCCCAGGAATACGTCTGTGAAGCTCTTCTCCGACATCATCTTGATATCGGCGCCGGCAGCGAAGGCTTTTTCCGACCCGGTGATGATGAAGCAGCGCACCTTGTCGTTCTTCTGGCCCTCGGTCAGCGCCTTGCCGAGTTCGCGCAGGAGATCGAGGTTCAGAGCGTTGAGCGCCTCGGGCCGGTTGAGTTTGATCGTGCAGACGTATTGGTCCACGTCCACGATGATGTTTTCATATCCCATGAAGCCTCAGGTTCCTTCCATGCGGTTTCAAGTGGGACTCCTACCCACAAGATCGCCGCCCTCGCAAGTCACCTTTGGCAGGTCGGACAATAGAAGGACGACCGGCCCGATTGCACGATCCGCCCGACGGTGTCGCCGCAACCCTCTGTCACGCAAGGCAAACCTTCGCGGCCATAGACCCGGAAGGTGTGTTGAAAATACCCCAGTTCGCCGTCCGCCTGCCGATAATCCCGAAGCGAGCTTCCCCCGGCCGCGATGGCCTCGGTCAGCACGTCGCGGATGATCGGTACCAGCGCCGCGAAGCGCCTGGCCGAGATGTTGCGACAGCGCCGCGCCGGATGGATGCCGGCGCGAAACAGCGCCTCACAGACGTAGATGTTACCCAGCCCCGCCACGATGCGCTGATCGAGGAGCGCGGACTTGATCGGCGTGTTGCGCCCCTTGAGGGCGTCGACCAGATAAGTTTCGTCGAAGGCATTGCCCAGCGGTTCCGGTCCCAGACGGGCAAGAAGCATATGCACCGTCTCGCCCCCCTGCGGCAAAAGGTCCATCGCTCCGAACCGACGCGCGTCGTTCAGCGTCACCCGCGCGCCGTTCTCCATGTGAAGCACCACATGGTCATGTTTCTCGGTTGCGGGATGGTCGTGCACGAACTGCCCCAGCGGATCGCCGGAAATGAGGATCCGCCCGGACATGCCAAGGTGCAGCAGAAACACCTCGCCGGTGTCGAGATCGCCAAGGATATACTTCGACCGTCTGCGTAGCCCCGTCACAGTGGCCCCGGTCAGCCGCTCGGCCATCCGCGGCGGAAACGGCCAGCGCAGACCCTCGCGCCGAACCTCGGCCTGCGCGATCCGGACGCCGGTCATCGCCGGTTCCATGCCCCGGCGCACGGTTTCCACTTCAGGTAATTCGGGCATCCGTCCGCCTCTCGTGCCTGCTGCCTCGGTCCGCCGCCGACCCTATTGGCCTCCAGAGGAACCCTGCGACGTATAGGGGTTTGTCTCTCCGCCGTCATACGTATATCCCCAAGCAGACGAAAACGAGGCGCTATCCATGTCCGACCAGAAGACCACCCACTTCGGCTTTCAAACCGTGGACGAAGACCAGAAGGCCGGAATGGTCCATGGGGTCTTCACCAACGTCGCCTCGAAATACGACATCATGAATGACGTGATGAGCATGGGCATCCACCGGGTCTGGAAGGACGCGATGATGGACTGGCTCGCGCCGCGCGCCGGAACGAAACTGCTCGACGTGGCCGGCGGCACCGGCGACGTGGCGTTTCGCTACCTCAAGCGTGCGCCGGGCGCCCATGCCACCGTCTGCGACATGACCGAGGGCATGCTGATCGAAGGCCGCAAGCGCGCAGAGGCCGAGCAGATGGCGGGATCGCTCGACTGGATCGTGGGCGACGCGATGGCGCTGCCGTTCGAGGACAACAGCTTCGACGTCTACACCATCAGCTTCGGCATAAGGAACGTGACGCGCATCCCCGACGCGCTGTCCGAGGCGTTCCGCGTCCTGAAACCCGGTGGCCGGATCATGGTGCTCGAATTCAGCCAGATCCCCAACGACCTGATGCAAAAGGCTTACGACCTCTATTCCTTCAACGTGATCCCCAAGATGGGCAAGGTCATCGCGAACGACTCGGAAAGCTACCAATACCTCGTGGAATCGATCCGCCAGTTCCCGGATCAGGAGACCTTCGCGGCCATGATCCGCACGGCAGGGTTTGAGCAGGTCAGCTACCGCAACCTCACCATGGGCATCGCCGCGCTGCATTCGGGCTGGAAGATCTGATGCGCGGACCGATCAACATCTGGCGGCTCGTGCGAACGGGCGCGACCTTCGCGCGCACCGGCGCGCTTGGCGAAATGCTCGACGCGATGCGGGCGCCGCCGCTGATGCGGGTCACCGCCCGCACCGTGTCCTGGACCTTCGCCTGGCTCGGCAAGCGCGGCGATCCCGCGCTGCCGCCGGTGACCCGTGCGATCACAGCGCTGGGTCCCGCTTACGTGAAGTTCGGCCAGATCCTCTCGACTCGCCCCGATGTGGTGGGGCCGGAGATGGCCGAGCAACTGACCTATCTTCAGGACAAGCTCGACCCGTTCCCCACCTCGGTCGCCCGCGCCACGGTGGAGCGCGAGCTTGGCATCCGCATCGACGAGGTTTTCTCGGAGTTTTCCGATCCCATCGCCGCCGCCTCCATCGCCCAGGTCCACAAGGCGACGATCCGCGCCACCGGCCAGCAGGTCGCGGTCAAGGTGCTGCGCCCGCGCATCGAACGCGCTTTCCGCACCGACCTCGACGCCTTCCACTTCTCCGCCGCCGTCATCGAGTTCCTGCTGCCCCAGACCCGCCGCCTGCGCCCGCAGGACGTGATCCAGCACTTCGAAAACGTGGTCATGGGCGAGCTGGACCTTCGCCTCGAAGCCTCTTCGGCGTCCGAGTTCGCGGAGAACACCCAGAACGACGAAGGTTTCGTCGTGCCCCGCATCAACTGGAACCTGTCCTCGCGCCGGGTCATGACGATGGACTGGGCCGAAGGCATTCCCGCCAACGACCTCGCAAGCCTGCGCGCCTCGGGTCTCGACATGCCTGCGCTGGGCAACCGGGTGCTGCATCTCTTCCTTAGCCACGCCCTTCGGGATGGCCTCTTTCACGGCGACATGCATCAGGGGAACCTGAAGTTCGACGCGATGGGCAACATCGTCGCCATCGACTTCGGCATCATGGGCCGGATCGACGAATACACCCGCCGCGTCTATGCCGAGATCCTCTATGGCTTCATCAAGCGCGACTACATGCGCGTGGCCAAGGTCCACTTCGAGGCGGGCTATGTTCCTGCCGACAAGGATGTGGAGGATTTCGCCCGCGCGCTGCGGGCCGTTGGCGAGCCGATCTTCGGCATGGACGCCACCCATATCTCCATGGGACGGCTCCTGTCCTATCTCTTCGAGGTGACCGAACGTTTCGGGATGCAGACGCGCACCGAGCTCATTCACCTGCAACGCACCATGGTCATCGTCGAAGGTGTCGCGCGTTCGCTCAATCCCTCGATCAATATCTGGCAGGTCGCGCAACCCGTGGTCGAGGACTACATCGCCGGCTCCATCGGGCCCAAGGCGATGCTTGCCGATCTGGCCAAGACCCTGCGTGTGCTCGCCCGTTTCGCGCCCCGGCTGCCCGACATCGCCGAAGACCTGCTCATCAAACAGGCCGAGCCTCCGCGCGAGCTCGATCGCGCGCGCCCGCTTCGGGCCATGGGCTACTTTGCACTGGGCGGCGCGCTGGCGCTCATCGCGGTCACCATCGCGGAACTGCTCTGACCAGGCGTGCCCCGGCATTTCATCTTTCCTGAAAATACTCCGCGGGTGCTGCCGCAGGCAGCGGGGAGGATCTCCCTCGGGTGGCTCGCCAAGGGCGAGGCACCGCGCCCGTTTCGCCGCAGGCGAAATGCCGCAAGACCTGTACGCGCGTCAGCGCGTTCCGCTAGGTTTCCTCCAGCAGAGAGGCCTTGCCATAGCCCTCGTCGCCGCGGGCCGCGCGCCATCGGCAATAGGCCCGCATCCGCGCGGCATAGAGCGGGGCGAGCGCGCGATACCTTGCCGCGACCTCCTCGTTCCCATAGGCCGCGAGAAATCCCTCGACCTCTTCCGGGCTCAGGGGATTGTTCCCCGACATCCACTGCATGGCCGGCGACAGGAACACCGCGATATCGGCGGCCGCGTCGCCCGAGGCCGGGCATTGCCAGTCGATCAGAGTGACCTCGTCGTCATGCACCAGCACGTTGGCCGCTGTCGCGTCGCCGTGCAGGAAGACCTCGGTCGCTGGAGGCAGGTCGTCTGGCACCGGGGGCACTTTGCCCGACATGACGAGCGTCTGGCGCACCAGTTCGTTCTTGCGCAAGTCCGCGTGCGCGAGCCCTTCGGGGATCGGCTGGGCATGGAGCCGGGCGAGCGCCTTTGCCACGCCTTCAACCCCGTGTTCCGGGCGCCAGACCTCGCCTGTGACCCGGCGATAGACCACCGTGTCGCCCTCGGCGTCGATCAGCTCCGGGGCGAGGCCCGTGCCCTTCAGCACCCGAAGCGCCAGCCGTTCGGAGCGCACATCGTTGCCGAAGATGGGCGTTTCGCCGCCTTCTCGGAACCGTTTCACGATCCGCTCGCCCACGCGCCAGGTTTCGTTGGTGTTGCCTCCGGTGAGCAACTCCCAGTCGTCGGCCCCGTCGACCGCGCCCCGCGCGATCCAGAAATGGGCGAAATCAGCGTCCGGGGATGGCACCGCGCTTCACTCCTTTACCGTCCCAGTTCTCCATGGCCGCCATCGCTTCTTCCGCCGTTTCCACGAAACGAAAGAGCGACAGGTCGGCGGGCGAGATCGTGCCCGCATCGGCCAACGCATGCCAGTTCACGATGGTTTCCCAGAATTCACGTCCAAAGAGCAGAACGGGCACCTGCCGCATCCGCCCGGTCTGGATCAGGGTGAGCGCCTCGAAGAGCTCGTCGAGCGTACCGAAGCCCCCGGGGAAGACCGCGATCGCCTCGGCCCGCATCAGGAAATGCATCTTGCGGATCGCGAAATAGTGGAAGTTGAAGCAGAGCTCCGGCGTCACGTATTCGTTCGGCGCCTGTTCGTGCGGCAGCACGATATTGAGTCCGATGGATACGCCGCCCGCCTCCATCGCGCCCCGGCTTCCGGCCTCCATCACGCCCGGACCGCCGCCGGTGACGACCACCTTGGAGAGGTCCGGGGTCTTCAGCCCCTCTTCCGTCAGCATCCGGGCAAAGATCCGGGCTTCCTCGTAATACTTCGACAACCCCTGGAGCGTTTCGGTCCGTGCCAGATGCGCCATTTCGGGCGCGGGGATGCGTGCGCCGCCGAACATGACCACAGTGGACTTGATCCCGGCCTCGTTCATCGCGAGTTCCGGCTTCAGAAGCTCCAGTTGCAGCCGCACCGGGCGCAGTTCGTCCCGGGTCAGGAAATCCAGGTCGTCGAAGGCGAGCCGGTAGGTCGGGCTTCGGGTCTGCGGCGTGTCGGGGATATCGTGGCTCGCTCGCTGGTCCTCCTGGGAGTCCCGAAAGGGGTGCGCGCGGGAGCGGGTCTGTTCTGTCATTCTTGTCCTTCTTGGCCGGTCTGGCGGCGCTCTCATCCTCGATGCCGGGCACGCTCGGCGCGGTCCTTCGGCGGCCTTGCTGCATTGCGCGGCAGGGTTCGACCCACTATAGCCGTGCGCGAACAGACGAAAACCGCCAAATTCCGGCAATCCATCTTCGGGGAGAGACGATGTCCAACGCTCAGCTTGAAACTGCCATCGAAGCCGCCTGGGAGGCACGCGATACGATCACGCCCGCCACCACGGGCGAGACCCGCGAGGCGATCGAGGACACGCTCAATGCGCTCGACAGCGGCTCCCTGCGGGTGGCCGAGCGTCGCGAGAACGGCGACTGGCACGTGAACCAATGGGCGAAAAAGGCCGTGCTTCTGGGTTTCCGTATCAAGGATATGGAGATTCAGACCGGCGGTCCGCAGGGCGGGGCCTGGTGGGACAAGGTCGACTCCAAGTTCGCCGGATGGGGTGACAATCAGTTCCGTGCGGCGGGCTTCCGCGCCGTGCCGAACGCGGTCGTGCGCAAGTCGGCCTTCATTGCGCCGGGCGTGGTGCTCATGCCCTCCTTCGTGAACCTCGGCGCCTATGTGGACGAGGGCACGATGGTTGACACTTGGGCCACCGTCGGCTCCTGCGCCCAGATCGGCAAGGGCGTGCACCTGTCGGGCGGCGTCGGCATCGGCGGGGTGCTCGAACCCATGCAGGCCGGCCCCACGATTATCGAGGACAATTGCTTCATCGGTGCGCGGTCGGAAGTGGTCGAAGGCTGCATCGTGCGCGAGGGCTCGGTCCTTGGGATGGGCGTCTTCATCGGCAAATCGACCAAAATCGTCGACCGCGAGACGGGCGAAGTCACATATGGCGAAGTGCCGCCCTATTCGGTGGTCGTGGCAGGCTCCATGCCGTCGAAGAACGGGATCAACCTTTACTGCGCCGTGATCGTGAAGCGGGTGGACGAGAAGACTCGCTCGAAGACCGGGATCAACGAGCTTCTGCGCGACTGATCGCGCTGCGTCGATCCGCTGACAGGCCTCGCGCAATCGCGCGGGGCCTTTTTGTGTCCGGTCATTGGTGGGAAACGCGGGTCAAGTCGTCGAGCCCACCGGTTACGAGGTCCGTAATCCGCGGGTCGCTGGCCGGCAAGGCTCGACTCCTGACGCGGGACCGCGCCGCCCGAAAAAAGGGTCGGCCACGGCACTCGTTGAAACACCGACGCCTGTCTAGCGGCGGGGTCGCCCCTAATTATGGCCGACTTCGTACGTTTTCATGCCAAGCGCTGCGGACCTTGGCGTGATTGCCATGAATCAGGCCCTCGGAACCCGAGCACCCTTCGCGTCGTTGAGAGTGAGGACGCCGGGATCCTCCCGGATGCAGACTTGAAAGGTGTATTCACATGACCGGTATCGGCTGGCTTGCCGCCATCATCATCGGGGCCATCGCGGGGTGGCTTGCCGAACAATTCATGAAGTCCAACATGGGCCTCCTGATGAACATCATCCTCGGGATCGCCGGTGCGCTGATCCTGAATGCGATCCTCATGGCCGTTGTCGGCTCTACCCTTGGCGGCTGGCTCGGACAACTCGTGATCGGGTTCATCGGGGCTTGCCTGCTGATCGCCATCGCCCGCATGTTGCGCCGCGCGACCTGATGCGGGGTAAATTTCCATCGACGGAGGCGGGTGCCATTGCATCCGCCTTTTTCGTCTCCACATGTCCCGGGCGCGGGTCGTCCGCGTTGCCGGAGTCCCTCCCCCAATGCTCGATATCCTTCTTGTGGCCGTCGGCCTGATCGGCCTTCTGATCGGCGGCGAATTTCTTGTGCGTGGTTCGGTCGCGGTGGCCCGTGCGGCAGGTTTGTCGCCAATGGTGATCGGTCTGACACTTGTCGGCTTCGGGACCTCCGCGCCCGAGCTTGTCACGTCGCTTCAAGCTGCCGCCATCGGGTCGCCCGGCATCGCCGTGGGGAACGTCGTCGGCTCGAATATCGGGAACATCCTGCTCATTCTGGGCATCGCGGCCTCGATGGGGGTGATCGTGGTGGATCGCGGAGCCTTCGCGCGTGACGGTCTCGTCCTCGCCATCGCCTCGCTCGCGGCCCTCGCGGTTGTGCTTTCTGGCGCCATGAGCCGCCCGGCTGGGGCCGTGCTCTTCGCGCTCCTTCTCAGCTATCTGGCCTTCACGCTGATCTCCGAGCGTCGTCGTCCGCAGGCGATGGACGTCTACGAAGCCGAAGCCGACCTTCCAGCGCCGATGGCCACCTTTCCCGCCATCCTCACCACCATCGCGGGTCTTGCAGGCACGATCCTCGCCGCCAAGGCGCTGGTCACCGGGAGCGTCGGGCTTGCACAACTGGCGGGCCTCTCGGAAACGCTGATCGGCCTGACCATCGTCGCCATCGGCACCTCCATGCCCGAACTCGTCACCAGCGTCATCGCCATGCGCAAGGGCGAGGGTGACGTGGCCTTCGGCAACGTGGTCGGGTCGAACATCTTCAACATCCTGGGCATCCTCGGTATCACCGCACTGATCAGCCCGCTCGCCGTTCCGCCCGAGATCGCGCGCTTCGATATCTGGGTGATGCTCGCGGCCACCTCCGCCCTGATCGTCGCGGCTGTGTCAGGCTGGCGGATCACGCGGGGGGAGGGGGCCGTGCTCCTTCTGGGCTATCTTGTCTATCTCGGCGTTCTGATCGCCGGCGCCTGACCGGAACCATCGGAGGGGCCGCGTGTTGGCTTCCCGATGTTCTCCGCGCTTCCGACCCCCGTTCTCTTCACGCTCTTCGCGCTCGCCGGGGCGGTGGTCGTCGCGGCGTCGGTGAAGGCGACGCATCTCGCCGACATCATCGCCGACCGCACACGCATGGGCGAGGCGCTCGCAGGCGGGGTCATCCTCGGGGGTGCGACCTCGCTTTCTGGCGTCGTGGTATCAGTGACGGCGGCAGCGCAGGGCGACGCAAGCTTCGCCTTTTCGAACGCGGTCGGCGGCATCGCGGCACAGACCATGTTCCTCGCTCTCGCCGATCTCATCTATCGCCGCGCCAATCTGGAACATGCGGCGGCGGAACCGGCGAACATGTTCCAGGCTGTGATGCTCCTCATCCTCCTGAGCCTGCCCATCGCCGCCATGTCCGGCCCCGACATCGCCTATTTCGGCATTCACCCGGTCTCGATCGTTCTCTTCCTCGCCTATCTCGCGGGCGTGCGCCTATCGGCGGGCGTGCGCGAGCGACCGATGTGGCAACCTGTCGAAACCCGGGAAACCCGTCACGACACGCCCGAAAGCGCGGAAGAGGCCGAGAAACCTGTTGCGCGCCCGGCCACGCTCTTCGCGGCGCTCGCCGTGACCATGGCGATGGCCGGCTGGATCATTTCGCAGGTAGGCACCCAGTTCATCGACCGCTTCGCGCTGTCCTCCTCGCTCGTCGGCTCGCTCATCACGGCGGTGGTGACCTCGATCCCCGAGCTGGTGACGACGCTGGTCGCGGTCCGGCGTGGTGCACTGCAACTTGCGGTCGGCGGGATTATCGGTGGCAACACCTTCGACACGTTGTTTCTTGTCTTTTCCGACGTCGCCTATCGTGACGGCTCGCTGTTCCATGCGGTCGGGATGAACGACCTCTACTGGCTCGCGACGGGCATGTTGCTGACGGCGATCCTGCTGGGCGGGTTGATCTTGCGTCAGCGCGAAGGTCCGGCGCGGATCGGCATCGAAAGCCTGCTCATGCTGGTGGTCTATGCCAGTGCCGTCGCGGTCGAGGTGACCGCGAATGGATAGGAGCCCCGTGTCCTTCGAGCGGTCCCGTTCGCCCGCGCCGCTTGACACGCGCCCCGCCCCGTCGCACCCATCCCTCAGGCGACCGGAGGCTGGCATGACCGAAACAGCGGAAAAACCGAAAAAACCGAAGCGGCCCCAACAGGTCTTCACGCTGCTCGTCGAAGTGGGCCGCCACAAGGACGACGGCCTGCCTGACGGCAGCACCGGCGCCGCGCTCATGTGCTATGCCTCCGGCGTGGACGAGGCCGAAGCCGTGCGCGAGACAGTGGCGATCCTGAAGCAGGCCGACCTCGCGCCCCTCGATGTCACCGGCTACGGCACGCTCGAGGAACGGCTGGAGATGGGCCATGACATCTCGGAGGAGGAGCGCGACCTGATGGCACGGGCGCTGGCCGAGAATTCGGTCATCGTGGCCCAGATGACGCCGTTCTTCGAGGACGGCAAGAATGGCTGACCGCCTCATTCAGGTCATCGCGGGCAAGGACGACATCGGCACCATCACCAAGTGTTTCGAGGACCTGCCGGAAGAACATTGGTATTGCATGCCGGCCGGTGACGGCGACCGACAGGCGGTGATCGCTGCGCTCGACAAGGTCGATCTGCAGGACGTGCTCGACGCGATTTCCGAGGCGATGCAGGGCCGTGAGGGCTGGACGCTCCATGCGCTCCCGACCGAGGCGAGCCTACCCGAGGTCGACGAGGAAGAGGAAGAGCGCGTCGCGCAGGCCGAAAGCGCCAATGCCCGGGAAGAGATCTACAACGACATCCGGGCCGGCACCGCGCTGACGGTCGATTACCTCATCATGACGGGGCTGGCGACGGTCGTGGCGGCGATCGGGCTCTTGCAGGATCAGGTCGCCGTGGTCATCGGGGCGATGGTTATCGCGCCACTTCTGGGGCCGATCCTCGCCTTTGCCTTCGCCACCACCATCGGCACCGTGCCCCTCATGCTCATCGCGCTTCGGGCGCTTGGCGCGGGGCTGCTGGTGGCCATCGTCGCGGGCGTCGCGCTGGCCTACATCGTTCCGTTCAACGGCGAGTCGTCGCTGCTCGACTACACGGGCGAGTTGTCCCTGATGACCGTCGCCCTGCCTCTTGCATCCGGCGCCGCGGCGGCGCTCATGGTCGCGGGCGGGCAGACTTCGGGTCTGGTCGGAGTGATGGTCGCCGCCGCGCTCCTGCCGCCGCTGGCGGCCTTCGGGCTTCTGTTCGGCAACGGCAACTATGTGCAGGCACTTCGCGCCTTCGCCACGGTCATCATCAATATCGCTGCCATCAACCTCGCTACGCAAGGTGTGTTCTGGCTCAAGGGCATCCGCCCTCGAAAATGGGAAGGCGAGAACTACGCGACGTCCATCCGCATTTCGCTCGGCTCGTCGGTCCTCGTCGTTCTCGTCCTTGCGGGCGCGGCCATCGCTGCAGACCAGGGCTGGGCGTGGTTCGGATGAGCACCGTCTTTCTCGATCTCGACGGCACCCTCACCGATCCGAAGCCGGGGATCACACGGTCGGTGATCCACGCCCTTCAGCGCCTTGGCCTGCCCGCGCCCGAGGAGGACGAACTGACATGGGTCATCGGTCCGGCTCTCATCGACAGTTTCGCCCGGCTCGGCGTGTCGGAACCCGACATCGCGCTGGCGCATTACCGGGAACGGTTCTCCACCGTGGGGCTTTTCGAGAATGCGCCCTTCGACGGCATTCACGACGTTCTGGACCGGCTCGCCGCGTCGCATCGCCTCTGTCTCGCTACCGCGAAACCGCATGATTTCGCGGTCCGGATCACCGAGAAATTCGGCCTCGACCGCCACCTTGCCGCGCAATTCGGCCCCGAGCTCGACGGCACCCGCAACGACAAGGCCGAGCTTCTGGCCTATGCGCTCGACACCCTCGGGGCGGACCCTGCCGACTGCGTCATGGTCGGGGACCGGCACCACGATTTCGACGCGGCGCGGGCCAACGGGATGGCGAGCGTCGCGGTGACCTGGGGCTACGGGACTGACGAGGAATACCGCGGCGCGACCGTGATCTGCCGGACGCTCGCGTATCTGCCGCAGGCGGTGGACGTCGCGCTCGGGATGGACTGATCGCGCCTGGATATGCGGATCAGCCGCCTGGCTGCACCACGACTTCGAACATCTCGGGCACGTCGGGATTGGCGGACGAGAACATGTCCTCGAGCGGGATCACAAGCTGGGCGGTCTTGCCGTCGTCCACGATCTCGCCGCTCGTTTCGATGATCTCCTCGCCCCGCACCCGTATCGTGATTGCGTGGCCCACGAAGGCGTCGCCGAACATCATCGCCATCTGGGCGCGTTCTTCAGGGCTGGGCATGTCCGCGGTCATGTCGGAAAGGTCGAAGCTGACCCGGACATAGCCTTCGGGCGTTTCTACCATGCTCACGCCTTCGCTCATGCCCAGATCGCTGTTCGGATCGGCGACTTCGGCCATCAGGGCCTCGAGCGTGCGGACGTCGGACTGCGCACAGGTATAGGACCCGTCGGCGTTCACGGTCCCGACGCCGTCCTTGCAGGGATCTTCACCCATGGAAGCGGCCATCTGATAGACATCCGCCCCCATCGTCATCACCGCATCGAGGCGCACGGCCTCGCGATCCGTGAAATCCGCGGTCACATCGGCGTCGAAGCAGGCCGCGAGGGGCAGGGTCAGGGCCAAGACGGCCAAGGCTAGGAAACGACGCATCAATGTTCTCCAATGGACTCACGGGGCACCTTGGCAGGGGGTGCCGGAACTGTCTAGCGGTGCAGGACCATCGCCAGACTGCGCGCCTCGTGGTCCGAAAGGCGATGGCGGGCAAAAACGCGGTGCATCGGCAGCGCGGTGACCGGAAGATGCGCCAGAGCGGTGGCGGAAAGTCGCGTCTTGTCGAGCGCGATCTGGCCAACGAAAAGGCTCTCGGACCAGACCGTGTCATGCAGCAGGCAATCATGCTGGTCGAGCAACACCTGGTAATAGGTCACGAGCTTCGCGCGTTCGTCCGGGCAGGCGGCGTGACTGCCGACAAGACGCCGCGTCTCAAGCAGGACGTCGTCTTCGCCCAACATGTATTCCGCTTCGGCGCCGCCCACCCGGATGCGGTGGTCGGGCGCCATCGTGAGATCGTTCTCGAGGCCGAAGAAGGGCGCGCGCAGGCGCACGGGGCGGAAGGCCCCCAGCGCCGGGACCGTGCGCTTGGTGATCCAGCGCACCGGCTGGACGCCCGAACTCGCCGTCACGACACTGTCGCCCAGCCTCAGTCGCTCGATCGGCACCGCGCCCGAGGGCGTTTCGACCGGCGTGCCCTCGCAGATGCCGGCGCCAAGCCCGATCGGCTCGACCTTGTCCGACACTGCGAGGAAGACGCAGTCCTCGGACGTCTTCGACTTGTTCCCGTTGCGCATGATCGTCATGGCATCGAGCACCGGCATCGGCAGCGGGTCGTCAAAGTAAGCGACGTGGAACTCGCCAGAGGCGATGAATTTGATCGCGAGACGCGCCCAGCGTTGGGGCCCGTTCCAGCTGTAGTAAAGCCGGACGCCCGTATCCTGATGAGGCACCGGGAAATCGAGGGACGCATCAATGCGGGACCGGCCTTGCACCGCCTCGACCTCGAACTTGCCCGAGGCATGAAGGGTAAGTGACAACTCCCGCTTCCATTCGCGGTGACGGGCGAAGCGCAGGACCTCTTGCGGCGTGTCTTCGGTGGCGAGAAAGCGGGTTTCGACGATCAGCGTGCCTTCGGCGAGGATCGCGTTCGGCAGCTCTTCCTTGACTGCTTCGGACTTGGGCGTGCCGATCCCCGCAGGGTTGAAATGGGCGCGCTTGAGGTCGGTCAATCCAATCCAGCTCATGCCGCGGCCCCCTGCGGCAGGAGAAGCCGCGCTTCGTAACCCTTGAGCATCTTGCGGGCCGCCGCCGGAAAACCGGTTCCCGTCACGGGGTCGAGCTCAGGGAACAGAGACAGGATCTCGGCGGCGATCTCTGCTTCGAAGCCACCGATGATATGCGGACCGGGCAGGAAGCTCTCGGTCGCGAGCCCTTCAGAATAGATCACCTGATGCCGGTCGAAGAGTACATGGACATAGTCCACATCACCGCCTTCGACCCGGCGCACGCTGCGGTCGTTGACGAGGTTCTTCGCGGCGATCAGCACTTCAGGCTCGCCGAAGAGAAGTTCGGCCATCCCGTCGCGGATGAGGACCCGGTGAAGCGGCGACAGGCGCAGCGTGCCATGGGTGCCGAAGGTGTTGGCGCGAATTTCGATGGGGGCGAACAGTCCCGTGGCCGCGACCCGCCGCATGCCGATCCAGCGCACCGGCTGCGGTCCCTGATCAAGGGTGAGCACGAGATCGCCGGGGCTGAGGCTTTCAACCGGCACCGCGCCCGAGGGGGTGTCGATGCGCGTGCCCGCGACGAAGCAGGGGATCGAGTTGATCGTGACGAAGGCGCTGTCGGACGCGCCGGCGCCACCGCCGGAGGCGACCGTGTAGGAAAAGTTCACCGACTCGATGTCGGTGCCGTTCACGACCGTGAAGGTGCCGTTCGGGTTCAGCGTCACCTGCTGACCGGTGGTCAGGGTGACGGTATCGCCCGCGACCACGGCGATTCCGTTGACATGGGTGATCGTCAACGTCGAACTGCCCGGGCCGTCGTCGTTGGACAGGACGTCGATGGTTTTGGTCCCGCCCAGCCCGATGGACAGTTCATCGTCATGCGCGATCACGGCCGATTGCCCGGACTCCGCGGCGATGAGCAGGGTGGAATCGTAGCTCGCGTCGCCCACGTCGGCGATGCCGATACGGATCGTGTTCACCACATTGGGAATGACCGACATCTTCACGGTCATGGTGACGGTGAACCCGTCCATCTCGGTGTTGTATTGGTCACCGGTATTGGAGACGTAGAGGTTCTCGTTCGACGATCCGTTGATGTTGCCGACCGAGGACTTGCCGGTCCCGATGGTCATGGTCGCGGGCTGGCCATTGACCCAAACGCCGACGATGTCGTTGTAGATCGAGCCCGCGTATTCCGGGTATTCTTCCGACGAGAACACGAACTGAAGCGAAATCGTGTCGCCTGTCGGGATCACGTCCGCCGTGATGTAGCTCGCGTCATAGGTCGAGGCCCCCGCGAGCGCGTTGAAGAGCGCGTTGTTGTTCTGGCCCGAGGTATCGGTCGACGTCGAGGCGGATCGATTCGGGTCGCCGTTGCGTTGAGTGAAATCGGCAAGGTTGCCTGTCGAGAGCAGAACGCCGCTGTCCGCCGGCGTGATCTCGGGCGAGACGGTGTCGCCGTTGGAATAGATGCCGGAGGACCGATTGTCCCCGGTATAGGTCGCCGATACGACCGTGACGCCCTCGCCGAAGATGGTGTTCGCCATCTGCAACGCCGACGCGCCCGTGTTGATCGGGAGTTCCTGTCCCGTCGCCATACGCTCTGCCCCTTGCCCCGGACGGCAGAGACGGTTCAGCCGGGCACAGTGCCCGCTTGTCCTGAAAGTCCGCTCGGTGGTCCCCGCTTTTGCCGCGTCTAGATGGACCGCACCCCTGCCTCGGGATTTGTTATGAGCCGACTATGGGGCAAAATGGGCAACCTGTTAACGGACTTGTTCATTTTCGCTGCGCAGGGAGAAGACCCTGTCGCAGGCCTGCAACATTTGCGCCTTCGGACAGGGGACGGTAAGTATCGCGGGCGCAAGGAGAAAACCCCATGGTCGAACGTCACGCTGTCGAGATCACCAGACGGTTGATCGAATGCCCTTCGGTTACGCCGGAAGAAGGCGGGGCGCTCGTCTATCTGGCGGAGGTGCTCGAGCAGGCGGGCTTTGCCTGCACCCGCGTCGACCGGGGCGGGATCGCGAACCTCTTCGCGCGCAAGGGCCCCAAGGGCGCGGGAAGGACGCTGGGTTTCAACGGCCATACCGATGTCGTGCCGGTCGGGGACACGGGCGCCTGGACGGTGCAGCCCTTTGGTGCGGAAGAGCGGGACGGGATGCTCTGGGGCCGGGGCGCGACCGACATGAAGTCCGGCGTGGCGGCCTGGGTCGCAGCGGCCGCGGCGGCCGATCTGCCCGAGGACGGGGCCCTTGTGCTGGCCATCACGGGCGATGAGGAGGGCGATGCCACGGACGGGACCGTGGCGCTGCTCGACTGGATGGCGGCCAACGGCGAAGCGATGGACGCCTGCATCGTGGGCGAGCCGACCTGTCCCGAGGTCATGGGCGACATGATGAAGATCGGGCGACGCGGGTCGATGACCGCCTTCTTCACTGCGCGCGGCGTGCAGGGGCACGCAGCCTATCCGCACCGGGCCAAGAACCCGGTGCCCGCGCTCGCCCGGCTGGTCGCGCTGCTCGATACCCATGTGCTGGACGACGGTACCGATCATTTCGACGCCTCGACCCTGGCCGTCACGACGATGGACGTGGGCAATCCCGCGACCAATGTGATCCCGGCCGAGGCCCGCGCCACGGTGAACATCCGCTTCAACGACGCGCATACCTCTTCCGGGTTGACCCGTTGGCTCGAAGAGATGGCCGACGAGGTGGCAGCACAGACCGGGATCGGAATTTCCATGACGGTGAAGGTTTCGGGCGAAAGCTTCCTCACCCCGCCCGGTGCCCTGTCGGACCTCGTCGCCGCGGCCGTCGAGGTCGAGACGGGGCGGCGGCCGGAAATGTCGACGAGCGGCGGAACCTCGGACGCGCGCTTCGTCAAGGACCACTGCCCGGTGGTCGAATTCGGGCTGGTCGGAAAGACCATGCACCAGGTCGACGAACGGGTCGAGATCGTCCAGATCGAACAGCTCGCGCGGATCTACGAGCGGATCATCAGGGACTTCTTCCGCTAAAGCGTTCCTTTGCTTGGGGTTGGACTGTTAACCTTTGGCAGGGGGCGGGGTCTCATAAGGGCCTGATTTCGCTCTGGTTTTAAGGAATCCAGGATTCTAGAATTCCGGAATCCTGAAACACCTCTTGCGCCTAATGCGGCCCGCCCCTGAAACCCGCGCCAATTGCCCGACCACAACCTAGCTCAGCGTGACCCCCGCCGCCCGCATGTCCTCCAGCGCCCCGTCGAGCGAGCCGTCGAGGTCGATGGCGCGGCAGGCCGACAACTTCACTTCGACCTCGAACCCAAGTCGCACCGCATCGAGGGCCGACCATGCGACGCAGTAGTCCGTGGCGAGACCCACCAGGGTCAGCCGGGTCGCGCCGCGTGTCCTCAGGTAGCCTTCAAGCCCTGTCGGCGTCTGATGGTCGTTCTCGGAAAAGGCCGAGTAGCTGTCGATCTCCCTGCGAAACCCCTTGCGCAGGATGAGATCGGCGGGATCACGGTCCAGAGCTGCGTGGAACTCCGCCCCCGTGCTGCCCTGAAGGCAGTGATCGGGCCAGAGCACCTGCGGCCCGTAGGACATTTCGAGGACTGAAAAAGGGGCACGCCCGGGGTGGGAGGAGGCGAAGCTCGAATGCCCGGCGGGGTGCCAGTCCTGCGTGAAGACCCGGATCGGAAACTGCGGCAGCATCCGATTGATGTAGGGCACGACCTCGTCCCCTCCCGCCACGGCGAGCGCGCCGCCGGGGCAGAAATCGTTCTGCACGTCGATGACGATGAGCGCGTCCATGACGGGCCTCAGCCGTTGAAGCGCGCGGTGACCTGCCGGTTGCCGCGCAGGTAATCCACCCGCCACCAGCCCGATTGCCCGGTGACAACGGCTTCCAGGTCGGCCGCGGTGCGAACACCGATGCGGTTCACCGTGAGGATGACGTCGCCGCGCTGAAACCCGGTGCGGGCCGCGCGTCCTTCGACCTCCACGACAAAAAGCCCTTCGGTGACATAGGGATTGCGGGTCGCTGCGCCGATTTCCGGGCTCATCGGGGCGACGGTCAGCCCCTGGAACGGACCGGGCGCCGCGATGGTGACGAGGTCGAGTTCCGGTCCTTCGGGTGCGGGCACGAGCGCCACTTCGGTGCCTTGCCAGGATCCGCCCGAGACGTAACGCACCGCGACGCTTTCGCCGAGGGGATGGGTGGCCAGGCGGAAGTCGAGCTCGGCCGCCGCGTTCACCGGCTGATCCTCGATCGCCACGATCACGTCGCCGGGGACAAGCCCCGCCTCGGCGAAGGGGCTGTCGTCGGCGAGACGGCGGAGGATCACACCCATGGGCCGGTCAAGCCCCAGCGCCTCGGCCATGGCGGCGTCGACCACCTGCACCTCGACCCCGGAATAGGGTCGGGTGAAGCGGTCGTTGCCGGCGGCGGCCTGATCCACGACCTGTTTCACGAGGGCGGCGGGGATCGCGAAGCCGATGCCGTTCGACCCGCCCGATCGCGTCACGATCTGGGTGTTGATGCCGACGAGGCGACCTTCCATGTCGACCAGCGCGCCGCCCGAGTTCCCGGGATTGATCGGCGCGTCGGTCTGGATGAAATAGCGCCCGCCCTGCATCATCGCGCCACCCCCCTGACCGCTGCGGGCAAGGCCCGACACGATGCCGGAGGACACCGTCTGGCCCACGCCGAAGGGGTTCCCGATGGCCAGCACCAGGTCACCGACCCGGAGCCCGTCACTGTCGGCAAATTCGAGCGCGGGCAGGTCCGGCGCGTTCTCGAGCCGGATCACCGCGAGGTCAGCGAATTCGTCGGCGAGCACCATGGTCCCGGCATATTCGCGCCGGTCGGCGAGGACGACGCGGATGTCGTCGGCATTGCCCACCACATGGAAGTTCGTAACCACGAGCCCTTCGCCAAGGATCACCCCGGAGCCGAGCGAATTCTGCTCCCGGGGACCCAGCACGAAATCCTTGAAGAATTGCGAGAAGAAGGGGTCGTCCTGAAACGGCGAGCGCTGCTCGAGCGTGCGCGAGGCATAGATGTTGACCACGGCCGAGGCAGTCGCCTCGACCACCGGGGCAAAAGACATCTGCATGTCCATCCGGCTTTCCGGCACGCGGGTGTCGGTGGCGGTCTGTGCCGCGAGGGGTGTCGCCAGTCCGGCGACGATCAGGATCAGAATGCGAAACATGGTCCCTCCCATTGTGTCTTCGATGTGGGCAAGTCCGGAGCGAAATCAAGAGAATGCACCAGCTGAGCCAAAATCCAGCCCCATTCCCGGACCATCGTGCGGGCACTGCCACGAGGACATCATGACACCCGAAACATACGACTACACGTTGACCACCGCAAAGGGGTCCACGCTTGGGGGGCTTTTCGCCGTTGCGGCGCTTGGACTTGGCTACATGGCCGTTTCTCATGACGGGTCCCTGCGGATCCTGTGGGTGGACCTGGGCCAAGTGGGAACGACAGCCTTCCTTGCCGCGCTGGCGCTTGTCGCGGCGGCGCTTGGGGCGGACCAATTGCGCCTGATCCTGCGGCCCGGTGCGGTGAACGCGCCGATCCGTCTGGATACGGAGGCCATCGTCGCGCCTGCGCGCTGCGACGATCCGGCGCTGCTCCGCCTTACCTACAAGGGAATTTCCGAGATCAAGCCGCGCACCATGGCGGGCGACCGCGTGCTCGAGATCAGGCATATCGAGGGCAACCTCTATATCTCGGGCACCGCGATGGAGAGCCGCGAGGCTTTTGACCGGCTGTGGCGCTCGCTCGAAGCGCGGGTCGGGCTGCATCGCGGCTATCGCTACTGACGCTTGATTGAAGAGGGCGGGGGGCGTAATCCCCCGCCCATGTTCACCGTCTGCGCCCTTTACCACTTCACGCCCTTCGACGACCTGCCCGCGATCCAGAAGCCGCTGGCGGCGCTGTGCTGTGGTCAGGGGATCACCGGCTCCCTGCTCCTGGCCCCCGAGGGGATCAACGGCACCGTCGCGGGCAGTGCCGAGGCCATCGACAGGCTGATTGCCTATATTCGCGCCCTGCCGGGTTGTGCGGATCTCGATTACAAGCTCTCGACGGCGCAGGAGCAGCCTTTCGGCCGCATGAAGGTGCGGCTCAAGCGCGAGATCGTGACCATGGGCCAGCCCGACGTCGATCCCCGCGCGGGCACCGGGCACTACTGCACGCCCGAGGAGTGGAACGACCTCATCCGGCAGGACGACGTCGTGGTGATCGACACGCGCAACGACTATGAGGTCGCCATCGGCACTTTCGAGGGTGCCGTCGATCCGCATACGACGAGCTTTCGCGAGTTTCCCGCGTGGTGGGAGGAAAACCGCGAGCGGTTCCACAACAAGCGCGTCGCGATGTTCTGCACCGGCGGCATCCGCTGCGAGAAATCGACGAATTATCTGCTCGGGCAAGGGGTCGAGGATGTGTTCCACCTAAAGGGCGGCATCCTCAAGTATCTGGAAGAAATACCCGCCGAGGAAAGCCTCTGGCAGGGCGAGTGCTTTGTCTTCGACGGACGGGTGAGCGTGGGCCACGGCCTTGTCGAAGGGCCGCACGAGATGTGCCATGCGTGTCGCCGCCCGATCCTGCCCGAGGACAAGGCGGGGCCGGAGTATGAGGAAGGAGTGTCCTGTCACCTTTGCGCGGGCGACTACGACGCGGATCGGCGCGAGCGATTTCGGGAACGCCAGCGCCAGATCGCGCTCGCCAGGTCGCGCGGCGACAGGCATCTGGGTCCGCGTGATCCGGACTGATCTCACGTCACGCGTGACCTGAGCGCCCCGCGCGTTATCCTTCCGACAAACCACGGGAGGACCGAACATGAGCCTTTTCACACCGACCGCCACCTGGGCCACGGACGAACACCGCATGTTCGCCGACATGGCAGGCAAATTTCTTGACGACGCGATGGTGCCCAACATCGAGAAATGGGTGAAGGCCGGCGTCGTCGACCGCGACTTCTGGCGCGCGGCGGGCGAGGCGGGCCTCATGGGCGGGTCGATCCCCGAAGAACATGGCGGCGTTGGGGGTGACTACGGCTTCGACGCAGTGCTCCTTTACGAACAGACCCGGCGCGGCGACATGGGCTGGGGCTACGGCATCCAGTCGATCGTGGCGCATTACATCACCGCCTATGGATCGCAGGAACAGAAGGCCCGCTGGTTGCCGGGGCTCGTCTCTGGCGACATCGTCGGCGCCATCGCGATGACCGAACCGGGCACCGGGTCCGACCTGCAAAGCGTGCGCACCTTCGCCGAGAAGGATGGCAACCACTACAAGATCAACGGGTCGAAGATATTCATCACCAACGGGCAGACGGCCGATCTGGTGATCACGGTGGCGAAGACGTCGAAGGAAAAAGGCGCGAAGTCCATCTCGCTGATCGCGGTCGAGCCGAAGGAAGCCGAGGGTTTCCGGCGCGGGCGCAACCTCGAAAAACTGGGCATGAAGGCCAATGACACGGCGGAGCTTTTCTACGAGGACGTGCGCGTGCCGACCTCGAACCTCATCGGGACGGAAGAGGGGCAGGGGTTCTACCAACTGATGAAGCAACTCCCGTGGGAACGGCTGCTGATCGCCATTCAGGCGCTGGGCGCGGTCGACTTCGCCATCGAAGAGACGGTGAAATACGTGCAGGAGCGCAAAGCCTTCGGCCAGCGCGTCATGGATTTCCAGAACACGCGCTTCAAGCTCGCGGAATGCAAGACAAAGGCCGAAGTGCTGCGATCCTTCGTCAACGACTGCACCGCGCGGCTGGTCAAGGGCGAGCTCGACGCGGCCACGGCAAGCATGGCGAAATATTATGGGTCCGAGGTGCAGGGGCAGGTCATGGACGACTGCCTGCAACTCTTCGGCGGTTACGGCTTCATGATGGAATACCCCATCGCGCGCGCCTATGCCGATGCGCGGGTGCAGCGGATTTATGGCGGCACCAATGAGATCATGAAGGAACTGATCGCGCGGTCGATAGACGTCTAGGGGCGGCGATGAACGTCCGCTTTGCCCTTCACTTCCCGGCGGCAGTGCATAGGTTCCTAGCCAGCCAACCATAAACAGCAGGAGCCCCCATGCGCTACCTCCACACCATGATCCGCGTCACCGACATCGACGAAAGTCTCGACTTCTGGGTGGGCAAGATGGGACTTGTCGAAACCCGGCGCAAAGAAGTGCCGGAAGGCAAGTTCACCCTGATCTTCCTTGCCGCCCCGAAGGACGAAGCGGATGCAAAGGCGCACAACGCGCCGGAGCTCGAGCTTACCTATAACTGGGACTCGGACGAAAAGCTCGACACGGCCCGTGCCTGGGGTCATCTCGCCTACAAGGTCGACAACATCTATGACACCTGCCAGCGGCTGATGGATGCCGGGGTCACGATCAACCGGCCGCCGCGCGACGGGAACATGGCCTTCGTCAAGTCGCCGGACAACATCTCGATCGAGCTTCTGCAAGAGGGCGATCCGCTTCCGAAACAGGAGCCTTGGGCCAGCATGGAGAACACCGGGAGCTGGTAAGTCCCGGGGCCCGGCCTACACCGGGTCCTCGTCCTTGGACCAGCGGCGTTCGACTGCGCCCAGAAACCGGATGACGATCAGCGCCGGCACGGCGGTCAGGATCGCTACATCCCATAGCCCGAGGCCGCAGGCCACGCCTACCGCCGCGACGAGCCAGAGGCTCGCCCCGGTGGTGAGGCCGTGGACCTTGCCCTGAGAAAAGACGATCATACCGGCCGCGAGGAAGGCAACGCCCGAGGTGACAGCTTCGATCACACGGATCGGATCGTAGCGTGCTGTGTCCACGGTGTTGTCGCCTTGGGCCATCAATTCGAGCGTCAGGATGCAGTAGACCGCCGCCGCCAAACCGACGAGCATATGGGTGCGCAGCCCCGCCGGACGGTCGCGGGACTCGCGTTCGAAGCCGATCGCCCCACAGAGCACAAGTGCGCCCAGAATACGGAGCGCAATGATGCCCAAAGGCATCTGAGTCGTCGGCGAGAATTCGGCTATGAGTGTATCGAGCATGATTTGAACCCTTGCCTCAACACGCTGAATCGTTGGATGGTTCCCTTGCAGGGGGTGATTTCGCAGCAAGCCCAAGAAATTCGGGAACATTTTTGTGAGATGCGAGATTACCTCATAGGACAAAGATTCCGTGAACGAAGGAGACAGACATGAAAGCCCCCCTCTTTGCCATTGCCATTGCGTCCGCATTTGCCGTCGCTGGCTGTGAAACGCAGAACCAGACGCAGGCGACGCTTGCCGGTGCCGCTACCGGCGCGGCCATCGGGGGTCTGACCTCCGGCTCCGTGGGCGGTGCGCTTATCGGTGGTGCGACGGGTGCCGTCGCCGGCAACCTCATCGGCCGCGTGGCCGACAGCCAGAACGATTGCTACTACCGCGACGCTGCCGGTCGCCGTTACGTGGCAGCCTGCCCGTCCTGATCCTTCAAGACAACAGGTGCACCTTGCCCCGTCTCTTCGTGAGGCGGGGTTTTTCTTTGCGTCGCCATCCTGCGCTCAAACAAAAAAAGCGCCCGCCGGATTACTCCGACGGGCGCTCGTCTGTCTTGGCGCGATCAGTGGCGGCTCAACCAGTTGTCGACTTCGTGGCGGGCTTCTTCCTTGGATTTGCCGTAGCGTTCCTGGATCTTGCCTTCGAGCTTCTCGCGGTCGCCCGCGATTTCGTCGAGCTCATCGTTGGTGAGCTTGCCCCACTGGCTCTGTGCTTCACCTTTGACCTGTTTCCATTGACCTTGGACTTGGTCCCAATTCATAACGTTCTCCTTTCACCTCATGGGTTGTGAAAGAGAAACGTCGAGTCCCTCGTGGGGGTTCCCGCTTATGCGCGGGCGACGATGGGGTGAGTGTGATCCGACGGCACGATCTCGTCGTCGAAGGCCTGGATCGGGAACTCGATCTGAACGTGGTATTCCCCGTCCTCTTCGAGCCGCGTGACCTTGGCTTCCATCTGGCTTGCAAACGCGCGCACGAGCTGTTCGCCAAGCCCGGTGCTTTCCTCGCCCGCGCCCTCGCCGAAGGGGGTGCCGAGGGTGTTGCACACGGTCACGACACCCTTGTCGCCGCCCGCCTCGCAGGCCAGCCGAACGGTCAGCCGCGGCGGGCCGCCGGTCTCGGGGCGGCCGAGATGCTTCAGGGCGTTGGTCACGAGCTCGGACACGGCGAGAGACAGAGGCACGGCCTGATCCGGGTAGACCACGCATTCGTCGAAGTGGAACTCGGTCTCGATGCTTTCGTCGCCCGTCGTCGCGGAAGCGAGGATCTGGTGCACGATGGCGTCGAGCAACTCGTTGGCGCGAACCCGTTCTGCGGTCGATGTCTCGTAAAGGTTCTGGTGCACGCGGGCGATAGACATGACCCGCTGCTGGATGTCGGCGAGCGCGTTCTTGATCGTGGGCGAGTTCGACTTGCGCATCTTCATGCCCACGATGGACACGATGAGCTGCAGGTTGTTCTTCACCCGGTGATGGACCTCCTTCAACAGGACGGTGCGCTGGTGGATCGTGTCGTAAAGCTCCGCCTCGTCATGGAGGATGTTCTCGGCCAGACGCATCCAGGTTTCTTCCATGTCCCGGATTTCGGCGGGCACGGTCGGATCGGCCTTGGGCTCGACCAGCTTGCGCGACCGCATGAAGGCGAGCATCCGTGCGCGAAGGTTACGGGTCGGTTTGATGACCATGCGCTGCACGGCGTAGAAGGCGACGACGAGGCTGACGATCCACATGATGAGCGGGAACACCATCGAGGTGCCCCAGCTGACGCCGCCGATCGTGGCGCCTGACCGATACTCCCAGGAGCCGAGGGCAAAAACCTGCCCGGGGACGATGGGCACGACAGCGAACAGGCGTGGCTCGCCCGAGGCGGTTTCGCCGGCGAATGTCACTTCGTCCGTGCCGGCCAGCGCCGCCAACGCACGATTCAGCGGGATATGCTGCTCTACGTCGTCCATGCCTGAAGACGCCGTCAGCACGTCGCCCTCGGCGTTGAAGGTGATGAGCTCGAGGGGGCGACCTTCGGTCGCCGTGTCGTCGATGGGTGTCAGTTTGCGGTGCGGGATGGAGGCGCTGACGTAGCCATCGTATTCCCCGTCGGTGATGACGGGAAGCGACACGATGATGACCGGAGTCTGGCTGATCGAGGGCGCGAGGTTGAACTTCACGCGCGGGCCGGGACGTTCGATGAACTCCTCGTGCAGGGGGCGGCCAGTCAGGTCGTTGCCCTGCCCGCCGGAGGCACAGGCCACGGTGCCATCGGCCTGGACATAGGCGATCAGGGACAATTCCGGCGTGTCGCGCAGGAGCGAGGCCAGGGGCCCCTCGCAGGGCCAGCCTTCTGCCCGCAGGACCGGAATGAGCGAGACCAGCGTCTTCGCGACGCCGGTGGCCGTGCGGATGGCAGCCTCCGGCTCGGCGGCCGCATCCGACGTCAGCGCCAGAAGCGTGTCGGCAAGGTCCTCTTCGGTCCTGTTGAGGAGCTGATAGGTCGTGGCGACGGAGATCAGGCCGACCGGCAGGAGCGCAAGCGCCAGCAGGGCCGCAATCCGGAAGGTGAGGGTTCTACTCCGCTCGCGAAGCGTTGTAATCAAGTGCCGGATTTCCTCACCTGAAGACCCGCATTGATCACGGCCATGGTGGCCCGATCCGTGATCTCGATTCCATCTTCGTCGCCCAGTTCCAGCAACTCGGCCAGACGCGACCGACCCCGGTTGATGCGGCTCTTGATCGTGCCGATGGCCACGCCGCAGGTTTCGGCGGCTTCCTCATAGGACATGCCGGAGGCGCCAACAAGGATCAGCGCTTCGCGCTGTTCGACGGGCAGTTCGGAGAAGACCTTCTCGAAATCGGCGAAGGCCAATCGACCGTCGTGCGCCGGTTTTTCGGAAAGCGTCCCGGCCATCACGCCATCGACATCCTCCACCTCGCGGCGTTTCTTGCGCAGGTCGGAATAGAAGGTGTTGCGAAGAATGGTGAAAAGCCAAGCCCGCAGGTTGGTTCCGGGCTTGAACTTGTCGAAGTTCTTCCACGCCTTCACGATGGTGTCCTGCACCAGATCGTCGGCGGCGGCGGAATTGCGCGTCAGGCTCGCGGCAAAGGCACGCATGGCGGGCAGATGCTCTACCACAGCCTCTCGGGGATCGTCGAACGCCTTGTCATTTGCCATGGGCCGAACCCCCGGCATCCTGCTCCTTCAACTTGGCGAGAAGGTCCAGAAACTTGTCCGGCACGTCTTCGTCCAACTTGCTTTGAAACACTTTCCGAAGGTTGTCGTCTATCTGCCTCTGCAGTCGATCGTCGTCTTTTTGCTTTGTCATTCCCGGCTCGTCCCGTCCAATGTCTGGCCGATGGCTCGGCACATTTTTTTTGCGCAGTTTGGAACCTAACGCCATGGGCGACGTTCGGTTCCCGTGAAGACCAAAAAAAGTAGGGGCCTTTCAGGGATGGACGGAATGCCGGACAACGAACAAGAATACCTGTCGGTGAAGATCGCATCGCTCTTGCCGTATCTTCGCCGCTATGCGCGTGCGCTGACGGGCAGTCAGACCACCGGAGATACATATGCTGCCGCCACGCTCGAGGCGCTGCTCGAAGACCGCTCGGTGTTCGAGATGGGGCTCGATCACAAGGTGGCGCTGTTTCGCGCCTTCAACCAGATCTGGACGAGCTCCGGCTCGCCCGTCGCGACCGAAGAAAACGGCATACGCGAGCGCGCTCAAACCCATCTGGCGCGGCTGACCACCAACACCCGCGAAGCGTTGCTTCTGCACACGGTCGAAGAGTTCAGCGTTTCCGATATCGCCGCGATCATGCAGGTCGACGAGGTCGAAGTGACCGAGCTGATCAAGATCGCGCGTCGCGAGATGGAAGACAGCGTGAAGGGCCGGATCCTCATCATCGAGGACGAGGCGATCATCGCGATGGACCTCCAGGATATCGTGGCCGACATGGGCCATGCGATCACCGGAGTCGCCCGCACGGAACGCGGTGCCGTCGACTTGGCCGGCAAGGAAAAGCCCGACATGATCCTGTCGGACATCCAGCTTGCCGACGGATCCTCGGGGATCGACGCCGTGAACGCGATCCTGAAGTCGGCGGGCGACGTGCCGGTCATCTTCATTACCGCTTTCCCGGAACGACTTTTGACCGGCGAACGCCCGGAACCGGCATTCGTGATCACCAAGCCCTATTCCGAGGACCAGGTGCGCTCGGCCGTGAGCCAGGCGATGTTCTTCTCTTCAACGGAAACGCTGGAGATCTAACTCTTCGATCTAAGGTGCACGATCGAAAGAAGCGCGGGGCCATCGGTCCCGCGTTTTCTTGTGCGCTGACCGCAGACACGAAAAAGGGGCGCCCGAGGTACATTCGGCGCCCCTTAACTCATTCTCTTTGAGCGTCTCGTCAGATGTTACGGCCACGAACGGCCCGTGCCACGAGGGTGACCACGAAGAGCACCAGGAACACGAAGAACAGGATCTGCGCGATGCCGGCCGAAGCCGATGCGATGCCGCCGAAGCCGAACAGCGCCGCGACAAGCGCGATGACGAGGAATGTAAGAGCCCAACCAAGCATGGGTATTCTCCTTCGATTTGCGATGTGCCGCACGGGCACGGTGATTGAGAAGAAAACCGCCTGCGGCATGGAAATGTTCCGCCAAAAAGAATCTCGGGCGCTTCGGAACAGCCGCGCGGGGGATTGCGTTTATGGCCAAAGGACAGACACCTTAAGGAGTTTCTACATGGCAACCGCCACCCAAACTGCGAAGCCCTCGAACGGCATGGACAAGAGCGTCAAGGAGCTCGAGGCCCAGATCGCCGCGTTGAAATCGGATGTTTCGGAGCTGACCGCCACCCTTGGAAAACTTGGCCGCGAGGCCGGAACTGAAGCCCGTGCGCGTGCGTCGAAAGCCGCCAACACGGCCAAGGAGAGCGCCTATTCGACGGCCCACGCAGCCGGCGCACAGGCCCGTGAGTATTACGGACAGGCCGAAGCGCAGGTGCGCGAGAATCCCGCTGCGGCCGTCGGCATCGCAGCCGGCGTCGGATTCCTCGCCGGTCTCCTTTTCGCGCGGAAGTAAGCCGTTGTTGTTCGGCGCGATCGAAATGAAGGCTCGTCTGGCTGCACGCAGAGCCGCGTTCAGCCTGGCGGGCGCTTTGCTGTTGATGGTGGGGCTCGCGTTCCTGACGGTAGCGGCCTGGATCGGCTTGGTTCAGGCGACCGATACGCTGACGGCCGCTCTGGTCATTGGCGGGGCCTATACCGGCCTCGCACTCATCGCATTCGCCTTTGCGATCCGGCGGCCCCGCGTGCCGATGCGCGATCCCTACGTCGCCGCTGCGATGGCGACGCCGCCCCGTCACAAGAGCGGGCTGGAGGAAGCGGGCGGAATCGCTGCGGCCTTCATGTCCGGGCTGAACGCGGGTTCGGCGGCACGCAACGGCTTTCACCGTGGGCGGGAGCACTGATCCAACTGGATCGTGCCGCCCGCGGCCAGAACCTATCCTCAATGCTTGTGGTGCTTGAGATCGCCGTGGTGCAGAACCGGTGCCGCGTCGATATCCCTTGCGTCGAGCATCGCCGCCACGCGTTCGAGCGCGGCGATGATCTGCGCCTGCTCCCAGTCTTCCAGGGCCTCGAACTTGCGCACATACCGCTGTTGAAGCGCGTCCGGCGCCTCGTCGAGCACCGCTTGCCCGGCGGCCGTGACCGTGACGTTCGTCTGCCGCCGGTCACGTTGGGACTGCTCGCGGGACACGAGCGCCTTCGCGACGAGCTTGTCGACGAGTGTCGTGATCGTCGCCTGGCTCACCCCCATGCGCGCGGCAATGGCCGAAGGGGTCGCAGAGCCCGCTTCCCCGGCAATCTGGAGCACACGCAACTGCGGCGCGGAAAGACCCGCCGCCTGGGCAAGCTCTTTCCCGTAAAGCTCGGTCGCGCGCAGGATACGGCGCAGCGCGATCAGACTGACATCGGTCCGGTCCATGGTTTTCCCCTCTTTCGGCATAGGTGCCACAAGGGTGAGCAGTGAATCAATCATGATCCTTAGATAGGCGAAAGATTAGATAAGTAAAGGTTATGCGGTGCTTATCTGAAGCCTATCAAAGCAAAAAGGCCAGATATTCATGGGTTTCTCCAGAATTTTCCTTAGACGGTTGAAACATTATGGCCGATCCATTAGTTTAGTTTGCGAAGGAACTTTGGAGGCACTGACCCATGAAAGACATGAATGACTTCATGCATTCCACCGACCGAACCGGATCGCCCCGATCCGACGCTCTCACCCTGCGCAAGCCGGTGAGCGAGGACGGGGCCGCAATCTGGGACCTCGTGCGCGCGTGCAAGCCGCTCGATGAAAACTCTGTCTACTGCAATCTTCTGCAATGCGACCATTTCCGCGACACCTGTGTCGTGGCTGAGAAAGACGGTGAAGTTGTCGGCTGGATCTCCGGCTACATCGTCCCGAATGAAGACACGCTGTTCGTCTGGCAGGTTGCCGTTGGCGAAAAGGCACGCGGTCTGGGGCTCGCGGGCAAGATGCTCGACGAGATCATGGAGCGCGAGGAATGCATCGACGTGGACCGCATGAAGACCACGATCACCGAGGATAACGACGCCTCCTGGGCGCTGTTTCGGAAATTCGCCCGCCGTCACGGTGGCGAGTTGACCGACGATCCGCATTATCACGAGGACGACCATTTCGGCGGACGTCACGACACCGAACATATGGTGACGATCACGCTGCCGGAACCGCTGGCCGCCGCCGCGTAATTCGCGCCGCGCCGCACGTCCCTTTCACATCACTGGAGAATTCTCATGACGACCCAGAAGTCCGTCAACGACCCCGTTTTTGCCCGCCGTGAGAGCGAAGCCCGCTCTTACTGCCGGAGCTTCGACACCACCTTTGCCTCTGCGCAGGGGTCCATCATGACCGACACGAACGGCCGCGACTACATCGACTTCCTCGCGGGCTGCTCGTCGCTCAACTATGGCCATAACGACCCCGACATGAAGGCGGCGCTTGTCGACCACATCACGTCGGACGGCATCGCGCATGGTCTGGACATGTTTACCGAGGAAAAGGCCAAGTTCCTCAAGGCCTTCGAGGAGATCATCCTCAAGCCGCGCGGCATGGACGACTACAAGATCATGATGACTGGCCCCACCGGCACCAACGCCGTTGAAGCCGCTATCAAACTCGCCCGCAAGGTGACGGGTCGGCGCAACGTCGTGGCCTTCACCAACGCGTTTCACGGTATGACGATGGGCGCACTTGCCCTGACTGGCAATGCCGGCAAGCGCGGCGGAGCGGGCACCGGCTCGCTCACCGACGTGACGCATTTGCCCTATGACGGTGCATTCGGCGACGACGTCGACACGCTCGCGATCATCGAACAGATGCTGACCAACTCGTCCTCCGGCATGGACGCGCCGGCGGCTTTCATCTTTGAACCCGTGCAGGGCGAGGGGGGCCTCAATGCCGCCTCGCGCGAATGGATCGAAGGTGTCGCGAAACTCGCCCGTGAACATGGTGCGATGATCATCGTGGACGACATACAGGCGGGCATCGGCCGCACCGGCAAATACTTCGGTGTCGAGGATATGGACATCGAGCCCGACATGATCACCCAGGCGAAATCGCTCTCTGGCTTCGGGCTTCCCTTTGCCTGCCTGCTCATCAAGGGCGAGCACGACATCTGGAAACCGGCCGAGCACAACGGCACCTTCCGGGGCAATACCCATGCCTTCGTGACTGCCCGCGTGGCGCTCGAGAAATTCTGGGCCGACAAGGTCGCCATGGAAGGCATGATCGCCGAGAAATCGGAGACCCTGCATAAGAAGCTGTCCGAAGTCGCCAAGCTGATCCCGGGTGCGCGGCTCAAGGGACGCGGCTTCATGCAGGGCGTGGACGTCGGCTCGGGCGAGCTTGCCTCCGACATCTGCGCGCGGGCCTTCAAGAAAGGTCTGATCATCGAAACCTCGGGTGCCGAGGACGAGGTGGTCAAGGTCCTCGCCGCGCTCACCATCCCGAACGATGTGCTGGAGCGGGGGCTCAACATCCTCCTGGATGCGACCCGCGACGCGCTTGCCGACAATCACAAAATCGCTGCGGAGTGACAGACATGCTTATTCGCGACTTCAACGAACTGAAAAACACCGACAAGGAAGTGGCTGACGCGCGCTGGACCTCGGTCCGGATGTTGCTTGCCGATGATGGAATGGGCTTTTCCTTCCACATCACGACGCTCGAAACGGGCTCGGAGCACACGTTCCACTACAAGCACCACTTCGAAAGCGTCTATTGCATCTCGGGCAAGGGATCGATCACCGACCTCGCCACCGGCGAGACGCATGAGATCAAGCCGGGCGTGATGTATGCGCTCAACAAACACGATCACCACACGCTGCGCGCGGAAGAAGAGCTGGTCATGGCCTGCTGTTTCAACCCGCCCGTAACCGGGACCGAGGTGCACCGTGAAGACGGCTCCTACGCGCCCGCAGAGGACGCGGCGTAAGGAGGGCCAGATGACCCAAGACGAGATCAACAAGCGAAATCATACTGTCGAGAAAATCGGCGGAACCTCGATGAGCCGGGTGCACGAACTGCGTGACAGCCTGCTCATCCGCGCCACGGACCCCTACAACCGCATCTTCGTGGTGTCGGCCTTCGGAGGGATCACCAACCTGCTGCTCGAACACAAGAAGTCAGGCGAGCAGGGGGTCTATGCGCTCTTCGCCGAGGACAACGACGACCACGGCTGGCTCGATGCACTCAAGCGCACCGGGCGGGCGATGGAAGACGCGCATCGCGCCGTGCTCGACCACCCTGCCGACATTTCGGACGCGACGGACTTCGTGCGCGACCGGATCGAGGGCGCGCGGTCCTGCCTTTTCGACCTGCAACGGCTCTGCACCTATGGCCACTTCCGGCTGTCCGAACACATGGGCCGGGTGCGCGAGCTTCTGTCAGGTCTCGGCGAGGCGCATTCCGCCTATGTCACCGCGCTCATGCTGAAGCGGGCCGGTGTCGCCGCGCGGTTCGTGGACCTGTCGGGTTGGCGCGACGAAGGTGACGTGACGCTCGACGAGCGGATCGCACTGGGCCTCGAGGGCGTCGACGTGTCGGCGGAGATGCCCATCGTCACGGGCTATGCCCAGTGCCGCGAAGGGCTGATGAGCGAATACGACCGGGGTTACTCAGAAGTGACCTTCGCCCGGCTCGCCGCGCTGACGCAGGCGAAAGAGGCGATCATTCACAAGGAGTTCCACCTGTCCTCGGCCGATCCGAACCTTGTCGGCGGCGCGGTGCGCAAGATCGGGCACACGAACTATGACGTGGCGGATCAGTTGTCGAACCTCGGGATGGAGGCCATCCACCCCTCGGCGGCAAAGATGCTGCGCCAGGCGGACGTGCCGCTTCGTGTGACCAATGCCTTCGAGCCGGAAGATCCCGGCACGCTCATCGACGACAAGCCCGCGGACAAACCGGGCGTGGAGATCGTCACAGGGCTCGACGTCTTCGCGCTCGAAGTCTTCGAGCAGGACATGGTTGGCGTCAAAGGTTACGACGCGACGATCCTTGACGCGCTCAAGCGTCACAAGGTCTGGATCGTCTCGAAGACGTCGAACGCCAACACGATCACGCATTACCTGCGCGGCAATCTCAAGTCCGTGCGGCGGGTCGAAGCCGACCTGAAGGAAGCCTATGCAAACGCCTGCGTCGGCGTGCGCTCGCTCTCGATCGTCTCGGCGGTCGGTCGCGATCTGCGCAAACAGTCGGTGCTGGGCCGCGGGCTTCTGGCGCTGGACCAAGCCGGGCTCGACGTCATCGCCGCCCATGCGACGCCGCGCAACGTGGACGTGCAGTTCCTCATGAACCGTGACGAGGCGAAAGCCGCCATCGCCGCGCTTCACAAGGCCTTCATGGAAGAAGAGGCCGACCTGCAAGACGCCGCCTGACGCCAAGGTTCCTTCAAGACTTGTCAGGCTGTGATGCGGGCGCTCGGGTGGACCGGGCGCCCGTCTTTTTGTGCCGCCTATCCCCGAGACACCTGCACCCTCTGTTCAACGAGCGTCGCCGGCGCGAGCGAGGTCATGAAGGCGATGTCGTAGGCGTCGCGTCCGACCGCCACGATGGCGAGCGTTTCCGGCGTGCTCATCCCGGTCGCGTCCACCAGATGCCAGCCGCCATCGAGCCAGACCTGGGCGACGGCATGGAAATCCTGCGGGTTCACATCCGGTCCATAGGCCGCGACCATTCGCGCGGGAAGGTTGGCCGCCCGCAGCATGGCGCAGGTCAGATGGGCATAGTCGCGACACACGCCTTCCCGCCCAGCGAAGGTATCGAGCACGGTTGTGTCCGCAATCGAACTGCCGGGTACATAGGACAGCTCCCGCCCGATCCAGTCCACGATCGCCTGCGCCTTGGCGCCGCCGTCCAGATGCCCGAACTTCTTGGCCACGAAACTCACGAACTTGTCCGACTGGACATAGCGCGAAGGTCGAAGATAGGGCGCGGCCTCGGCGGGGATCTGGTTCAAGGGCTGCGCGGTGAGGCTGTCGAGTGGCGGGTTTGCGCGGGGCGTTTCGACCTCGGCATGATAGGTCAGGGTCAGCCCCGCGCCAGGGATGTCGACCCAGAGCCTGTTGCCGACGCCGGAATCCCCGATGAAGCGGGTCACCGTGGCGTCCTGTATCGCGATGTTCTCCGTCACGATCTCCTGCCCATCGGTGTGGGCGGCCTCGATGGCCAGAAGGGCGGTCGTGGGTTCGGGGAAGGTATACTGAAGCGAAACGTCGAGGATGAGGCGCATTGCGGGTCCATGTTCGGGGAAAGGGTCCTGTCCACGCCAACGGGCCAAAGGGGACGAGGGTTCCAGCAGGAGGGGAGTATTCGTGTCAGGCTCGTCACCCGGTCACCCGATCATCCGTGATTTGTCGAGGGTCAGGACGAACTCCGACCCCAAGGCGCGGGCAGGGGTCTGAAAGCCGGTCGGAAGGCGCCCGTCCGCCGCAGCCTGCGCGAACATCGGCGCGGTGATCGAGGTCAACTCGTAGGGCTCCATCGTCTCGAGCCGAAGCTCTACCACCTCGCCCGCGCCATTTACCGCCCGCCCGTAGATGCGCGCGCGACCCGTGGCGCGCGCTTCCGCGTCCGGCCCGTCCGGCATCTTGCGAAGCTGGGCGTTGACGATGGGCTTGCCAAAGGGTGTGGACAGGAACCATTTCACCACGCGCGGCAGGCGGAGCAGCGCGACCGTGGCCGGTGGGGGTTGGAAGAAGACCTCGATGTTCTGGACGCCGGTGGTATGGGCGGCGGTCACGATATCGCCCCATGAGACGGCCATCACCTCTTCCGGACCTTGGCCGAAATCGACCTCGGTCGAAAGCGGTCCTTGGCGCGCCTCGATGCGGCCGTTCCGGCGCACCTGTGGTGGCGTCGCCAGATGCCGCGCGCCGGTCGTCGCGGTCCCGCGCGAGGCCTGGCCGACGCCGCGAAAGGCGAGCGTGATCTCCTGCGCGTCGGGCAGGCGTTCGACCAGCATCGCGGCCATGCAGTCGGTCGGCACCACGTCGAAACCGACGCCGGGCAGGATCGTGATGCCCACGCCCTTCGCCGCCTCGTCAAGCGACGCGCAGCCAGCGAGCACATCGGGTTCGCCGGTGATGTCGAGGTAATGGGTGCGCGTGTCGAGACAGGCGCGGGTCATGTGCTCCCAGGTGTCCGCGAAAGGCCCGGCACAGTTCAGGACCGCCTCCACATCGGCGAGCGCCTCACGGGCGGCGGCATTGTCGGTGACTGCGAAGGCCGTTTTCTCGCAGCCAAGCTCCTCGGCGATCGGGGCAAGGCGAGTCATCGAGCGCCCCGCGAGGATCGGATCAAGACCCACCGCCACCGCCTGCCTCGCCGCAAGGGCGCCGGTGTATCCGGTGGCTCCATAGATCATGATCTTGCGCATCAGGTGCTCCTGTTCGGGACAGAGGGACGCTAGGCCGGTGGTGCCGTGACGGTGGTGCTCACCGTGTCGCCCGAGACGGGCGCGCTGGCGAGGATCGCCTCCAGCGGATCATGTTCGGCGACCCAATGCCCCGGCGCCACCTGTTCGAGCCGGGGCGTATAGTCGTCCTGGCCGGCGGCGAGCTTCGAGGGCAGGAAGCGAAGCGCCGCCTTGGGATCGAGCGGGGAGGGTAATTCGCCGGGAATGCGGATGCGTTCGCGCGAGCGTTCGAGTTCCGGGTCAGGGATCGGCACGGCCGATATGAGCGCCTTGGTATAGGGGTGCAACGGGTTTTCCACCACGTCGCCCGCATTGCCCAGTTCCACGATCCGCCCAAGGTAGAGCACCATGATCCGGTTCGAGATGGCGCGCACCACGGAGAGGTCGTGCGAGATGAAGATCATCGACATGCCGAACTCGGCCTGAAGATCCTTCAGAAGCTGCACGATCTGCGCCTGAATCGACACGTCGAGCGCGGACACGGCTTCGTCGCAGATGATGAGTTTCGGCTGGTTGATCATGGCGCGGGCAATGCCGACGCGCTGGTTCTGGCCACCGGAAAGCTCGTGCGGATAGCGGTTGTAGTAGGTCTGATCGAGCCCCACGCGCTTCATCATGGCGATGACTTTGTCCCTGCGTTCGGACTTGGTGAGGCCGGGCTGGAAGGTCTTGAGCGGCTCGGCGATGGAATCCGCGATGGTCATGCGCGGGTCGAGCGAGGCGAGCGGGTCCTGGAAGACGAGCTGCATGTCGCGGCGGGATTTCGTCATCTCGCGCCGGTCCAGCGCCGTAAGGCTGCGACCCAGCCATGTGACCGAGCCATCCGTGGGCTCGATGAGCCTCAGGACGGCGCGGGCCATGGTGGATTTGCCGCAACCACTCTCTCCCACGACGCCGAGCGTCTCGCCGCGTGCGAGGTCGAAGGTCACGCCGTTCACGGCCTTGAGCGGAATGGTCCGCCCGAAGAAGCCGCCCTTCACGCGGATCGGGAAGTGAACCTTGATGTCATCGGCAGAAAGAAGCGGCTCGGCATCGGGTGCGGTCCCCTCCGGTGCGCCGTGATCGTCGATCCGGGGCATCGCGTCGAGAAGCCGCCGGGTGTAGTCGTGCTTGGGCTCCTTGAAGACTTGCATCACGTCGCCCGACTCCACGTATTCGCCAAGGCGCATGACCTCGATCCGGTCGCACATGCGCGCGACCACGCCCATGTCGTGGGTGATGAGCGCGATGGCGGTGCCCTGATCGTGCTGCAGCTCGACGATGAGATCGAGGATCTCGGCCTGCACCGTCACGTCCAGCGCGGTGGTCGGCTCGTCCGCGATCAGGAGCTTGGGTTCGCAGAGCATCGCCTGCGCGATCATCACGCGCTGGCGCATGCCGCCGGACAGCTCATGCGGATACTGGTCCAGTCGCCGCTCCGCTTCCGGGATCTGCACGCGGTTGAGCCAGTCGAGGCAATGGCGCCGCGCCGCCGCGCCGGACATTCCCCGGTGGACCTTCAGGACCTCGGCCATCTGGTCGCCGACCTTGAGATGCGGGGTGAGGGCAGTGAGCGGGTCCTGAAAGATCATGCCCACATCCGCGCCGCGAAGCCGGTTGAGCTTGCCCACCGGCAGGTTCAGGATTTCGCTGCCCTGAAAGGTGACGGACCCCGTCGCCTTCCCGTTGGGCGGAAGGAGGCCCATTGCGGCCATGAAGCTTTGCGATTTGCCGGAGCCGGACTCGCCGACAATGCCAAGGCATTCGCCGGGGGCGATGTCGAAGCTCACGCCCTTCACGGCGTGGACGGGACCATCGTTGGTCTGGAAGGTGACGCTGAGGTCGCGTGCGGACAGAACGGTCATCGTGGCGGTCCCCCTTACCTGTCTTTTGGATCGAGCGCGTCGCGTAGACCGTCGCCGATGAAGAACATCGTGATGATGATCGCGACATAGAAGAAGAGCGGATAGAGAAGCTGCCATGTCGTGCCATAGGCCATGGTGCCAGCGCCTTCCGCGATGAGCTTGCCGAGCGAGGTGTAGGGCTCGGAAATGCCAAGACCGAGGAACGAGATGAAGCTTTCCGTCAGGATCATCTCCGGCACGAGGAGCGAGGCATAGACGATCACCACCCCGATCAGGTTGGGCAGGATATGCCGCAGCATTATGGTGGTTTCGGGCACACCGGCGGCGCGGGCGGCCTCGATGAACTCGCGGTTCTTGAGGCTCAGGGTCTGGGCCCGCACGATCCGGGCCATGGTGAGCCAGCCGAAGGCCCCCAGCGCCACGAAGAGCATGAAGAAGCTGCGCCCGGCGATGACCATGAGGAGGATGATGATAAGCGTAGTCGGGATCGCCAGAAGGATATCGACGAAGCGCATCATGGCGCTGTCGGCCCGCCCGCCCACATAGCCCGCGATAAGTCCAAAGGCAGTCCCGATGATGAGTGCGGTGGCCGCACCCACCACGCCGACAAGGAGCGATGTTCGCGTCGCCTGAATGACGCGCGAATAAAGGTCCCGGCCCAGTTCGTCCAAGCCGAAGTAATGCCCGTTCGCGATCGAAGGCTGGCCCGAGGCCGCGATGTCGCCCATCCGTTCCCAGTCGATTTCCTCGTTCGACCATTGCGCGAAAAGCGGGCCGATCAGGACGAAGAGCACGATGAGCGCCAGAACGACGACGGAACCCATTGCGGCCTTGTTGCGGATGAACCGGCGGTAGGCGTCTTGAAACAGCGACCGGCCCTTGACGGGCAGGACGTCGGTGACCTCATCCGCGATCTGCGCGGCCTTGGCGGAGCTTCCGAATGCCATGTCGCCCCCTTAGTAACGGATTTTCGGATCGAACCATGCATAGGCAAGGTCGGTGAGAAGGTTCACGAAGACGGTGAGCACCCCGTAGAGGATCGTGACCCCCAGAAGCACGGCGTAGTCGCGGGTCAGCGCGGAGCCGACATAGGCCTGGCCCAGACCGCCGGTCGAGAAGTAGAGGTCGACGAAAACCGACCCTGTCAGCACATATACGAACACGGGACCGAGATACGACACCACCGGCAAGAGCGTCGGCTTCATCGCGTGTTTCCAGATCACGCTGCGCATGGGCAACCCCTTGGCGCGCGCGGTGCGGATGAAGTTTGAGTTGAGGACTTCGAGCATCGAGGATCGGGTCAGGCGCGCGATGTTGCCCATGTAGGACGTCGACAGCGCGATCACCGGCATGATCAGGTATTCCCACTGGCCACCGTTCCAGCCGCCGCCAGGCAACAGGCCCAGCCAGAGCGTGAAGGTCAGGATCAGGATCGGCCCCATGATGAAGTTGGGCAGCGCCTGCGCCGCGATGCCCAGGGTCACGGCGAAATAGTCGATGAAGCTGTTGTGCCGGATCGCGGCCCAGACGCCGAGGCCGACACCCACCAGCGTGGCGGCGATGAAGGACAGCGACCCGTAAGTGAGCGAGATCGGGAAGCCCTGCGCGATGATGTCGTTCACGTCCCGGTCCTTGAACTTGAAGGACGGGCCGAAATCGAAATGCAGGATGATATTGGTCAGGTAATCCCAGAGCTGTTTCCACAGCGGCTGATCGAGTCCATAGCGCGCCTCGATATTGGCGAGCACGGCAGGCGGCAGGGGCCGTTCTGACGTGAAAGGACCGCCGGGCGCGAAGTGGATCAGGAAGAAGGACGCGATGATCAGGATCAGGATCGTCGGAATGGCGATCAGCAGTCGCTTGATGATGTAGGCCAGCATGGGGCGCTCCAATACCGATGACCGCGCCCCCGAGGTGATCGGGGGCGCGGATCGTTAGGATGCGAGCAACGCGGGGTTACTCGGCGATCTTGTAGAGGTTCTTCGAGTACCAGTTCTGCTCGACGTTGTTGACGGGCCAGTTGCCCAGATCGGTGTCGAGCATGTAGACGCCGGCATAGTGGTAGATCGGGATCACCGGCATTTCGTCGTAAAGGATCTGTTCCACCTCGGTATAGATCGGGCCGGTGTCGTCCGCCGTCTTGGCCTCTTCCAGAAGCTCGTCGACGCGGGCGTTGTTGTACTTGCCGTCATTATATCCCGACTCGCTGTCGAGCAGGTCGAGGAAGGTCGAGGCTTCGTTATAGTCGCCGCACCACGCGCCGCGCGCCATTTCGAAGTTCTGGTTGCCGCGCTCTTCGAGGAAGACCTTCCACTCCATGTTGGCGAGCGTGGCCTGAACGCCGAGCTTCGACTTCCACATCTGGCTCAGGGCCACCGCGACCTTCTCGTGGTCGTCCGAGGTGTTGTAGACCATCTCGAACTCGAGCGGGTTGTCGGGTCCATACCCGGCTTCGGCCAGAAGCTCCTTGGCCATCGCGTCACGGTCGGCCTGCGTCATGCTCGCCCATTCGAGTGCCGGCGGCTCGAACCCGGCCACGGCGGCGGGGGTGAAGGTATAGGCGGGCGGCTGGCCCCCCTGCATCACCTTCTCCACGATGATGTCACGGTCCACGGCCATGGCGAGCGCCTTGCGCACGTTCACGTCCTTGAAGGCCTCGGGGCCGGACTCGGAGACGTTGAAGGTGTAGTAGTAGTTACACAGACGGGGGAAGCTCGTGGCTTCATCCGGGTATTCCTCGGCCATCTTCGGATACTGACCGGCCGGGATTTCCGTGCGGTCGAGCTCGCCGGCGAGGTAACGGGTCAGGGCGACGTTTTCATCATTGATGACCAGGGCCACGGTCCGTTCGATGACCGTGTTCTCGTTGTCCCAATACATCTCGTTGCGTTCACGCACCGAGCGTTCGTTGGGCAGGTGCTCGGTCAGGACGTAGGCCCCGTTCGACACGATGTTCTCGGGCTTGGTCCAGTCTTCGCCGAACTCCTCGATCACCGACTGAGGCGCGGGGAAAGTCGTGGCATGGGTGGTCATATAGGGGAAATAGGGGAGCGGGGCGGTCAGCTTGACCTCGAGCGTGCGGTCGTCGATCGCGGTCACGCCCAGCGTGCCCGGTTCGGCGGTTCCGGCGATGATCTCGGACGCGCCTTCGATCGACATCAGTTCGATGAACCACTGGTAGGGCGAGGCGAGCGCCGGATCGGCGGCGCGGTTCCAGGCATAGACGAAATCGCCCGCGACCACGGGGTCGCCGTTCGACCACTTGGCGTCTTCGCGCAGGTGGAAGGTGTAGGTCATCTTGTCTTCGGAGACATCGTAATCAGTGGCGACACCCGGCACGAGATTGCCGTCGGCGTCCTGGTTCATCAGGCCTTCAAAGAGGTCGCGCACGATTTCCGAGCCGGTGACGTCTTCGACGACCTGCGGATCGACCGAGGAGTGTTCATCGAGGACGCGATAAGTGAAGGTTTGATCATCTGCGAGTGTCACGCCTTCGGGCACGTGGCTCGCGGCCACGGCGACCCCGGCCAGCATGGTGGACGACAATAGCGTCGCCACAGCAAAGCGAGTGGTGTGTTTCATGAGTGTTTTCTCCCTGTGTTCGTGAAGGGTCCCGGGCGTTTCGGCCCCGGCCATTCTTTTTTCCGATTGGTCAATCCTAGCGGGACAATAGGTCCCGACAAGCGATTGCAAGGCTGACGTGAGGAAACCGTGCGAAAATTTGCTCAAATTCCGTGAACCATTTCGTCCGCAAGTCGACGCATCCGCCAGCGCGCCCTGAAGCAGGCCGAATCGTTTTGGTATACCGTCGCACACATTGACTTGCCCGATCCCGTGATTTAGGGCGGTGGCAACCCGGCGGCGGGGGGTGCCTTGCCGCGATTCCCACCCAGCGACGGAGACCTCCCGTCGCGCGATTTACCGTGACGGAGACGAGCATGGCCAAGGACATTCCCGATATCATCTACACCCAGGTCGACGAAGCGCCGGAGCTTGCTAGCCATTCGCTCCTGCCGATCATCCGGGCCTTCGCGGGCGCGGCGGGGCTCGATGTCGACATCATGAACATTTCGCTCGCCGGTCGCGTGCTGAGCCAGTTCCCCGACGTCCTCACGGATGATCAGAAGGTGTCCGACGACCTGGCCGCGCTGGGCGAGATCGTGAAGCAGCCGGAAGCCAACGTCATCAAGCTGCCCAACATCTCCGCCAGCCAGCCGCAGCTCGACGCCGCCATCAAGGAGCTTCAGTCGCAGGGCTATGCGATCCCGGACTACCCGGTGAACGCCACGACCGACGCGGAAAAGGACATCAAGGCACGCTATGACGCGGTCAAGGGCTCGGCTGTGAACCCGGTCCTGCGCGAAGGCAACTCGGACCGCCGTTCGGCGAAGGCCGTGAAGAACTACGCCAAGGCCAACCCGCATTCGATGGGTGACTGGTCCGCCGACAGCCCGACGCATGTCGCCTCGATGAAGGGCAACGACTTCTTCGCGAACGAAAAGTCGGCGACGATCACCGCGGCACAGTCAGGCGGCGCCAAGATCGTCTTCGTGGCAGACGACGGCAACACGAAGACGCTTAAGGACGGTCTGAAATACGAAGAGGGCACTGTTGTCGATGCCACCTTCCTGTCCGTGGCCGACCTGCGCGACTACATCAAGGAAGAAATCGCGAGCATGGAGCCGGGCGTGCTGTTCTCGGTGCACCTGAAAGCGACGATGATGAAGGTCTCGGACCCGATCATCTTCGGCCATTTCGTGAGCGGCTACCTCGAAGAGTTCATCACGCGGCACGCGGACGAACTCGATGCGCTCGGGTTCAACCCCAACAGCGGTATCGGTGCGCTCGAGAAGAAGATCGCGGGCAATGCCGAGCTCGAGGCCGACCTCAAGGCCGTGATGGCGAAGCAGCCGCCCATGTATATGGTCGATTCGGACAAGGGCATCACCAACCTGCATGTCTCGTCGGACGTGATCATCGACGCCTCCATGCCCGCCGTGATCCGCGCGGGCGGCATCGGCTGGGGCCCGGACGGCAAGGCCGCGCCGACCAAATGCTGCATCCCCGACAACTCCTATGCGCCCGTCTATGACGAGACGATCAAGTACTTCAAGGAAACCGGGAAACTCGACGTGACCACCTGTGGCGCCGTGTCGAACGTAGGTCTCATGGCGCAGAAGGCCGAGGAATACGGCTCGCACCCGACCACCTTCGAAATCCCCGCGTCGGGCACGGTGCGCATCGTTCTGGACAACGGCGACATCCTGCACGAACACAAGGTCCACGAAGGTGACATCTGGCGCTCGGCCACCGCGAAGAAGGCGCCGATCCTCGACTGGATCCAGCTTGGCATCGACCGGACCCGCGCGACCGGCAAGGCTGCCTTCTGGCTCGACGCGAACCGGGCGCACGACGCGGAACTGATCAAGTATGTAAAACCGGCGCTCGAGAAGGCCGGGATCGACATCCCGATCATGGCCCCGCGCGAAGCGACGCGCTTCTCGCTCGAAACCATGCGGGCGGGTGAAGACTGCGTCACGATCACCGGCAACGTGCTGCGCGACTACCTCACCGACCTCTTCCCGATCCTCGAGCTTGGCACCTCGGCCAAGATGCTGTCGATCGTGAAGCTGATGAACGGCGGCGGTATGTTCGAAACCGGCGCCGGCGGCTCGGCCCCCAAGCACGTCCAGCAGTTGATGGAAGAGAACCACCTGCGCTGGGACTCGCTGGGCGAATTCTGCGCGCTGGGCGAGAGCCTCAAGTTCCTCGGTGAAACCCGCTCCAAGCCGAAAGCGGTGGTGCTGGGCGATGCCGTGGACGTGGCCACGCAGAAGGTGCTGGACGAAGACCGCTCGCCCGAACGCAAGGTCGGCCAGAACGACAACCGCACCTCGCATTACTGGTTCGCCCGCTACTGGGCCGAGGCGCTGGCCGCGCAGTCGGACGACGCCAACCTCGCCGCCCATTTCGCGCCGATCGCTAAGGCGATGGCCGAGAAGGAAGCCGAGATCCTGAAAGAGCTTCAGGCGGACGAGGGCAAGGCTGTGGACCTTGGCGGCTACTATCATGGGGACGAGGCCAAGACCTTTGCCGTGATGCGCCCCTCGGCGACGATGAACGCCATCGTGGACTGATCCGGTCCTCTGGCCGACAGGAAAGGGCGGGGCCATTGGCGCCGCCCTTTTTCGTGGGTGCTGCGGCGCCCTGACGGTATGTTTCGGCACCTCGCGGGCGACCACACCCGGCGGGGCCGGAAACAAGCTCTTGTCCGCCGGAAAAAACACCCCCAATCGCGTGACATTCCCCCCTGAAAAAGCTAGAAAACAGCAACAAAAATACAGGACGGTATCAATGGCCGACGACGCGCAGAACAACGCCGAATACGGCGCGGATTCCATCAAGGTTCTCAAAGGCTTGGAGGCGGTTCGCAAACGCCCCGGCATGTATATCGGGGACACCGACGATGGTTCGGGTCTGCACCACATGGTCTATGAGGTCGTGGATAACGGCATCGACGAGGCGTTGGCGGGTCATGCCGATCACGTCCGGGTGACGATTCATGCCGATAACTCGGTCTCGGTCTTCGACAACGGTCGCGGGATTCCCGTCGACATCCACCCCGAAGAGGGTGTCTCGGCGGCCGAGGTCATCATGACCCAGCTCCATGCGGGCGGGAAGTTCGACTCCAACAGCTACAAGGTGTCGGGTGGTCTGCACGGCGTCGGCGTGTCGGTCGTGAACGCGCTCTCCGACTGGCTGGAGCTGACGGTCTGGCGGCAGGGCAAGAAGCACCGGGCGAAATTCGTGCGCGGCGACACGTCGGAACATCTGGAGGTTCTGGGCGATGCCGAAGGGCTGACCGGGACCGAGGTGCGTTTTCTCGCCTCGACTGATACGTTTTCGAACCTCGACTACAGCTTCAAGACGCTCGAAACCCGTCTGCGCGAGCTTGCCTTCCTCAATTCCGGCGTGCGGATCATCCTGCGCGACGAACGCCCTGCCGAGGCGCTCGAGACCGAGCTTCACTATGACGGCGGCGTGAAGGAATTCGTCAAATACCTCGACCGGCACAAGCAGCCGATGATCGCGGAACCGATCTTCATCACCGGCGAGCGCGACGGCATCGGCATCGAAGTCGCGATGTGGTGGAACGACAGTTACAACGAGATGGTGCTGCCCTTCACCAACAACATCCCGCAGCGCGACGGCGGCACCCATATGGCGGGTTTCCGGGGCGCGCTCACGCGGACGATGAACCTTTATGCGAACTCCTCGGGGCTCGCGAAGAAGGAAAAGGTCGCTTTCACCGGCGACGATGCCCGCGAGGGTCTGACCTGCGTGCTCTCGGTCAAGGTGCCGGACCCGAAGTTCTCGTCCCAGACCAAGGACAAGCTGGTGTCCTCCGAAGTGCGCCCGGCGGTCGAAGGCCTGATGAACGAACGCCTGACCGACTGGTTCGACGAACACCCGGCCGAGGCCCGGCTGATCGTCGGCAAGATCATCGAGGCGGCACTCGCCCGCGAAGCCGCGCGCAAGGCACGGGAACTCACCCGCAAGAAGTCGTCCAACGACGTGGCGAGCCTTCCCGGCAAACTTGCAGATTGCCAGGAGAAAGACCCCGCCAAGCGCGAGATCTTCATCGTCGAGGGTGACTCGGCCGGCGGCTCGGCAAAACAGGGCCGGTCGCGCCACAACCAGGCGGTGCTGCCGCTTCGAGGCAAGATCCTGAACGTCGAACGCGCGCGCTTCGACCGGATGCTGTCGTCGGAAACGGTCGGCACGCTGATCACGGCGCTGGGCACCGGCATCGGTCGCGACGAGTTCGACATCGAGAAGCTGCGCTATCACAAGGTCATCATCATGACCGACGCCGACGTGGACGGCGCGCATATCCGCACGCTCCTGCTGACGTTCTTCTATCGCCAGATGCACGAGATCATCGACGGCGGCTACCTCTACATCGCGCAGCCGCCGCTCTACAAAGTGTCGCGTGGCCGGTCCGAGGTTTACATCAAGGACGTTCCGGCGCTCGAGGACTACCTTATCCAGCAGGGCATCGAAGGGGCCGTGCTGCGGCTCTCAAACGGCGAGGAGATCGCCGGCGCCCATCTGGCCGAGGTCATCGACGCCGCCCGTGGCGTGAAGAAGATCCTCGACGCCTTCCCGACCCATTACCCGCGCAACATCCTCGAACAGGCCGTGTTGGCCGGCGCTTTCGACGCGGGCGCTGTGGACCGCGACCTGCAAGCCGTGGCCGATGCGGTCGCGCGCCGGCTCGATGCCGTCGCGGTGGAGTATGAAAAAGGCTGGCAGGGCCGGATCACGCAGGATCACGGCATCCGGCTCGCCCGGATCCTGCGGGGGGTCGAAGAAATCCGCACCCTCGACGGCGCGATTCTGCGCTCCGGCGAAGCGCGCAAGCTGTCGCAGGTCTCCGCCGAGTCACGGCGCTATTACGAGGATCCGGCCAAGCTCGTGCGCAAGGACCGCGAGCAGGAGATCTTTGGTCCGACCGACCTTCTGGCGGCCGTCCTGGCAGAGGGCGAAAAGGGCCTCACGCTCCAGCGCTACAAGGGTCTGGGCGAGATGAACCCCGATCAGCTCTGGGAAACCACGCTCGATCCCGAGGCGCGCACGCTCCTGCAGGTAAAGGTGGAAGACCTGGCCGAAGCCGACGATCTCTTCACCAAGCTCATGGGCGACATCGTCGAACCCCGCCGCGAGTTCATCCAGCAGAACGCCCTGACGGTCGAGAATCTGGATATCTGAGACAGTTGTAGGTCCGTGGGTCCATCTGGCGCAATGAGACCATTCCCTCTGTTGGCCTCCGCCTCTACGCGTAGTATGGGGACCAACGCGACCGCGGGGCCCAGTTGCTCCGGATCACCTGGCGGGGGATGCACGTGGGACGACAGTCCGTCACATCGGCCAAGGCCATCGCGACCATGGCAGGGCCTGGCACGGCCCGCGTGGCGTGGCTGAACCTGTCGGGCGTGACGCTGCGGATTGACGGCCGGACCATCATCGACAACCTGTCTTGCGACATCCGGGAACGACGCGTGGGCATCGTCGGGCGCAATGGATCGGGCAAGACCACGCTGGCCCGGCTCATAGCCGGACTGCAGAAGCCCGACTCCGGTCGCGTGGAAATCGACGGGGCGGACATGCTGTCGGACCGGCGCGCGGCCCTGAGCCATGTGGGCATCCTGTTTCAGAACCCCGAGCACCAGATCATCTTCCCCACCGTGGAAGAGGAGTTGGCTTTCGGCCTCTTGCAACAGGGACAATCGAGAGAAGACGCGGCCGAGGGCGTGGCGCGGGTCCTCGCCCGTTTCGGGCGCTCGGACTGGCGCGATGCGGCGACCGCCACCCTGTCGCAGGGCCAGAAACAGCTGGTCTGCCTGATGGCGGTGCTGGCCATGCGGCCGCGGTTGATCGTGCTCGACGAACCTTATTCGGGGCTCGACATCCCGACGCGGCGGCAACTCATGCGCCATGTCGATCAGGTCGAAGCCAGCGTGGTGCAGATCACGCACGACCCGGACAGCGTGGCCGATTGCGACCGCGTCCTCTGGATCGACAAGGGAGCCATCCGCCGCGACGGTCCCGCGCCCGAGGTGCTGGCCGAGTTCTGCCGGACGATGGAAGCCTGGGGGGACGACGATGATCTCGCTCACCTCGCCAGTTGAGACCTGGGCGCACCGGCTGCCGGCCGGAGTGAAACTCGCCGCACTCTCGGCCGCGACAATCCTGCTCTTCGCGCTGGACGACCCTCGCCTGCTCGCCATGGCCCTCGCCGGGGCGGCGGCACTGACCTTGAGCGGGGGGCTGCGGTTTTCACGGGCGGCGGTGCGGGCGCTGCGCGTGCTGGTGCCCTTTCTGCTGCTCATCGCGGTCTGGCACGGGGTCACCGGTCAGCTCGCGACGGGCCTCGCGGTATCGCTTCGCCTGTTGGCAGCCCTCGCCCTGGCCAATTTCGTTACAATGACCACGCGGATCACCGACATGGTCGCGGTCATCGCCTGGCTGCTCGCGCCGCTGCGCCGGTTCGGCCTGTCCACCCGGCATTTCGAGCTTGCCGTGGCGCTGGTCATCCGCTTCACGCCGGCCATCGCCCGCAAGGGCACGCTTCTGTCCGAAGCCTGGCGCGCCCGTTCGCGCCGGCGAGCAAGCTGGCGCATTGTCTTACCACTCGCTGCGCTGGCGCTCGACGATGCCGATCACGTGGCCGAGGCGCTGCGCGCGCGGGGCGGGCTGATCCCGCCCGGCGCCCCACATCCAAACCCCGCCCCCTGACAAAGAGGATACGTCATGGAACGCAACATCGCTCATATCGCCCTGTTCGCCGCGCTGATCGCGGCGCTCGGGCTCATTCCGAAATTCACGCTCGCCTTCGGGGTGCCGATCACGGCGCAAAGCATGGGCGTCATGCTCTGCGGCGCGGTGCTGGGTGCGCGGCGCGGCGCGTTGGCCGTGCTCCTTTTCCTGGCGCTCGTCGCCATTGGGCTGCCGCTGCTTGCCGGGGGACGGGGCGGGCTTGGCGCCTTCGCCACGCCGTCGGTGGGCTTCCTGATCGGCTGGCCGATCGCGGCCTTCGTCACCGGGCTGGTGGTCGAGAAATGGCGCGGCAACATCGGCATGGTCGCAACCCTCGGCGCGCTCGTCGGCGGCGTGCTGGTTATGTATGTCTTCGGCGTGCTGGGCATGGCCTATATGCTCGACAAGGGTCTCGTCGAAAGCCTGATGCTCGTCACGGCCTTCATCCCCGGCGACATCGTCAAGGCTATCGTCACTGGCGTCGTGACCGCGGGCCTCGCCCGGTCGCGGCCTTCAAGCCTGCTGTCGCGGGCATGACCGAACGCCCCGTTTCGAGCGCGCTCACCAAGCGCCGCTCGATCCGGGCTTTCCGTCCGGACCCGGTGGACCGGGACATCGTCGCGCGGCTTCTGACCGCCGCGCGCACGGCACCTTCGGGGGCCAACCTGCAACCGGGGCGGTTCATCGCGCTTGCCGGTGCGGCCCTCTCCGATTTCACCGAGCGCCTCTGCGCGGAGATCGAGGCAGGACGCCCTCCGGTTTCCGAGTATTCCTATTTTCCCCAGCCGATGCCGCCGGCGCTCAAGGAACGGCAACGGGCCGCCGGTTATGCGCTTTACGAAAGCCTTGGCGTTGCGCGGCGCGACGTGGCGGGCCGAAAGGCGCAGTTCCTTCTGAACTATCGATTCTTCTCGGCCCCGGTCGGGATCGTCATCACGATCCGCCGCGACATGGGCAAAGGGTGTTTCATGGACCTCGGCATGTCGCTCATGGCGCTGATGATGGCGGCCGAGGACGAGGGGCTCGCCACCTGCGGGATCGGCGCGCTGGCGAATTACGGCGATCTCGCAGGGGCGCTCCTGAACATCCCAGGGGAAGAGCTCGTGGTTTGCGGCGTGGCGCTGGGATACCCCGATCCGGACGCGCCGGTGAACCGGGTCCGGACGGCGCGCGACGACCTCGACGTCTTCGCCGAGTTTCGCGGCTTCTAGGGCGCGGTGGACAGAAGCACCGCCGTCCCGATCCCACCGGCTGCCGCAATGGCGGCAAGCCCGAGCCCGCCAACCGACCGAAGTTCATGCCAGAGCCGCACGGCGTTGACTGCGCCCGAGGCGCCGATGGGATGTCCTCGGGCCAGCCCGCCGCCGCCGGGGTTGACGCGCGCGGGATCGAGACCGGCCAGGCGCACGCAGGCCATCGCTTGCACGGCATAGGCTTCCATCACCTCGATCACCGCCAGATCGCTCACGCGGGTCTCGGTCTGCGCAAGGAGATCGCGGATCGCCTCGACCGGCGCCAGTCCCGGCATCTCGGGCCGCCCGCCAAGCGTGATCCCCGCAACGAAACGGGGGCCCGGGCGCCCGAGCTGCCGCGCGACGCGATCAGAGACCATGACACAGACCGCGGCACCGTCGGCGGCCACGGCGGCATTGGCGGCCGTCACCGGTCCGACGAGCACGGGGGCCCGCGCGGCGATCCGGGGTGTGAGGTCGCGGGTGAAAGCATCTTGGGCGAGCCCGCCCAAAGGCAGGATCTCGGACCGGAGGCGGGCTTCGGCCATCCGCGCGCGGCGATGGCTTTCCACGGCCCAGCCGTCCATCTCTTCCCGCGTCAGGCCCAACTCCCGCACCAGATCTGCCGCCGCATCGTCCATCTCCGGGTCGCGGTCGGGCCAGGGGGTAAAGGGGGGCCGGTCATAGGCGACCGGGGGGCCACCGTCGGGATCCGTGCGCCATCGCAAGGGTCGGCGGGAATAGCTTTCGACACCGCCCGCGACGACGACCTCGGCCTGTTCGGCCCGGATCAAGGCGGCGCCCATGACCAGAGCGTCAAGACCGCTCACGCATTGCCGGTCGAGCGTCAGCCCGGCTACCCGTTCCCCAAGCCCTGCGGCCAGTGCGATGCGTCGCGCCGGGTTACCCCCGGCCCCAAGGGCGTTCCCAAGGATCACCTCATCCACGGCATCTCGTGCCATGCCGGCGGCCTCGAGTGCCGCGCCAATGACAGGTGCGCAAAGCTCGGGCAGGTCCAGCCGGGACAGGGCGCCGCCCCGGGGCGCAACCGGGGTCCGCAGAGCCGCGAGGATCTGCACGCCGCTCATACTGCGGTTCTCATGCGCCGCGTCACTTCGGCATAATGCGGCTTTCCGGCAGCCGTGAGAGGAAAATCGTCGAGGACCATGAAGCGGCGCGGCGCGGCGAGGGGGCCGAATGCCGTTCGGCAGTCGGCCAGTAGCTGTGCCGTGACCTCGGGGCCGGTCGTCCTTTCGGGTCGGGCGCCGATGGCAGCGACCAGCACGTGACCGCGCAACGGATCGGGCACCGGAACCACCGCACAGAAGTCCACATCGGGGTGGGCCAGACACCGTTCCTCGATAGCTTCGGGAAAGACGTTCTGATCCGCAATCGTCACCATCCGGTTGCGCCGTCCCAGCACAGTCAGAAAGCCCGCCTCGTCGATCCGGCCCATCTCGCCAAGGCTCACGTGGCCGTCCACCTGCTCCAGCGGCGTGATCCCGTCGCCCACGTAGCCTTCGGCGAGGTAGGGGCTCTTGATCCAGATGTCGCCAACCTCTCCGGGCGGAGCATCCACGCGCAGCGACACGCCCGGATAGGCGCGGCCTACGCTCCCCTCCGGGCCGGTTCCGTCGCCCCAGGCGATGAAGCTCGTCTCGGCTGCGCCGTAGAACTCCCGCACCACGGCCTTGGGGCAGAGCGTCGCAACAGCCCTGCGCAGGTCAGCGCCCATCCGGCCGCCACCGCAAAGCACATGGCGCAGGGCGGGCAGCGTGATGCCGGTGCCGACGAGAAGGCGCAACTGGGTCGGCGTGGCGTAAAGCACGCTCACCCCGTCAAGAGCCCGCGCCTGTGCCCGTGGCCCAAGTCCTGCGAGCGCGTGGATGTCGGCGCCGAGGAAGGCCGCCTCGACCATCGCGTAGAGCGACAGGGAGTGGACTTCGGGACCCAGAACGCCGTAGCGGTCTGCGTCGGTCAGCCCCAGTTCGGCCGCATTGACCCGAAAGCTGGCGATCCACGAGGAATGGGTTCGCCGGATCGCCTTGGCCTGGCCTGTCGTTCCGCCCGTCGCCGTGCGGAAGAAACCGGGAACGCCGCCTTGCACGTCGGACACTCCGGACGGGCCGACAGCGAATTCGATCCCGCGCGCAATCGCGTCGAGCAGAGGCGTCAGGTCGCCAGCACCTTGAACCCGGGTCCGGGTCGAAGGATGCAGGCGAAAGGTCTCGGGCGAGGTGGGGTGCAAGGCGCCGGGGGTCATGGTCATGTCCCTGCTATAGCCGGGCGGAACACCTGCGGGAAGCGGTGGGTGGAGGTCCGGGCGGTCAGCCGAGCCCTGTCCATAGCGCGACTGCGCCAAGAATTACGCGGAACAGACGGTTGATCACGCGCGCTCTCGTCCCCGACGCGGGGTCCTCTCGGCTCTCCGCTCCGCCCTTTCCAGCGGGACTCAGCAGACTTCCGCCATAAACCAGAGCTATAAATGGACCATCTGGTACGGGTCCCGGGTCCTCGGTTCCGCCCCAAAATAGTTCTCTTTCAATAACTTACATTAGGTAAGGCATAGGCTTGCCGATGCCACGGCGCAATTCTGCCGAACGCGACTCCGACCGCCGTTTGACTTGAATAACCGCCTCGGCAACGTTTTCGCCAGTCGGCCAAAGCGGTCGGCAGGCCTGCTTCGCGACGTCGAAGAGGTCCTGCGCCGCACACAGAGCCGGTCATTGGGACAGGACAGGACATTAGGACATGAGCATGCGGCGTTGGCCACGTACGGACATCGGCACGGTGGTCCTGCATTGGCTGGTTGTCGGCGCCATCGGCGTCCTGACCTGGACAGGCCTTAGGTTTGCCGCCGACGATGTTCATAGCGAATGGCTGCGTGACTTCGACCGGCAACTCGCGTCGGAGGATCTCTGGGTCTGGCACATCTATGGGGGATATGTCCTGACCTTCGCTGTCGCCGCCTATGCGGTCTACATGATCCGGGCGCGGCTGGGTGCACGCATTCGCCTCGACGCCGCGCGACTACAGGGTCTCTTCGGCACCGCGAAACAGCGTTGGAGCTGTATCAACGTCCTCCTTTGCTGGGGCCTCTTCGCGTCCGTGGCGGGCGTCTGTGTGACAGGCTGGCTCGCCTATCACGATGCCGGGGCGCCGGTCCTGCTGGTCCATCGGTGGTGCACCTGGGCGATCCTCGGCTTTCCCCTGCTGCATGTCTTCGCCCTGATCCGGATGGGTGGGGCGACGCAGATCGTGCGGATCTTCCGTCCGAAGCGAACGGAGGTTCCGGAAGAGGACATCGACCTTGCCGATCTGGTCGCCGACCTGCTCGCCCAAAAGCAGGACAAGACCCGAACGCTCGACCGCACGCATTGACCGAAGAGGCGATCATGGCTTCCAGAAAAGCACATCCACTCGTCACCGCCGCAGTTGGCGGGACCATGGCCTGCCTCGGGCTCATCGCACTTGACTGGGTGACGAGCCCGCGTCTCGTGGTGTCGACGATCAACGCGGTCGATGCCCCGATGCTCGACGGTGACATCTCGGACCGGGTCTGGGCGGATGCGACCCCGGTAACGGTCCTGACCCGGCATGGCGGGGATTTCGGCGGCAGCGGCGAAAGCCGGATCGTCGTGCGCGCGGTGCGCGACGACCAGAACGTCTATTTCGCCTTGCAATGGGAAGACCCGACCCGGTCGCTCAAACACCTGCCCCTGGTCAAGGCCAATGGCGGTTGGCACGGGCTGGAAACCGATACGGACAGGGCGAGCGAAGAACGGTTCTTCGATGACAGGATCGCCGTGATGCTCGCGTCTCCGGGAATGCCTCTGATCGGCGGTGCAATTCATCTGGGCGAGCGGCCGCTGCCCGATGGCCCGCCTTCGACGACAGGCCGGGGTCTTCATTTCACCGATCCCGGAACCTGGGTGGATCTGTGGCAATGGCACGCTGCCGTGGGGGCTGTGAGCGACCGGGTCGAGGATGGATTCGTCGGAGAACCCTTGCCGCCGACAGAAGCCCAGATGGCCGGCGAGGAGCGCTATCCCGGCGGGCTTGGCATCGACGACCCGGAAGCGCCCGTCCTGATGTCGAACATCGACCCGCGCTTTTCCGGTGAAGGCGACAGTCTTGAGCCCCGCGTTCTGCCGCGCCTTGCGAGCCTGAACCTTGGCGACGTCGAACCCGACGCACAGTTCAGCGACGAGAGGAACGGCATCCGAAGCTGGGCGCTCCGCGCGTCGTTCGCGGTGCCGCACACGGAAGCGGTCGACGATACGCTCCCGGACGGAACCGTCATTCCCGGCGTCTTCGTCGACGACAGCGTGGCCCCCGGTGCCCATGATGTCACCGCCCGCGGTGCCTGGGCGGGGGGGCACTGGATCCTCGAAATGAAACGCAGCCTCGATGCCGGACCGATGGATCTCGAAATTTCGGACGGCCTCATGTTGTGGTTTGCCGTCTTCGACCACGCCCAGACCAGACACACCTATCACCTTCGTCCGCTCATCATGGAGATGCCCTGACATGCCCAAGACTTTCAACGTGACCGTCAGCGATCAGAGTTTCACGATCAAGGCGGGGGACCGGTTGCTCGATGCAGCCCTGCAGAGCGGCGTGGACCTGCCGCATGATTGCCGGTCCGGACAATGTGGGACCTGCACGGTCGAACGGGTGCGGGGCATCACGCTTGGGGGTGAGGCGGGCAGCGGCAGCATCCTTGCCTGTCAGGCGCGGGTGTTTTCGAACCTCGAAGTTCAGGTGCCCAACGCCCCGAAGACGGTCGAACGCAATGCGGTCGTCGAAGAAATACGGGATCTTGCCGAAGGGGTGGTCGAAGTCGTCATTCAGCCCCGCCAGCCGATCGACTGGCTGCCCGGCCAATACATGAAGTTGCAGTTTCGCGGCTATCCCGCCCGCTGCTTCAGCCCCACTGCGACCCTTGGCGGCGGCGCATTCGATGGCAAGCTGAGGTTCCATATCAAGCGTGTTCGGGGTGGGCTGGTCACACCCAGACTCGGCACCGAGATTGTCGCCGGGGCGCGGTTGAAACTGGTGGGACCTTTGGGGCACGCCTTCCTGCGCGATCACGAGGCCGGACGGCTCGTTCTGGCCGGGAGCGGCACAGGCTTCGCGCCGATCTGGGCCATCGCGTCGGCTGCACATCACGCGTCGCCAGAGCGTGAGATCCTGCTGGTCTGCGGCGCGAAGGACGCCAAGTCGCTTTACATGGGCGAGGCCCTGTTGACGGCGTCGCGGCGAAAACGCACCTCGGTCAAGATCGCCTTCGAACGCAACACGCCCCCCATTCCTGGTGTGGGAACCGGCACGCCCGCCGATTTCCTGGGCCAGTTGTCGTCTTCGGATGTGGTCTACGCCGCCGGAGGTCCGCGCATGGTGGAGCGCGCAAGGGACCTGGCCGAGGACGCCGGGGCGCGCTTCTACGCCGATCCCTTCCTTCCCTCGCCCCGGTCGGACCCTTCGAGCGCATTCGGACTCGTGTCGCGCGTGTTCAGCGCAGCCAGATAGACTGTCGGTGAGGCGATCCGGGCCGGCCCGAGGCCCGCCCGGCACGCCATCTGCCATCAGTCTGTTACAAAAAATTCACTGTCATCTCTTAATTATTTCTTATATTCGTGAATTATGGAAAAAGAAGCCCAAACACTGCTCTCACCGCTCGCCGATCAGCTTGCCACGCTCGGCCATTCCCAGCGGCTCGCGCTGTTTCGCCTCATGGTGCGCCGTTACCCCGATCAGGTGCCGGCGGGCGAGCTTGGCGCTTCCTTGGGCGTGAAGCCGAGCACCCTGTCCTCTTACCTGGCCTCGCTGCAAAGGGCGGGGCTGATCACGCAGACGCGGCACGGAACCTCGCTTCTCTATACCGCCGAACTCGATGCCGTGCGTCGCATGTTCGACGGGCTGCTTGGCGATTGTTGCGCAAACAGGCCCGACCTTTGTTTTCCCATGCCTCAAGGAGCGATGACCGTGGCGAACCGGCACTACAATGTCCTCTTCATCTGCACCGGGAACTCGGCGCGCTCCATCTTTGCCGAGACGCTGCTGCGCGATCTGGGCGGGGAACGCTTCATCGCCTACAGCGCCGGAACGACGCCGCACTCGGAGCTGAACCCCTTTGCGGTTAAGGTCCTCAAGGACAAGGGACATGACGTGAGCCCCTTGTACTCGAAAAACGTGGCAGAGTTCACCGGCCCCGATGCGCCGCAACTCGATTTCGTCTTCACCGTCTGCAACACGGCCGCGAACGAGGTCTGCCCGCCATGGGAAGGACAGCCCGTCAGCGGCCATTGGGGCATGCCGGACCCGGTCAAGGCCACCGGGACGGACGCGGAAAAGGCGCTGGCCTTCCAGCAGGCCTACGGCGCGCTGCGGCGGCGGATCGAAGCCTTCGTGGCCCTGCCGGTCGAAAGCCTCGACCGGATCGCGCTTCAGACTGCGATCGACGATATCGCGAAAAACCACAAGGACTTCGCATGACGACTTATGCCCTGAACGGGCTTGGCCGGATCGGCAAGCTCGCCCTGAAACCGCTGCTTGAACGCGGGGCCGAGATCGCCTGGATCAACGATGCGGTGGGAGACCCGGAGATGCACGCGCATCTGCTCGAGTTCGACACGGTTCATGGTCGTTGGTCCGCGGATTTTTCCCATGACAGGGATAGCGTGACGGTGAACGGAAAGCGCCTCCCCTTCATCGGGACGCGCAGGATCGAGGATCTGCCACTCGCGGGCGTGGACGTCGTCATCGACTGCACGGGCGTGTTCAAATCCGAAGCCGCGCTCGCGCCTTATTTCGCGGCGGGGGTCAAGAAGGTGGTGGTCTCGGCACCGGTCAAGGACGGACCGACCGCCAATATCGTCTATGGCGTGAACGAGGCGACCTATGACGTCGACCTGCATGACATCGTGACCGCCGCGTCCTGCACCACCAACTGCCTCGCGCCGGTGGTCAAGGTCGTACACGAAAACCTCGGCATCCGGCACGGGTCAATCACGACGATCCATGACGTGACCAATACGCAGACCATCGTGGACCGGCCCGCCAAGGACCTGCGGCGCGCGCGCTCGGCGCTCAATTCGCTCATTCCGACCACGACGGGGAGCGCGACGGCGATCACTCTCATCTATCCCGAACTCAAGGGCCGGCTGAACGGTCATGCCGTCCGGGTGCCACTCCTGAACGCCTCGCTCACCGATTGCGTTTTCGAGGTCGAGAGGGCGACGACCGCGGAAGAGGTGAACGGCTTCTTCAAGGCGGCGGCCGAAGGCGAATTGCGCGGCATTCTGGGATATGAGACGCGCCCGCTCGTGTCCACGGATTACACCAACGACACAAGGTCGGGGATCGTCGATGCGCCCTCCACGATGGTCGTCAACGGCACGCAGGTGAAGGTCTATGCCTGGTATGACAACGAAGTCGGCTATGCCAACCGGCTCGTCGATGTGGCGCTCATGGTAGGGGCAAGCCTGTGAGCCAGGCCGAAACCCGGCCCGAGGGCATGTCGGCCTATGTCGCGGTGACGGCGGCTTATTGGGCCTTCATGCTGACGGACGGGGCCCTGCGCATGCTGGTGCTTCTCCATTTTCACACGCTCGGGTTCTCGCCCGTCGCGCTTGCCTATCTCTTCGTGCTTTACGAAATCGCGGGCATGGTGACCAACCTCACCGCTGGCTGGATTGCCGCGCGCTTCGGACTGACCTCGACGCTCTATGCCGGGCTCGGGCTACAGGTCGTGGCGTTGCTCGCGCTGACCCAACTCGATCCGGCCTGGACCATCGGCGCATCGGTCGCTTTCGTGATGTGCGTGCAAGGGGCCAGCGGCGTGGCCAAGGATCTGGCCAAGATGTCGTCCAAGTCGGCGGTGAAGCTGCTCGCGCCCACACAGGACGGCGGACTTTTCCGCTGGGTGGCCGTGCTGACCGGGTCGAAGAACGCGATCAAGGGGTTCGGCTTTCTGCTGGGTGCGGCGCTTCTTGCGACGGTCGGCTTCACGGGGTCGATCCTCGCCATGGCGGCCGTGCTGACCGTCATCCTCGTGGCGGTCGCGGTTTTCATGCCTCAGGGGCTGCCCCGTGGCCGTAAAGGCGCGAAATTCACTGAGGTCTTCTCGAAGTCGGCCAATGTGAACTGGCTTTCTGCGGCCCGGGTGTTCCTTTTCGGAGCGCGCGACGTCTGGTTCGTCGTCGGCATCCCGATCTACTTCTACGCAGTCCTGTCGGACGGGACCACAGAGGGCAATCGCACGGCCTTCTTCCTGATCGGCGGCTTCATGGCGGTCTGGATCATCCTCTACGGGGCGGTGCAGGCTGCTGCCCCGCGCATTCTTGGCGCGGCCCGCCGGCCGGAGAGCGACCTTGTCCAAGCGGCGCGGCGCTGGGCCGTGGCGCTGTTCTTCGTGCCCGTCGCTTTGGCTCTTGCGCTCTTCTTCGCTGGCGGGCCGCAATCCTGGATGACCGCCACGCTGGTGGTCGGATTGCTCGTCTTCGGCGTGATCTTCGCGGTGAACTCGTCGCTCCATTCCTATCTCATCCTAGCCTTCACACAGTCCGAGCGGGTGACGATGGATGTCGGGTTCTACTACATGGCCAATGCGGGCGGGCGGCTTCTTGGGACGGTGCTGTCGGGTCTGACCTATCAGATCGGCGGGCTTTCCTTGGTCATGGCGACCGCGGCCTTCATGGTCGCGCTGGCGGCGCTGACGTCGACCCGGCTCCGCGCCTAGTGCACCTCAGGGTGGGGGCGCCTGCGAAAAGGCGTCGCGCCAGCGGGCGAAGAACTGTTGCTCGGTGCTCTTGTCCAGCGCCACGAGGAGCGGAGGAGCCAGCGGGATCGAGCGGCGAGCCGACGGGATCAGCCCCTGGTCCACCGGATCGCCCGCCTGGATCAAGCCGGCTGCGGCCAGGATCGCCTGCCCCTGATCGGAGAGCAGAAAGTCCAGAAATCGCTCGGCGGCCTCCGGGTTCGCGGCGCGGCGCGGGATCATGTAGGCCCGCGAGAGGAAGAGCGTATAGTCCTCTGGCAAGACGATCCCCACATTCGCGGGCGCGGCATTCGTCACGTAGGACCCGAGCACGTTATAGGCGATGAGATATTCGCCGCGTGACACGCCGTCGATGATCTCGGCGGAGCAACAGGTGGCGATGGCATCCGACCGCGCGAGACCTTCGAGGAGCGAACCGAAGGTCGTGGCCTCCAGGCTGTCTGCATAGGCGAAGAGATAGCCCAGTCCCGAGTCCTCGATGTCGTAGGTCGCGATCCGACCTTGCAGGAGCGCGGGGCGCTGTCGCATGAGGTCGAGCAGGGCGAAGCGCGACAGGGGCACCTCGTCGCCCGAGATCCGGTCGGTGTTGTAGATGATGACGGCAGGTTCCTGCGTCAGGCCCCAGACTTCGTTGCGCCAGCGCCGTGTATCAGGGAGCGCGTTTGTCAGGGACGAGGAATAGGGGCGGGCGCAGGCCCGGTTGACCAAGGCGACAACCAGATGCGCCGCCGAGGACCAGACCGCATCGGCGGCCTGGGCGTTTCCGTCACAGGCGCGTTCGGCTTCCTCGAACAGCGGGATCGAGCCCCATTGTTCGTAGGTCACCGCGAGGTCGGGGTTCGCGTCGGCGAAAGCATCGAGCGCGGGCTGGATGATGTCGATATCCGTTGTCGAACGTACGACGAAGGGGGTCGGTCCATCCCCGACGGTGGTGACCGCTTCCTGAGCGGCGAGCGGCCCCGTCGCGACAAGGACGGCGAGGACCGCAGGGATCAGGCGGGACATCATCATGGGTCCTCCACGAGCGGCAGGGACAACGTCACGCGAAAGGCGTTGCCGTCATGATGGGTCGAGAGGGAGCCGTCGAAGGCCTGCGCCACGGCAGTGACGATGGATAGGCCAAGTCCCACGCTATCTTCCCGGGAAGCGGCGCTGCGCTGGAACCGCTTGCCGAGATCGGCCGAGAGCGCGGCAGGCATGCCCTTGCCGTGGTCCTCGATCCAGAGCCGGGCCAGCCCGTCCTGACTGTCGACCCCGAGACGCACGGGGGGTGCGCCATGTTTGAGCGCATTGGTGAGGAGGTTCTTGCCCGCCTGCACCAGCGAGAACTCGACCGCCGCGACCATGACCGGACTTTCCCCCAGAACGAGGTCAATCTCCCCACCCTGCGACAACGTTTCGTGGTCGCGCGTTTCGATGATGTCGAGCGCGATCTGGCGCAGATCGAAGACCTCGCGCGCCACCGAGTCGGTCCGATGAATGACCAGCGCGCGCGACAGCATCTGGTCGAGAAGTGTGCCGAGCGACCGAGTGCGTTTCGCAAGCCGTTCGAGAAGGCGTTCGCGCTCGGCGGCATCGGTCGTTTCAATGGCGGTTTCGGCCTGTGCCCGGATCGCGGCGACGGGCGTGCGCAGCTGGTGCGCCGTATCGGAGATGAGGGACTGCATCGCGGTGAACTGGCGGTCGAGGCGCCCCATGAAACGGTTCATCGCCAAGAGAATCCCGGTGATTTCGCGTGGCACCTTGGCGGTATCGACCGGGGTCAGGTCATAGGGATCGCGGCGCAGCATGTCGTCGGTGATGCGGTTCAGCGGACGGACCGCGCCGCGCACCACGAAGATCGAAATGAGGACGAGCGCGATCCCGCCCGCCGCCATGGGCACCAGCGCATTGAGCATGAGGTCGGTCGCAAGCGCCCGGCGCGCGATCATGGTCTGGCCGACGGTGATTTGAACGGTGCCCGAGAAATCGCGCTCGGCGAAGCGGCGCGGAACCTCCACGAAGCGCGCGCTTTCGCCCTGAAGCACGCCGTCGAAGAAGAAGGCGCCCGCCGCGCGGGGACGGTCTGGCGGGGCGACTTCGTTCTCTCCGGTAACTAGGGTGCCCCCGGGATCGCGCACGGCATAGGCGATCCGGTCGTCGGGGGCCTGTGCGAGCAACTCGAAGGCCGAAGTGGGCAGGTTCACGACAACGGCGCCCTCGACGATGCGGATCGATTCCGCGATGTCGTTCGCCGCGCCCAGCAAGAGCCGGTCGTAAGCCTCCCACGATGCGCGGCGACCGTTGAACCACGTCGACAGGGCAAGGACCACCGCGCCCACGATCAGGATCAGGACGACCCCGGTCAGAAGCCTCGCCAGAAGGCTGGGCGCCGGGCGAAGGCTGCGTGGATCAGCCATCCTGCAAGATCCGGTATCCGAAGCCGCGCTGCGTTTCGATGGACACCCCGCTGGCCGCCAGTTTCTTTCGCAGCCGCGCAATATAAAGCTCGACGGCATTGAGGCCCACATCGGCATCGTCGAAGGCGAAGAGCCCGTCGTAGAGACGTTCCTTGGACAGGAACTGCTCCGGGTAACGCATCAGGAGCTCAAGGAGCGCGGCCTCGCGTCGGGTCAGGGTCAGCCTGTCGTCACCCAGTGTCGCGGTGCGCTCCGCAGGCCAGTAGGCAAGGGGGCCAAGCCGGATCACGTCGCTTTTCTGGATCGCCTCGCGCCGGACCAGGGCGCGCAGCCTGGCCTCCAGCTCGCGCTGGTCGAAGGGTTTGACGAGGTAGTCATCGGCCCCGATGTCGAGCGCGTCGACCCGATCGTCCACCGTCCCGAGCGCGGTGAGCATGAGCACGGGCGTCCGGTCGCCCGCCTCCCGAAGACCGCGCAGGAGCGTCGTGCCGGTTCCGTCCGGGAGGTTGATGTCGAGAACGAGCGCGTCATAGCGCTGCACCGAGAGGTGGTCGCGCGCGTCCGACACGGTCCCGGCGATGTCGCAGACGATGCCCACGCGGGCGAAACGGGCGGCGACCGTTTCGGCAAGGTCCGTCGCGTCTTCCACCATCAATACGCGCATGTCGGGGTATCCGTTGGGGCCTTGGGTGGCGATTTCAAGGGGGCGGCCCTCTGGGCTTGGGGCACATGACAGGTTTGTGACAGCTTCACGCGGTATTTCCCTCCTAACCCGTCCGGAGGATTGCTGCAAAGACTGGCGGCATGGGCGGGGACTGGTGTGAGCGGCATGGAGGCCGCTCGTTCACAAAGTGGAGGACATAAATGACTTTCGTGACCCGCATCGCGCTGGCTGCCGCATTTGTCGGCGCTTCGGCTTTCACCGTTTCCGCACAGGGCTTCTCGCCCGAAAACCCCGAGTGCATTGCGCCCGCCAACCCCGGCGGCGGCTGGGACTTCACCTGCCGTCAGGTCGGCAAATCGCTGCAGGACCTCGGCCTGATCGACAAGACCATGCAGGTCGTGAACCTTGCCGGCGGTGGTGGCGGCGTCGCCTATGCCGAGGTGGTGAACAAGCGCAACGATTCGAACGATCTCATCGTGGCGGCCTCGTCCGCGACTGCGACCCGTCTCGCCCAAGGGGCGTTCCCGGGCAACACCATGAACCAGGTGCGCTGGCTCGCGTCGGTCGGTGCCGACTACGGCGTGGTCGCCGTGGCCGCTGACAGCGACATCGCGACGCTCCCCGAGCTTCTGGACATGATCAAGGCCGACCCGACCAGCGTGTCGGTCGCCGGCGGTTCGGCCGTGGGTGGCTGGGATCACCTCAAGGTTCTGATCGCGGCCAATGCCCATGGCATCGAAGATGTCCGCTCGGTCAAATACATCGCCTTCGATGGCGGCGGCGAGGCTGTGACCCAGCTTCTGGCCGGGTCTGTGCAGGCCTTTACCGGCGATATCTCGGAAGCCAAGGGTTTCGTCGACTCGGGCGACATCAAGGTGCTGGCCGTGCTCGCGCCAGAACGGCTTGAAGGCGAGTTCTCCGAGATGCCGACCGCCCGCGAACAGGGCGTTGATGCGCTCGGCGCGAACTGGCGTGGCTTCTATGCGCCCGGCGGCATGTCCGACGAGGCCTATGACGCCTGGGTCGCGAAGATCGGCGAGCTCTACGCCTCGCCCGAATGGAAAGAGATCATGGCCGTGAACGGGATCGCCCCGCTCGACCTTCAGGGCGCCGAGTTCGAGGCCTTCGTCGCCGACTCCGTCCAGCAGATCCAGGACATCTCCCGCGAAATCGGGATCATCAAATAACGCGCCACTCGCGTAACTTCGGGGGCCGGCCAATTAGGGTCGGCCTCCGACCCCCACGGGTATTCACCAAGACCAAGCCGTAAAGGAGGTCGCCATGAGCGATCGGATTTTCGGCGTCGTCGGGCTCCTGCTTGCCATCGGTTTCGCGCTTACGGCGCTCAGCATCGAGGAAAGCTTCCTGTCGGACGCTGTCGGCCCCAAGGCCTTCCCTCTCATTATCGCCGTCATCCTCGGGCTGTCGAGCCTCGTAATCGCCCTGCGCCCCGATCCGGAGCCGCATTGGCCCGCCTTCGGGCGGCTGGCCGAGATTGCCGGCGCCGTCGTCGTGATGCTGCTCTATGCCGAGCTACTCCCGGTCGTCGGCTTCGTCATCGCCACCGCTTTCGCCGCCGCCTACCTTGGATGGCGGCTCGGCTCCGGCCCGTTGGGTGCTGTCCTGACGGGCGTCGGAACCTCTCTCGGCATCTATGTCATTTTCCACCTCGTGCTGGGTCTGTCGCTCGCGCGCGGTCCGCTCGGGTTCTGAGGAGGCGCGCATGGACATTTTCGCAAACCTCGGCGACGGCTTCGCCATCGCTTTCACCTGGAACAACCTGTGGCTCGCGCTTCTGGGATGTTTCCTCGGCACCATCATGGGCGCGCTGCCGGGCCTTGGCCCGTCGAACGGCGTGGCAATCCTTATTCCGCTCGCCTTCACGCTCGGACTTGGTGCGACCCCCGCGCTGATCCTGCTGACATCTGTCTACTATGGCGCAATGTATGGCGGGCGTATCTCGTCCATCCTTCTGGGCATCCCCGGAGACGAGCCAGCCATGATGACGGTGCTCGACGGGCATCCGATGGCGAAAAAGGGCATGGCCGGCGAGGCGCTTTCGCTGTCCGGCATCGCCTCTTTCGTCGGGGCCTTCATTGCGACCTGGGGCCTGATCCTGCTCGCCCCGCAACTCGTGAAAATCGCGCTTCTGTTCGGCCCTGCCGAATACTTCGCGCTCTTCGCCCTGGCCTTCATGACGCTTGGCGGTGTCTCATCGACGAACCAGGCGAAATCGGCCTTTGCCGCCGCGCTGGGCCTTGGCCTCGCCATGATCGGCGTGGACACCCAGACCGGCGTGCCGCGCTTCACCTTCGGAGAGGTCCACCTTTACGATGGTCTGGATTTCCTCGTCGCTATCGTCGGCCTCTTCGCGCTCTCGGAAGTGTTCATCTTCCTCGAAACGCGCCACGGCGCCTCCGATGCCCAAGGGCAGAAGCTCAATATCGGTCGTCTGACCCCGCCGATGTCGATGATCAAGCAGACCACCCCAACGATGCTGCGCACGTCGGTGCTTGGTTTCATCGCGGGCGTGCTGCCGGGGGCGGGCGCGTCGCTCGGCTCCTTCATCAGCTATTCCTTCGAGAAGCGGCTGGTGGACAAAGAGGGCACCTTCGGAAAGGGCGATCCCCGGGGCGTCGCGGCGCCCGAGGCGGGCAACAACGCCGCCGCCGGGGGTGCTCTGGTGCCGATGCTCGCGCTGGGCGTGCCGGGGTCGGGGACCACTGCCGTGCTTCTCGCGGTGCTCCTGTCGCTCAACATCACGCCGGGGCCGCTCCTCTTCACCCAGAACCCGGACGTGGTCTGGGGCCTGATCGCGGCGCTCTTCATCGCGAACTTCATGCTGCTCGCGCTGAACATCCCGATGGTGGGGCTCTTCACCCGCATCCTGCTGATCCCGCCGCGCGTCCTCATGCCCATCGTGGCCATGGTGAGCTTCGTCGGCATCTACGGCATCTCGGGCTCGTCCTTCGACCTGCTCGTGATGATCGGCTTCGGTGTCATGGGCTGGGTGCTGCGCAAGTTCGACGTGCCTCTGGTGCCGATCATCCTCGGCACGCTCCTGGGCAACGCGATGGAGAACAACCTGCGTCGTGCCATCACCATCGACAATGGCAACTGGTGGACGCTGATCGACAGCCCGCTGACCATCGTGCTCTGGTCGATCGCGATCGTCGGGTTCATCCTGCCGATCATCGTGGGCCGCCGGGTCAAGGCGAAGATGCAGCGCCGGGACGAAGAAGGCGCGATCCGGGACTGATCCTTGTGATCTTGTCGAAAGAAAGGGAGCGGCGTGCGAGCGCCGCTCTTTTTCGTTCAACTGCAGATACGCGCCTTGGCGGATTCGTATTCCGCCTCCAGTCTGTCAACGACTGTGGCGGTGGGCAGCACCTCACGGATCGGCCCGATGCCTTGACCCGCGCCCCAGATGTCGCGCCAGGCTTTCGACTTCTCGCCTGCCGCGACAGAGGAAATCGCCCCCTTCTCCCCGCCCAAGGCTGTCGGGTCGAGGCCCGCGTTCACAATGGAGGGGATCAGGTAGTTCCCGTTCACTCCGGTGAAATGGTCGGAGTAGAGGATGTCTTCCGCCCCGCAGTCGCAGATCATCTGCTTGTAGCCCGGCTGGGCGTTCGCTTCCTCGGTCGCGATAAACAGGGACCCGGCATAGCCGCCGTCTGCCCCCATCGCGCGCGCCGCGAGGACCGCGTCGCCCTTGGCGATCGCGCCGGACAGAAACACGGGCCCATCGAACCAGTCGCGGATTTCCTGAACCAGCGCGAAGGGGGATTGCACCCCCGCATGACCCCCGGCCCCGGCGGCCACCGCGATCAGCCCGTCTGCACCTTTTTCGATGGCCTTCTTCGCGAAGCGGTTGTTGATCACGTCGTGCAGCACCACGGCGCCGACCGAATGCGCCGCCTCGTTGATCTCCGGCCGGGCGCCGAGAGAGGTGATCCAGAGCGGCACGCGGTGCTTCACTAGGATGTCGATGTCGCGCTGAAGCCTTGCGTTGGTGCCATGCGCGATGAGGTTCACGCCAAAGGGCGCGGCGGGACGTTCCGGATGGGCCGCGTCATGGGCGGAAAGCTCGGATTTGATCCGTTCGATCCAGGCTTCGAGCAGGATCGGTTCGCCCTCCTTCTCCCGCGCGTTGAGCGCCGGGAAAGTGCCGACGATCCCCGCCTTGCACTGGGCGATGACGAGTTCCGGGCCGGACAGGATGAACATCGGCGCCCCGACGAGCGGAAGGCGGAGATTGTCGAAAAGGGCGGGCAGGGTCATAGGTTACTTCCCCTTGAAGGTCGGTTTGCGTTTCTCGATGAAGGCCTGGACCGCTTCGCGCGCATCCTCGCTCTCGGTCAGGTCGGTCTGTTCCCGTGCCTCGGCGCTGATCGACGCTTCGTAGCTCATGCCATCCATCTGCCGCAGAAGCCGCTTGGCAGCAGAGGCGGCCAGCGGCGCGCTGGCGGCGATGCGGTGAGCGAGCGCCGTGGTATCCTCGGCCAGCGTCTCCGGCGCATGGGCCGAATTGGCAAGGCCGAGCGCCACCGCCTCCGCCGCCGGGATCTTGCGCCCTTCCAGGATGGCCTGCATCGCGCGCTTGTAGCCAAGCCCCCGGTGCAGAAGCCAGGTGTTGCCGCCGTCCGGCACCAGACCGATCGCGGCGAAGGCCATGTAGATCGTCGCATCCTCGGCCATCGTCATCAGGTCGCAGTTCATCGCAACCGCCGCACCGATCCCGGCTGCCGAGCCATGCACCTGCGCGATCCAGATCTTGGGAGAGTTCGAGATCGCCGCCAGAATGGGCCTGTATTCCTGTTCGAGGAGCAGCGAGATCGGGCTCACCAGCCCCTCTTTCAGATCGGTGCCCGCCGAGAACCCGCGCCCGTTGCCGGCCAGGATGACCACGCGCACATCCTTGGCCTTATGGATGCGCGAAATCGCCTCCTTGAACCCGTCGCGGAGCGCCTTGTCCATGGCATTGAAGGCATCGGGCCGATTGAGCGTCACACGCGCAATCGTGCCGTCGATCTCGCACAGGAGCGGGTCTGTCATGTCATGTCCCCTCAGGTCAGCACGCCATCCTCGCGCATGTGCGCAAGCGTGTCTTGGTCGTAGCCCAGTTCAGCCAGAACGGCGTCGGTATCGCCACCCGGGGCGGGCGGTGACGTGACGTCGCCGGGGGGCGAGCGGGAAAAACGCGGGGCGGGGGCGGCTTGCGTTACGCCGCCCGGCGCGAGGAAGGTTCCGCGTGCCGCCATATGCGGGTGATGCGGTGCTTCGGACCATGTAAGTACCGGGGTCGCGCAGGCGTCGGAGCCGTCGAAGATCGCCGCCCATTCGTTGCGCGTTTTGCTGGCGAAGACGGTGGCGTATGCTGCACGCCGCTCGGGCCAGGATTTCTGGTCCATCTGGGTCGCGAGATGCTCTTCCGGCAGTCCGGCGAGCCGCACGAGTTCGGCAAAGAACTGCGGCTCCAGAGGTCCGACGGCGAAGAACTTGCCGTCCTTGCATTCGTAGGTCCGGTAGAACGGCGCGCCGCCGTCCAGCAGGTTGGTCTCGCGCGTTTCGCCCCATTGGCCGCGGGCGATGAAGGTATGGATCAGTCCCATCAATGCCGACGCCCCGTCGACCATCGCGGCATCCACCACCTGACCCTTGCCCGAGGTCTGGCGCTCGTAGAGCGCGGCCATGATCCCGAAGATCAGGAACATCGTGCCGCCGCCGTAGTCCGCCCCGATGTTGAGCGGCGGCGGCGGGCTGTCGTCGGCCCGTCCGATGGCGTGAAGAAACCCGGTCAGGCCAAGGTAATTGATGTCGTGCCCGGCGGTCATGGCCAGCGGCCCGTCCTGCCCCCAGCCGGTCATCCGCGCAAAGATCAGTCCGGGGCTGTCCGGGAAATCCCCCGGCCCCAGCCCCATCCGCTCCATCACGCCGGGCCGGAAGCCCTCGATCAGCACATCGGCCTTCGCGGTCAGCCGCTTGACCGCCTCGACCCCTTCCGGCGTCTTGAGGTTGATCGCGATGGACCGCTTGCCCCGGTTGTTGATGTCGGTCGGGTCCGCTGGCCCGCTCTTGCGCGTGACCAGTGTGACCTCGGCCCCCAGATCGGCGAGGAGTTGCCCGGCCAGTGGCGCAGGGCCGAGGCCCTGCATCTCCACGATCTTCAGACCCGCGAGGGGCCCGCTCTTCTTCGCGCTCATGCCGCCTTCACCGCCGGTTCGCGCAGCCGGTCATACATGCGGTCGGGCACCGCAAAGCGTTCGCCATAAAGCTCGGCCAGCTCTTTCGCCCGCGCCGCAAAGGCATCGACGCCCTCGCCCCGAATGAACTGGATCGCGCCGCCAGTATGGGCCGGGAAGCCGATGGCGAAGATGCCACCGAGGTTCGCTTCGACCTCGGTGTTGAGCACGCCTTCATCCAGACAACGCAGCGTCTCGATCGCCTGACGGTAAAGAATCCGGTCCACCGCGTCCTGCAAAGGCATCTCCTCGTTGCCCTTGGCGAACTGACCGAGCCCCGCCCAGAGCGTCCGGTTGCCCTCGCTGTCGTAGTCGTAGAACCCGCCGCCATACTGCCGTCCTCCGCGACCCATCTCGATCATCGGATCCGTCACGGCGACGGTCGCCGTGTTATGCGCGCCGAAATGGCTTTCCACCCCTAGCCGTTTGTCGAGCGACTCATGCGTCTTGCGTACCTTCTGGCCGAGGATCAGCGACACCTCGTCGAAGACCTGAAGCGGTCCGACCGGCATGCCCGCGAGCCACGCGGCGCGTTCGATGGCCGAGGGTTTCATGCCGTCGACCAGCAACTGGCAGCCCTCGTCCATGAAAGTCCCGAAGACGCGGCTGGTGAAGAACCCGCGCGAGTCGTTCACGACGATGGGCATGTAGCCGATCTGCTGGACGTAATCGTAGGCCTTGCGGAGCGTATCCTGCGAGGTCTTTTCACCCATGATGATCTCAACCACCTTCATCTTGTCGACGGGGCTAAAGAAATGCAGGCCGATGAAACGGCTCGGATCGGGGCAGCTTTCGGCGAGGATCGAGATCGGCAGGGTCGAGGTGTTGGACCCATAAATACCATCCTCCGACAGCATCGGCCAGGTGTCCGCGATGACCTTGTCCTTGAGGTCGATGTCCTCGAAGACCGCCTCGATGATGATGTCCAGCGTCCCGGGATCCGCATTCGCGGTCGTCGGCGTGATCTGGTCGAGCAAGGCCGCCTTCGCGGCCTCGTCCATCCGTCCGCGTGACAGTGCCTTGTCGCAGAGCTTTTCCGAATAGGCTTTGCCCTTGTCCGCGTTCGCCTGATCGGTGTCCTTCAACCGCGTCGCGAGGTCGCGCTTGGCATGGGCATAGGCGATGCCCGACCCCATCATGCCCGCGCCCAGAACGGCGGCATTCCTTGCCTTCCAGGCAGGACCTTCGGGGCGCACCTTGCCCGATTTGATTGCCTGCATCCCGAAGAAGAAGGTGCTGATCGCGGCCTTCGATTCCTTCGACGCCATGAGCCCGATGAACCGCCGCGTCTCCATCCGAAGCGCGGCATCGAAGTTCATCCGCATGGAGTTGACCGCCACATCCAGGATCTTCTCGGGTGCAGGCAGCAGACCGCGGGTCTTCTTGGTGAGCATGGCGGAAGAGGCCACGATCATCTGGCGCACTTTCGGATGGAGCGCGTCGCCGCCGGGATAGCGGAAGCCCTTCTGGTCCCAAGGCTGCGTGTGACTGTCGGGGTTCGCCTTGATCCACGCCTTTGCGGCGGGCACCAGCTCGTCCCGCGTCGCAACGATCTCGTCGACCATCCCGACCTTCAGCGCCTCCTGCGGTGCGGCCTGTTTGCCTTCCAGCAGATAGCCGAGCGCGGTTTCCAGCCCGAGCTTGGCGGTCAGTCGCACGACGCCGCCGGCACCGGGCAGAAGCCCCAGCGTCACTTCGGGCAGGCCGACGACGGCTTTGCGGTCGTCCACCACGATTCTGTGGTTGCAGGCCAGGCAGAGCTCATAGCCCCCACCCAGCGCCGCGCCGTTGATCGCCGCCACAACGGGCACCGGCAGTTTCTCCAGCCGCCGGTAAGTAGCCTTGTTCGCCTCGATGAAGTCGAAGGTCTCCTGCGTGACCTCGGTCGTCGCCAGAATGTCGTGCAGGTCGCCGCCGGCAAAGAACGTGGACTTGGCGCTGGCAAAGACCACGCCGGTCAGCCTCTCTTCGGCCACGAGCCGATCACAGACCGCGCGCATCCCCGGCTCGAAGCGGGCATTCATCGTGTTGGCGCCCTGACCCTGCATGTCCATCGTCACCGTGACGATGCCGTCCGCGTCTTTCTCGTAGATGAAATCTTCCATGGTTTTCTCCCTCAGGCCTTGGCCTCAGACCCGTTCGATGATCGAGGCGATGCCCATGCCGCCACCGACGCACATGCAGATGAGCGCGCGCTTCAGGTTTCGGCGCTCCAGTTCGTCGAGCATCGTCGAGACGAGGCAACCGCCCGTGGCACCCAGCGGATGACCCATGGCAATCGCGCCGCCCACGACGTTCAGCTTCTCGGCCGGAACGTCCAGATCGCGTTGCAGCCGCAGCGCGACCGACGCGAAGGCTTCGTTGATCTCGACAAGGTCGATGTCGTCCATGGTCATCCCTGCCTTGGCCAGCGCCTTTTTCGACGCGGGGCCGGGGCCGGTGAGCATGATGGTCGGCTCGGTTGCCGTCAGCGCGATGGACACGACACGACCCCGCGGGTCGAGCCCCATATCCTTGCCCGCCTGTTCGTTCCCCACCATGACGAGGCTCGCCCCATCCACGATGCCCGAAGAGTTCCCCGGCGTATGGACATGGTTGATGCGTTCGACCTCGGGATATTTGGCGAGCGCCACGGCATCGAAACCGAATGCACCAGGACCGGCGAAGGACGCCTTCAAAGAACCCAGTTTCTGCATGTCGGTGTCGGGCTTGATGAAGTCGTCGCGCTCCAGAATGATCAGCCCGTTCTCATCGCGCACCGGCACCACGGAACGGTCGAACCAACCGGAATCCCGCGCATGGGCGGCTCGCTTCTGACTTTCGAGCGCGAAGGCGTCCACGTCATCGCGGCTCCAGCCTTCGATCGTGGCGATCAGGTCGGCGCCGATGCCTTGCGGCACGAAACCGGTGTCGAGCGCGGTTTCCGGATCCTCGGCAAAAGGTCCGCCGTCCGCCCCCATGGGCACGCGGGACATCGACTCGAACCCGCCCGCACAGACGAGGTCCTCCCAGCCGGAGGCGACTTTGGCGGCAGCGGTGTTGAAGGTGTCGAGACCCGAGGCGCAGAACCGGTTCACTTGCGCGCCGGGCACGGTTTCGTCCCAGCCGGCTTTCTGAAGCGCGATCTTCGGCAGCACCGCGCCCTGTTCCATCACCGGGGCCACGCAACCCAGCATCACGTCGTCCACGCGGGACGTGTCGAGGTCGTGGCGGCTCTGCATTTCTTCGAGCAGCGTCGTGACAAGTGTGATCGGCTTCACTTCATGCAAAGACCCGTCCGCCTTGCCCTTGGAGCGCGGCGTGCGGATCGCGTCATAGATATAGGCTGCTTCAGCCATGGGCTTTCCTCCTCCCAAAATCCCCTCCCGATCAGGCGGCGTCGAACGCCGCGAGCCGGGGTAGGGGGTCCAGTTCCCTGTTTGTTATGTCGCGGGCCTCGGCGCGGTCCAAACCGACGCCGCGCAGAATGATCTCGGCGGTGTCTGTGCCCGCCTGCCGCCACGTCCGGCGACCGTCGAGAACAAGGCTCATCGCCCCGAAGGTCGCCCCGCCCGCCGTCGCGGTGATCGAGGCGATCTGGTCGCGGTGGATGTTGAACCGGCCCGAGATCATGCCCCGGCGCAGTTCCTCGGCGGGCATCTCGGCCCAGAAGCTGCCGAGGATCGGTTCGATCATCGCGTAGCGGGCGATGAATTTGCCCCAAGGCGCATCGTCATGGACCCGACGCACGCATAGGCGGATCGCGGCCGAAATGCGCTCGGCCGGATCGGTCATCTCTGCCGTGGCCGAGTGTATCGAGTCGCGAAACTCGGTGGCTACGGATTCGCAGACGGAATGGAAGAGCGTGTTGGGGTCGTCCACGTTGTTGTAAACCGTCCCGCGCGACAGCCCCGCCTCGCGCGCAAGGTCGCTGACAGCCACGGCAGTTCCACCGTTTTCCGCGAAGAGCCGCATGGCGGCCTGATGGATGCGCTGGGTCGCTGCGTTCATGCGTGTCGTGCCGTTCTTACTTTTTCGCGAGTCCGAAAAATCACTGTTGACTGAAATTGAACACGAGTGTTTAAATCGTGTCAACAGCGTTCATTGCCGATGGGAGGAAACGGCCGTGAATACCAAAGGGAGGGGCGCCCAGGCGCTTTGGCTCCGCGTGGGATGCCACGTATGGAGCTGATACAACTCATCATCGGCGGGCTTGCCAACGGCTGTATCTACGGCCTTGTCGCCCTTGGCTTCGTGCTCATCTACAAGGCGTCAGAAGGCGTGAACTTCGCGCAGGGCGACATGATGATGCTCGGCGCCTTCATCGCGCTCGGGCTTGGCAATTCGGATCAGACGGGGCTGTCGTTCTGGCTCGCCGTGCCTCTGGCCATCGTCATCATGTTCGGGGTCGGCTGGGGGGTCGAGCGTGTCGTCGTCCGGCGCATCTTCGGTCAGCCGCAATTCGCGCTCGTCATCCTGACCATCGCGCTGGGCTTCGTGTTCCGCTTTGTCGCTGGGTCGATCTGGGGTTTCACGCCCTTGATCCTCGAAACCCCCTTCGGCGGCACGAACCTGCGGGCCGGCACACTGGTGATTTCGCTCGCTGACCTCGTGACCATCGGCGTCACCCTTGTCCTGACCATCGCGCTCTGGGCGTGGTTTGGCTTTACCCGGATCGGGCTGGCCGCACAGGCCGCGAGCCAGAACCAGATGGCCGCCTATATCGTGGGCGTGCCGGTCATGAAGGTGAACTCGCTGATCTGGGGTCTTTCGGGCGCCGTGGCCACGGTCGCCGGCGTGCTCTATGCCACGCGCGGCGCTATCGACCCCAATATCGGGCTCCTGGGCATCAAGGCCTTCGCCGCCGCCGTCATAGGCGGGCTGGGGAGCCTTCCGGGCGCGCTCATCGGCGGACTGATCATCGGCGTCGTCGAGCCTGTCGCGGGCCGTTATATCCCCGGCGAGCTGTCCAAGATGTCCCCCTACATCATCATGCTGATCGTGCTCGTCACCCGTCCTGGTGGCCTCTTCAGCCAGATACAGATGAAGAAGGTCTGAACGATGCGGGTGGTCTTCAAGACAAGCTACGACAGCGACATCGACCTGTTCGAGCACTGGCGCAAGCGAGCCTGGATCCTCGCGCTCCTGGGGCTCATGATCGTGCTCCCGTTCCTCGTGGGCGAGTATTATCTGGCCGAGGCGGCGAATACGCTGATCTGGGCACTTGCGGGCATGGGGCTCATGATCGCCGTGGGGCATACCGGGCAGGTGAGCCTTGGCCACGCTGCTTTTCTCGCCATCGGCGCCTATACCGATGCGGCGCTCATGAACGTTGGTGTGCCGTGGCTCGTCGCCTTCGCGGCGGCGGGGCTTGTCGCGGGGATCTTCGGGGCGCTCATCGCCATACCCGCAGTGCGCATGTCGGGCATCTACCTCGCCATCGCCACGCTCGCGGTCTTCGTCATCGTCGAGGAACTGGTGATCATGCTGGAGCCGATCACCGGCGGCGTGGGTGGCATAATGGCGCCTTCCATCACCATCCTCGGGATTAGTTTTGACCGCTATGGCGCGCTTCAGAACTTCTACTGGTTGATCCTCGGCGTCGTCGCGCTGGTCACATGGGGTTACGCGAACCTCATGCGCTCTCCCACCGGGCGTTCCTTCCTTGCTGTCCGGGATAGCGAGGTCAGCGCGCGGGCGCTGGGGATCAACGTCACGCGGACGCGGGCGCTGGCCTTCGGGCTCTCGTCGGGCGTGACGGGGCTCGCGGGGGCGCTCATGGGCCACTACATCGGCTTCTTCAACTACGAGCTTTTCTCGATCTTCATCTCGATCAACCTCCTGCTCGTCGTGACCATCGGGGGGCTGGGGTTCATCCAGGGGGCCTTTCTCGGCGCGATCCTGATCACTGGCATGCCACAGGTCATTGCGATCCTGCGCGACGGGCTTAACGCCAACTTCGGGATCAACATCGGCGCGATCCCGGGTCTCGACACGATGCTCTTCTCGGTGATCCTGATCCTCTTCATCATCTTCGAGCCGACCGGGCTTTATGGCCGTTGGCTCAAGATCCGCACATGGTTCGAGATCTTCCCACTGGCCCGGCGCGACATGTTCCGTCGTCAGAAAAGCTATCTCAAGACGGAGCGGATGAAATGAGCCTGCTCGAAGTCAAGGATCTGGCTGTGCATTTCGGTGGCGTGAAGGCGGTGGACGGCGTGTCCTTCGCGGTGGAGCCCGGCGAGGTCTTCGCGATCATCGGCCCGAATGGGGCGGGGAAGTCCACGATCTTCAACCTGATATCCCGGATCTACCAGCCGACGCGTGGCACGATCCATTTCGATGGCGAGGACATCACGGGACTCAAAGCACATCAGACCGCGCCCCTCGGCATCGCGCGGACCTTCCAGAACATCGAGCTCTTTGATCATTCGACGGTGCTCGCGAACCTTCTCATGGGGCGCCACACGCATCGGACGACGAACTTCGTGCAGGACATCCTGTTCCTGCCGAAAGTGCGCCGCGAGGAGCGCGCGCACTGGGAACGGGTCGAGCAGGTGATCGAGTTTCTGGAACTCGAAGCCTACCGCAACAAGATGATCGCGGGGCTGCCCTACGGTGTGCGCAAGGTGGTCGAGATCGGGCGCGCGCTGGCGCTGGGGCCGAAGATCATCCTTCTGGACGAACCGGCCTCGGGCCTGTCGGTGGAAGAAACGCAGGATGTCGCCTTCTGGATCGAAGACATGCGCCGCGACATGGGGCTGACGGTGCTCATGGTCGAACACGACATGTCCTTGGTCAATCAGGTGTCTGACCGGGTGCTTGCCGTGGCGAACGGTCAGCCTCTTGCCCTCGGAACGCCGGCCGAAGTTCAGGCGGACCCGGAGGTGCAGGCGGCCTATCTGGGCACGGGGGTGGCGGCATGACCGTTCTATCCGTTCGCAACCTCGAAACCTTCTACGGCGCGATCATGGCGCTGCGCGGGGTGTCCATCGACGTCTCCGAAGGCGAAATCGTCACCATCCTTGGCGCAAACGGCGCGGGGAAGACGACCTTGATGAAGACCATCGCGGGGCTCATGGACCCCGAGAAGGGCACGATCACCTTCATGGGTCAGCCGATCCATGGCCTCGATCCAGACCGTGTCGTGGCCAAGGGCATCGCGCTCGTCCCGGAGGGGCGCGAGGTGTTTCCTTATCTCTCGATCGAGGAAAACCTGAAACTCGGCGCCTTCACCCGGCGCGAGAGCCACGCCGATGACCTCGACCTCGTCTATCAGTATTTCCCGATCCTGAAGGAGCGCCGCCGTCAGGCTGCCGGGTTCCTCTCGGGTGGCCAGCAGCAGATGCTCGCCATCGGGCGTGGTCTCATGGCGCGGCCGAAGCTCATGATGCTGGATGAACCCTCGCTCGGTCTCTCGCCGCTTCTTACGCAAGAGATTTTCGGGATCATCTCGCGCCTCAATGCCGAGCAGGGCGTCACCATGCTCCTCGTCGAACAGAACGCCCATATCGCGCTCGCCACGGCGCACACCGGATATGTCCTCGAAATGGGCCGCATCGTCATGGCGGGACCGTCCGAGAAACTGCGCGCCTCCGATGACATTCAGGAGTTCTACCTCGGTCGAACGGATGCGGGCGAACGGGGGCAGAAACGCTGGAAGAGGCGCAAGACATGGAGATGATGCGCGTGACCCCATCCGACCCGCTCGCCTTCGACGGCCATACCAACATGGTCTCGCTCTGGGCGGACCGCTGCGCCAAGTATGGCGCACGCACCGCGCACCGCGAGAAACGTCTGGGCATCTGGCAGGCACACAGCTGGGCGGAGTGGTACGACACGAGCCGCAAGATCGGACGCGCGCTCATGGCTTTGGGTGTGAAACGCGGCGAGCCGGTGCTGATCCTGTCGGAGGACCGGCGCGAGTGGCTCTATATCGACCTTGGCACGGCGGCCATCGGGGCCATTCCGGCGGGCGTCTACACCACCGACAGCGCCAAGCAGCTCGCCTATCTTGCGGGAGACAGCGGCGCCACGGTGCTCTTCGTCGAGAACGACGAGCAGCTGGACAAATACCTGACCGCCCGCGCCGACATGCCCGGCATCAAGCATGTCGTGGTGCTCGACCGGGACGGGCTGGCCAATTTCACCCATCCCAACGTGATCTTCTACGACGATTTCCTTGCGCGTGGCGCGGACGAAGAAGCGGGCGATCCCGGCGCCTTCGAGGCGGCGATCGAGGACATCCGCCCGGAAGACCCGAGGATGCTCATCTACACTTCGGGCACGACGGGCCCGCCGAAGGGCGCGATCATCACCCATCGCAACATGATCTTTCAGCTTGTGGCGGGTAAACAGGTGCTCGATTTTCACGAGTCTGACGAACAGCTCTGTTTCCTGCCGCTCTGTCACGTGCTGGAACGGCTCGTTTCGGTCGAAGCCCCCATCGCGAACGGATCGACCGTGAATTTCGCGGAAAGCCCGGAAACGGTGTTCGAGAATCTGCAGGAGGTGAACCCCGATACCTTCGCCGGCGTGCCGCGTATCTGGGAAAAGATCTATTCCCGTGTGATGATCCTGCGGTCCGAAGCCGGGCCCATCGGGCGTCGCGCGCTCGATTGGGCCATGTCCGTCGGTGACCGCGCCGCGCGGACCGACACGCGCGGTCTCGGGCTCCGGCTGCAACATGCGCTTGCGAATGTTCTGGTGCTCTCGAACTTGCGCCGGATGCTCGGCTTCGCGAACGCCCGTCGTGTGACCTCGGGCGCCGCGCCCATTTCGCCTGACCTCATCCACTGGTTCGGCGCGCTCGGGGTGCCGCTGGTCGAGGGCTACGGCATGACCGAAACCGGCGGCGTGGCCACCGTGAACACGGTCGCGGACAATCGCGTCGGCACGGTCGGCCCGGCCCTGCCCGGTGTCGACCTGAAGATCACCGAGGAGGGCGAATTGCTCGTCGGCGGTCCCTGCGTCTTTGGCGGATACTGGAACAAGCCGGAGAAGACCGCCGAGACCATGACCGAGGATGGCTGGCTGAAGACCGGGGACGTGGGCCGGATCGGCAACGACGGCGCGCTTACCATCACGGGCCGGATGAAGGACATCATCATCACCGCGGGCGGCAAGAACATCACGCCCGCCGAGATCGAGTCGAAACTGAAGTTCTCGCCCTACATTTCCGACGCCGTCGTGATCGGGGACAAGCGCAAGTACCTGACCTGTCTCATCATGATCGACCAGGAGAACGTCGAGAAATTCGCGCAGGACGGGCAGATCCCCTTCTCCGACTTCGCATCGCTCACCCGGGCGCCAGAGGTCCGCGAGCTGATCGGCGGCGTTGTGGCGGCGACGAACAAGGATTTCGCGCAGGTCGAACAGATCAAGGATTTCAGGCTCATCGACATATTGCTCACGGCGGAAGACGAGGAGCTTACGCCGACCATGAAGCTCAAACGGAATTTCGTGAATGAGCGCCACAAAGGCCTCATCGACGAGATGTATGCCCCGGCAGGGGCGTGATTAAGGGAGGAAAGCATGAAATATATCAAAGCATTGGCGGCGGCTGCACTGCTCGCGTCGCCCGCGGCGGCCCAGACGATGGGCGTCACGGATACGGAAGTGAAGATCGGGGGCGCGCATGACCTTTCCGGCATCTTCGCGCCCTTCTCGGTGCCGGCCGTGGCCGCAGCCCAAGCCTATTTCGCCGAGGTGAACGCGGCGGGCGGCGTGCACGGTCGCCAGATCAATTACATCGTCGAAGACCACGGCTATCAGGTGCCCCGCGCCGCGCAGGCCGCGAACAAGCTCGTGAACCGCGATCAGGTCTTCGCGATGCTCCTGAACCTCGGGACGCCGCATAACCTCGCGATGTTCCAGCTGATGGAGCCTAAGGGCATCCCGAACATCTCGCCGATCACTGCGGCGCGTCAGATGATCGAGCCGCCTGCGCCGTGGAAATTTGCGGGCACCTCGTCCTATTACGACGGGACCATCTCCGCGCTGACCTACATGGCCGAGAACGAGGGCACCCAGAAGGTTTGCCTCATGATCCTGCCTACCGACTTCGGTCAGGAGATCGCCGAAGGAGCCAAGAAACTCGCCGAGGACGGCTTGATCGAAATCGGCGAAGAGATCGGGCACAAGCCGGACGAGAGCGATTTCACCGGTGCGCTGGGTCGCGTGCGTGACGCAGGCTGCGACACGGTCGGCATGGCGCTGGGCATTTCCCAGCAGATCAACGCCATCGCGACGGCCCGCAAGCTCGGCATGGATGACCTCAAGTTCTATCTCTCCGGCGCTGGGTTCCACACCGTTGTCGCCAAGGGCCTTGCCCAGCAAGGCGTGATGGATGGCGTCTATGCCGGGGCGGGCTGGCAGGACCTCGAGGCGCGCGTGGGCGAGCCTGAAGTTGCCGAATGGATCGCGCAATACAAGGAGGCCACCGGCGAGGACTATCCCGGCACCGGCGCACTTCTGGGCCGCTCGGGCGCGGAAATCTTCGTGCGGGCGCTGGAAGCCGCCGGTCCCGACCTGACGCATGAAAGCTTCATCGCCGCGATGGAAAGCCTCGACTACGACGACGCGATCGCGGGCAACCACGTCGACTTCTCGGCAGAGGATCACACCGCCGCCGACGAGATCTTCGTCTCCCGCATCGAGAACGGCTCCTGGGTGCTCGTTCAGACGATCGAGTAATCCCGACGCGGGGCGGCGCCTGCCGCCCCGCCACCACCACTCACGCCACAGCTTCCAATGTCCCACTCAGCCGGAGGTCCCGATGCTGAAACGAACGATTTATGCCGAAGAGCACGAGATGTTCCGCCAGACGGTCCGCGCCTGGGCCGAGAAGGAGGTCTACCCCAACGCCGACGCATGGCGCGAAGCGGGCGTCGTGTCGCGCGAGGTCTGGAAAAAGGCCGGGGAGGAGGGTTTCCTTTGCATGTATGCGGACGAGAAATACGGCGGTCTCGACACCGACGATTTCCGCTACGACATGATTCTCTGCGAAGAAATCGGCCCTCGCGAACCGGGGCTGTTCATTGGGCTCCACAACCGGATCGTCGGGCCGTATCTCCAGAAATTCGCCAGTGACGCGCAGCGCGAGAAATACATGCCCGGTGTCGTATCGGGCGAGACGATCCTTGCCATCGCGATGACGGAACCTGGCACCGGGTCCGACCTCGCCGGGATCAAGACACGTGCGGTGGACCTGGGAGACCATTGGGTTCTGAATGGGTCCAAGACCTATATCTCCAACGGCTTTCTCGCGGGGCTTATCCTGGTCGCCGCGCGGACCAACCCCGAGAAAAGCCACGAGATCGGGCTTTTTTGGGTCGAGGACGGGACGCCGGGCCTGTCGCGTGGCCGCAACCTCAAGAAGGTCGGTCTGGAAAGCCAGGACACCGCCGAATTGTTCTTCGACGACATGAAGATCCCGAAAGAGAACCTGCTGGGCGACGCGCGCTCGGGCTTCAAGACGATGATGATGAACCTCGCTGAAGAGCGCCTGATCGGGGCCGTCGGTTTCGTCGCCCGTGCCGAACATGCCTTCAACATCACGATGGAGTTCATCATGGAGCGTCGCGCCTTCGGGCGGCCCATCGGCACGTTCCAGAATTCGCGCTTCAAGATGGCCTCCATGCGCACAGAACTGGATGCCGCCTGGGCGCTCACCGACCACTGCGCGCACGCGCACATGAAGGGCGAGCTTTCCGCCGAGATGGCCGCCGAGGCCAAGCTCTATACCTCCGAAGTCGAAGGACGCGTGGTGGATGAATGCCTCCAGCTTCATGGCGGGGCGGGGTATATGGACGAGTACGAAATCTCGCGTCTCTACCGCGACGCACGGATCAGCCGCATCTACGCGGGCACGTCCGAGATCATGCGCGAGATCATCGGTCGTGGTCTTGGCCTCGACGAACGGCAGCGGAACTGATGGGCCTGTCGCTCACCCAGCCGCTCGACAAGGCGGCGTCGGAGCGGCCGCAGGGAATCTTCACGATCTTCGGGGACCGTCGCCGCACCAACGCGGATTTCGTGGACCGGGTCGCCCGGCTGGCGGCGGCGCTCCGCGACCGGGGGGTGGGCAAGGGCGACCGCGTCGCGATGCTCGCGATGAACTCCGACGCCTATGTCGAATACGTCTATGCCACGCTCTGGGCGGGCGCGGCGATCAACCCCGTGAACGCCCGCTGGTCGCCCGCCGAGATCGCGTTCTCGCTCGAGGACAGCGAGACGCGGGTGCTGATCGTGGACGACACCTTTGTGCCCATGCTCCCCGCGCTCCGTGCAGCCGCACCGGGACTGCACCATATCATCCACATTGGCGACGTGACCCCCGAGGGGGTCGAACGATACGAGGACCTTCAGTCCACCGCGCCGATGGACAATACGGGTGCGCAGGGCGACGACATGGCCGCGCTCCTTTACACTGGCGGCACGACCGGGCGGCCCAAGGGCGCCATGCTGTCCCACGCCGCCATCACGACCTGTTCCCTGTCCCTGACCGCCGCCGCCCCGAACGGCGGCGATGCGCCGGGGCTCCATGTCGCGCCCTTCTTCCACATCGGGGGCGTCGGCGTGATCTTCCAGTTCGCCTTCCGCCGCGCGCCGCAGGTCATCACGCCCGCCTTCGACCCGGGCGAGGCCCTGCGCCTGATCGAGGCCGAACGCGTGGGCGACATTTTCGTGGTGCCCACGATGCTGCGCATGATGCTCGACCACCCAGACATCGCGACCCGCGATCTGTCCTCGCTCGTCTCGATCCGCTACGGCGCGGCCCCCATCGACACGACGCTGCTGCACCGCGCGATGGACGCGGTGCCGACCGCAGGCTTCATGCAGGTCTACGGCCAGACCGAATTCGCGCCGGTCATCACCTGCCTCGCACCTGCCGATCATCTGGGCGAGGGGTCCGAGAAACGGCTGGTCAGCGCGGGTCGCCCGCTGCCCTCCGCCACCGTCCGGATCGTGGACGAGAACCGCAATCCGCTCCCCACGGGCGCGGTTGGGGAAATCGCCGTTCAGGGCGCGCAGCAAATGACGGGCTACTGGCGCCGGCCCGAGGAAACCGCCAGGGCGCTTGCAGACGGCTGGCTCTATACCGGGGACGCGGGGCGGATGGACGAAGAGGGGTTTCTCCACGTCGTGGACCGGGTGAAGGACATGATCGTGACCGGCGGCGAGAACGTCTATTCCGCCGAGGTCGAGAATGCCTTGGCCACCATGCCCGAGGTCGGCCAGTGCGCCGTCATCGCGTTCCCCGACGAGTATTGGGGTGAACGCGTCCATGCGGTCATCGTGCCCAGGCCGGGGGCCGACATCACGCTCGACGGCGTGCGCGCCCACCTCAAGCTCCTCATCGCGGGTTACAAGGCGCCGCGCTCGATTTCGCTGGTCGAGGCGCTGCCTTTGTCGCCCGCCGGCAAAATCCAGAAAAACGTCCTGCGCGACACGCTTTCCGAGGAGGCCAGTTGATGCCCTTTCCCCGCGTCCACCTTGAACCCGAACACGAGATGTTCCGCGATCAGGTCCGCCGTTACCTGCGCGACACCATGTCCGACAAGGTGTCGAAATGGCGCGAACAGGGGCATGTGGACAAGGAGGATTTCCTCGCGTTCGGGGAACAGGGATGGCTCTGCCTCTGGGCGGACGAAGAACACGGGGGGCTTGGCATCCGCGACATCCGCTACGATCAGGTCTTGCAGGAGGAAACCGTGCGCTGGACTGACAGCGGGTTCTTCCACAACGCCCATTCCATGCTCGTCGGCCCGTATCTCGACCGTTTCGCCAATGCCGACCAGAAAGCCCGGTTCCTGCCCGGTGCTGTGTCGGGCGAGACGATCATGGCCATCGCGATGACCGAACCGGACACGGGATCGGACCTTGCCGCGATCAGGACCAAGGCCGAGGATATGGGGGATCATTACCTGCTCAATGGCTCCAAGACCTATATCTCCAACGGCATCATCGGCGATCTCTGCGTCGTCGCCGCCAAGACCGGTGCCAAGCGCGGCGAGATCGGGCTTTTCGTCGTGACCTCGGACATGGAGGGCTTCTCGCGCGGGCGGCACTTGAAGAAAATGGGGCTGCAAGCGCAGGACACCGCCGAAATCCGCTTCGACAACGTGAAAGTCCCCACGGAAAACCTGTTGGGCGAGGCGGGCATGGGGTTCAGCTACATGGCCGAATGTCTCGCCGTCGAACGCACGATGAGCGCGATTGGCTCGCTGGCCCACGCGCAGGTCGCCTTCGACATCACGCTCGACTTCATCAAGGAGCGCACGGCTTTTGGCCAGCCCGTCGGCACCTTCCAGAACACCCGCTTCGTCATGGCGGACCTGCGCGCGCGCCTGGATGCGACGCAGGCATGGCTCGACCAATGCGTGATGCTGGCCAATGCAGAGAAACTGACGCCCGAGGACGCGGCCGCCCTGAAACTCGTGACCTCCGAGTTGCAGGGCGAGGTGGTGGACGCGGGGCTCCAGTTCCACGGCGGCGCCGGATACATGGACGAATATGCGATCAGCCACATGTTCCGCGACGCCCGTATCGCCAGGATCTACGCGGGCACATCCGAGATCATGAAGGAGATCATCGGTCGCGGGCTTGGGCTGGGCGAACGGCGCTAGGTTAGCAGAATCATGCTGGAAGCACGATCCGCTGCCCCTCGACCTCGACCACAGACACCTGCGTTTCGTAAAGGTCCGACAGCCCGCGTGCCGACAACACGTCCTCTGCTGCCCCGGCACTGTGGACCCGCCCGTCCTTCAGCGCCACCGCATGATCGGCATGGGCCGCTGCGACCGACAGATCGTGCAGCACGACGATGACCGTGCGCCCCCTTGTGGCTTCCTCCCGGGCGACCTCCATCACCACCCGCGCGTGGTTGATGTCGAGCGCCGCGAGCGGTTCGTCGAGCAGCATCACCTCGGCCTCCTGCGCGAGCGTCATCGCGATCCGCGCCCGCTGCCGTTGTCCGCCAGAGAGCGTGTCGAGAAACCGGTCGGCGAGGTCCAGAAGCCCGAGCCGCGCCATCGCCTCCTCCACCTTGGCCTTGTCATCTGGTCCGGGTCTCCCGCGGCTGTGGGGATAACGGCCAAAGGTCACGAGGTCGCGCACCGTGAGCCGTGGCATCATCTGCGCATCCTGCCGCAGCACCGACAGCTTCAAGGCAAGCGCCCGGTCGCTGTATCCCGACAGCGCCACGCCGCCCAGGCGAACCTCGCCGGTTGCGGCCGGTATGAGCCGACCCAGAACGCCGAGCAGCGTCGACTTGCCCGCCCCGTTCGGCCCGACGAGCGCCGTCATCCGGCCTTCCGGGAAGGTCACACTCACATCCGACAAGATCGTCGCGCCCCCAAGGTTTGCAGCCACGCCTCGCGCCTCGATCATCGTGCCCTCCGTCTTAGAATCAGGATCAGGAACACCACGCCTCCCAGCGCCTCGATCACCACCGAGACCGAGGTTTGCAGCCCCAGCACCCGCTCGAACAGCGTTTGCGCCCCGACCAGCGTGATTGCCGATACCAGCGCCGACACCGGCAAGAGCACGCCATGCCGCCACGTCCCCGCGATGCGATAGGTGAGCGCCGACACCAAGAGGCCAAAAAAGATCACCGGGCCGACGAGCGCCGTGGACACGCTCACCAGGAGCGCCACGACGACGAGCAGACGTCGCACCTCCCGGTCCTGCGACACGCCCAGCGACAGCGCCGTGTCGCGCCCCAGCGCCATCACATCGAGCATCCGGTGCCGTGCCATGAGCCAGAGGAAACAGGCGACGACGATCGCCGCCGAGATCCATGTGAGCTCTGCCTCGATGGCCGAGAACCGCGCGAAACTCGCCTGCTGCACCACCGAGAATTCGTTCGGGTCGATCATGCGGTTGAGCAGCGAGGTCAGCGACCGGAGCAGGACGCCCAGAATGAGGCCGGTCAGCACCATCCGCGCCAGATCCTTGGCATTGCGCAGCACAACGCCAAAAAGCGCCAGCGCTGCCACCAGCATCAGCGCCGTCTCGACCCCGAACTTGGCGAAGGGGTTGAGCGACGCGAAGCCGAAACCGCCAAGGAAAAAGACGAGCGCCGTCTGAAGAAAAAGGTAGAGTGCGTCGAACCCCATGATCGACGGCGTCAGGATGCGGTTCGCCGTGATGGTCTGGAACACCACGGTCGAGACTGCCACGGCCACGGCAATCGTGAGAAGTGCCGAGAGTTTTGCCCCGCGAAACGCCAGGACGAAATCCCAATGCCCTTTCGCATCGATCGTCAGATAGCCGACGATGACCGTGATGAAGAGCACGCTCAAGGTGCTGAACAGCCTATCCACGTCGCGGCCCCCGGTGCAGGATCCAGAGGAAGAGTGCCGCGCCGAGCACGCCCAGGACGGTGCCCACCGGCACTTCGAAGGGATAGCGGATCACCCGGCCGATGATGTCGCAGGCAAGGACCAGAACGCCGCCGGAGACCGCCACATAGGGCAGCGTTTCGCGCAGGTTCTCGCCGCGCATCCGGGCGACGAGGTTGGGCACGACGAGTCCGACGAAAGGGATCATGCCGACCGTGACCACCGTCACCGCCGTGATCACCGACACGATCACCAGACCCAGCGCCACGACCTGTCCATAGCCGAGCCCGAGAGAGCGCGTCGTTTCCTCGCCGAAGCCCGCGATGGTGAACCGGTCAGCGTAGAGATAGGCGAGCACCGTCAACGCCCCGCCGATCCAGAGAATCTCGTAGCGCCCCAGCATGACGCCGGAAAACTCACCGCTCATCCAGATGTCGATGTATTGCAGAAGGTCGCGCTCGTAAGCGAGGAACGTGGTCGCGGCCCCGAGGATGCCGCCGTAGACGATCCCCGTCAGCGGAACGAGGAGTGGATCGCCCGTGGGCAGCCGTCTGACCAGAGCGACGAAACCGGCGGTGCCGATGAGCGCCGCCGTTGTCGCCGCACTCATCTTGAGCCAGATCGCCGCGCCGGGGGCGAGCAGCGTGACCGCCACCAGTCCCAAGCCTGCCGCCTGCCCTGTGCCCGCCGTCGCGGGCTCCACGAAGGGATTGCGCGCGAGCATTTGCATGATGACGCCCGCCACGGCCAGCCCTGCGCCTGCCAGAAGTGCGGCCAGCGTCCGGGGCAGGCGGCTCACGAAGACGAGCCACCAGCCATCCTCGCCCAAGGACGCGACCCCCGTGACAAGGCTCACGAGGATCAGCGTGACGAGCACGGGAAAGACGAAGGCTGGCCGTGTCATGGCGACTGGGGCGGGCTTCTGGCTTCTGCGTTCTTACGAGGAAGCGCCGAAGGCCGTCTGGATGATCTCCAGCGTATTGAGGACCGAGGTGATCCCGCCGCCTGCGACATAGATGTCCCCGGCGTTCAGATAGACGATCTGGCCCTTCTGCGCCGCAGTCGTTTCGGCGACCAGCGGGTTGTCGAGCGTCGCCTCGGCGCTCTCGCCCTCGCCACCGATGGCGGCCACGCGGTCGAGCACGAGGATCCAGTCAGGGTTCGTTTCACGAATGAACTCGAAGGACACGCTTTCGCCGTGCGAGGTGTCCTCCAGCCCCTCGATGACTTCCGGCAGGCCGATTTCGGTGTGGATCCAGCCGAACCGCCCGCCTGCGCCATAGGCCGACACCTTGCCGCCGTTCGTCATGAGGATAAGCGCGTTGCCCTTGCCCTCGACCGCCGCTTGGGTCGCCGCGATCTCGGCGTCGAGCGATTCGGTCAGCGCCGCCGCTTCAGCTTCCTTCCCGTAGAGCGCGCCAAAGGCGGCGAGACGGGCACGCGTCTGATCGAGGAGATCGTCGCCCCACATGGTCATGTCCACAGTCGGTGCGAGTTTTTCGAGTTGCGGCACGGCTTCGGTCGAGCGTCCGCCAGCGACGATGAGGTCGGGCGACAGCGCATTCAGCGCCTCGTAATCCGGTTCGAACAGGGTGCCGAGATCCCCGGCATAGGGGGCGAGACGTTCAAGGTAGGTGTTTGAAGTCGCGGTGACGCCCTCGATCCCCAGCGCGTCCAGCATGTCGAGCGATGCCATGTCGAGCACCGCCGTTGTGGCGGGGGTTTCGCTGATGGTGACCGGACCGGTCGCGGTCTCGATGGTGGTCTCCGCAAGGGCGGGAGCGGCGAAGAGCGTCAGCGCCGTGACGGCGGCGAGGGTGCGTTTCATATGAGAACCTTGTGACGTGGTGAATACCTGAGTGATTCACTAAACAATATATCGGGAATGGCCAACGTCAATTCCGATAGATTTACTCAGTTTTTTGTGACCAGCCCCAGATGTGCGAGGGGACAGACTGCGACCCCTCGTCGCGGTGGCGCCGGACTTGACCCAGCGCAAAGCCGGTCGGCGGCTCTGGGAGCATTACGCGGCGCAGACGAAATGCGACAAGGAACAGACCGATGATCAGATCAATTCTTACAGGCGCCGCACTCACACTTCTTGCAACGGTCGCCTCCGCCGAAACCATTCAAGTGAAAATGCTGGGTGCCAGCCCGAACGAGGCGATGCGCTTCGAACCCGCTTTCGTACAGGCCCAGCCTGGTGACACCATCGAGTTCATCGAGACCTCGCACGGCCACAACGTGGCGACGATCCGGGGCATGTTGCCCGCTGGCGCGATTGCGGTGAAATCGCCCATCGGGGAAAGCTATGCCATGACCGTGACGGAAGAAGGGCTCTACGGTGTAACCTCTTCCGCGCGTTATACGGTCGGGATGGTCGCGCTGATCCAGGTGGGCGATGCCGTCAATCTCGAGGATGCGGTCGCGGCCCCGCAAAAGGGTCTCGCCCGGGCCGCCATGGCCGACCTTCTGACGCAGGTGCCGCATTCGGGAAGCTGAGTGGCGCCACACAGTTCTTTCGCTCCGCGCGGAAACATGATCCTCTCGGCCTTGCATCGAACGGGGCAGGGATTTGACCGCAAGACCTTTGTGGATCGGCATCGCGGGTGCCGGGATCGGCGGCCTCGCCACGGCAGCCCTGCTCGCGCGCGCGGGTCACTCTGTCGAGGTCCATGACCGCTTCGACCGCCCCGCGCCGGTGGGCTCGGGTCTGGTGATCCAGCCCGTCGGGCGCCGGGTGCTTCAGGCCATCGGCGTCGAGGCGGTCGCGCTGTCGCAGGGCCAGATCCTCTCTGGCCTTCTAGGCACCAGCGTCGAAACCGGCGGCCCGGTGCTCGTCGCGTCATATGGACAGTCGGCAGACGCCAAGGGCCTTGGCATCCATCGCTCGGTGCTCTTCGACCTGCTTCTCGAGGCCGCGACGGGTGCCGGCGCGGTGTTGGTACCGTCCTCGGAAGTTGTCGGGCAGGCGGGCGACAAGTTCGCGCTGACCCACGGGCAAAGTCGCCGATATGATCTTCTGATCGACGCGACCGGGGCGGGGTCTCGGCTCTCGCCGCTCGCCCATCGCATCCTGCCCTTCGGGGCGATCTGGGCCACGGTCGACTGGGTAAGCGGCACGTTTCCCAAGGACGAACTCACGCAGAAATACCACTATGCCGACCGCATGATGGGCGTGCTTCCCATCGGCGGGGTCAACGGCGCCCGGAAAGCCGCGCTGTTTTGGTCCCTGCCGCGCGATGGCTACGACGCCTGGCGGCACCAAGGCGTCGCCGCATGGCGCGACGTCGCGCGGGCGCATTGGCCGCAAGCCGCGCCGTTCGCCGATCAGATCACCGATCCTGACCAGTTCACCATGGCCCGCTATGCGCATGGCACGCTCCTGAACCCTGTGCGCGAAAACCTTGTCCATATCGGTGACGCTGCGCACCGGACCTCGCCGCAGCTGGGGCAGGGCGCGAACATGGCGCTGCTCGACGCCTTCGCCCTGTCACAGGCTCTGGCGCTGCATCCCCACACGCTCACCGACGCGCTGCGCACCTATGCCTGGATGCGGCGCGTCCATGTCTGGGGCTATCAGGCGCTCTCTGCCGCGTTCACACCGCAGTATCAGTCCGAGAGCCGCGCGCTCGCCCATTTGCGCAACCGCTGTCTCTATCCCCTGTCGCGGGTCTGGCCGGTGCCGCGGTTGCTCACTCGTCTGGTGCAGGGCGACCTGCTGCCGCCAATTACCGGGCTGCCCCGGAACTAGGTCGCAAAAAGCTGATCCATATCGGCAAAGGCCTTCAGTTCGACCGCATTCCCCGACGGATCGAGAAAGAACATGGTCGCCTGCTCGCCGGGCTGACCCTTGAACCGGATATAGGGTTCGATCACGAACTCTGTGCCCGCAGCGCGCAGTTTCTCCGCCGTCGCTACCCAGGTTTCCATGTCCAGAACGGCCCCGAAATGGCGCACAGGAACGCCGTGTCCGTCCACCGCATTCGTCGCGGCCGACCCGCATTCATCAGGCGCCAGATGGGCCACGATCTGGTGGCCGTGGAAATTGAAGTCCACCCAATCGGGCGAGGAACGTCCCTCGGTGCAGCCGAGCAGTCCTTTGTAGAAATCACGCGCGGCGGCCAGGTCATGGACCGGGAACGCGAGGTGAAAAGGGGGCATCGCCATGGTCGTCTCCTTTCAGGTGTCGGGCCAACATGACCGGTCGCGCGAGGCTTGGCAAATGCCCATGCCAGTGACTCCGCGTAGGTTTGGACTTGGGGCTAGGAAAGGCGGAACCGATATTCCGGCAGACCCCGTGGCGCGTTCTCGATGCCGAAGGTCTTCCCGGAGTGGGTTTCGTCCTGGGTGCTCTTGAACCCGTGGCCGTCTGTCGCGCTCGTGACATAGAGCGTGGTGAAATCGGGCCCGCCCGGGGCCGGACAATTGGCAAAGGGGGCAGGCACCGAAAGCCGGCCCGTGATCCGCGCGTCCGGGTCGACCAGAAGCACCTCGCCGCGGCCCCAATTCGTGACGGCGAGCGTGCCGTCGGCCAGCACAACCGCGCCGTCTGCCAGCAAGTCGTGTTCCTTTCCGTCCAGAAACAGAACTGGGTCGCTCTCCGGCCAGCCGTCGCTGTCCAACGCGACACGCCATGTCTTGCGCTGGCCCGTATCGCTGAAATAGGCCGCACTACGGTCGGGCAGGAACGAGATCGAGTTTGGGACCGAGATATCGGGGAAGAGGAGCCGTGTCTCGCCCTCGTAATGGCGGTAGATCGCCCCCGCCGCCCGTTCGTGCGCCTTTCCCATCGTCCCGATCCAGAACCCGCCCCAGGGGTCGATCCTGCCGTCATTCGTCCGGTTCCCGGGCCTGTCGCTCTCAAGCTCGGCGAAGGACTCCATCTGCCCGTCCACGGTCCAGCACCAAAGACCAGTCTCCGAGGCGAGGACGAGCGTTTCCCGGTCGATCCAGCCGGCGGCGGAAAAGACCTCGGGCAGGTCGATGTCGCGGGTGACGCCCGTGCCGAAGTGACGCGACAGAAGCCGCTGTCCCTTGATGTCGAACCAGAAAAGCTCGCCCCGCTCCGGGTGCCAGAGCGCCCCTTCCCCCAGGATGCAGGCGCGGTCGTCAAAGATCATGTGGTCTCCTCCTGTCCAGAGCCTGCGATGGCCCGATCCCCCTGTCCAGCATTGACGCCGCGTGCCCGATGCGTGAGGGAAAGGAAAAGGGAGGACAGGATGAAGATCTTTCGGTTCGGTGAACGGGGTTTGGAGCAGCCCGGCGTGGTGGACAAGGACGGCGGGCTTCGCGACCTGTCCGGAACGGTGCCCGACTTTTCCGGAGAGACGCTGTCGCCGGCGCATCTCGCCCAGATCGCCGCGATGGACCTCGGGACACTGCCACTGGTGCCGGACGGCGCGCGGATCGGTGCGCCGGTGGGCGGGACCCGCAACTTCATCGGGGTCGGCCTGAACTTTGCCGATCACGCTGCGGAGGCTGGCATGGACATCCCCAGCGAGCCGATCCTCTTCAACAAGGCGCCTTCCTGCATCGTCGGCCCCAACGACGACGTGGTGCTGCCGCGCGGTTCGGTGAAGTCGGACTGGGAGGTGGAGCTCGCCATCGTGATCGGGACCGGCGGGAGCTATATCGACGAGGAAGATGCTCTCACTCATGTCGCGGGCTTCACGATCTGCAACGACCTGTCTGAACGAGAGTATCAGATCGAACGGATGGGCACCTGGTCCAAGGGCAAGGGCTGTCCGACCTTCGGCCCGCTCGGACCCTGGCTCGTCACGCCGGACGAGGTGGACACCGCCGATCTCGCGATGGAGCTCGACCTGAACGGGCGACCGCAGCAGCGCGGGTCGACTTCGACGATGATCTTCAAACCGGCGTTTCTGGTGAGTTACATCAGTCGCTTCATGGCCCTGGAGCCGGGGGACGTGATCTGCACCGGCACGCCACCGGGCGTCGGCATGGGGATGAAGCCGCCACTCTACCTCAAGGCCGGCGACGAGATGCGCCTGTCGATCGCGGGGCTTGGCGCCCAGCGACAGAAAGTCGTGTCAGCGTAGACGCTCCGCGAGGAAATCGTAAACGAAGCGCAGCCGCCGGTTCTGATGAATCTCCCGGTGCGCGACGAGGTAGACCGGAAAGCTGAGCGGGGGCAGCTCGGCCAGAACCCGGACCGCCCCCGGCTCCGCATCCCCGATCCGGTCGTCGATGATGCCGATGCCCATGCCGCGCAGCACCATGGCCCACATGACAAGGAAGTTCTCGCAGCGGATCGGGATGTTCGCCTCGGTGATCGGCACGCCCATCTGTTGCAGGACACCAAGCATCAGCCCGGTATTGTCGAGCCCGATGAAACGGGCCTGAGTCAGATCCGACGGCGTCTCGAACGGGCCGTAACGCCGCACGAAATCGGGCGAGGCATAGAGACGGGCGTCGGCAGTGCGCAGGCGACGAGCGATGAGTTCGGGCTCCTTCGGCTCGAAGCTGCGGATGGCGATATCGGCTTCGCGGCGCAGAAGGTCCGAGGCCGAATTGGACACCACGACCTCGACCGTGATGCGCGGCTCGACTTCGGTCAGTTCATCGAGGATCGGCGGCAAGAGGATGCCCGCGTAGGCGTCCGAGGACGAGATCACCACCGGCCCTTCCATCGCGTCATTCTGGCCGAAGGCGGTCATGGAAAGGCGCGCCGCCGCCTCTCCCATGACGCGGGCATGAGGCAGGAGCGCATGGCCGGCGGGGGTGAGCGACAGCCCGCGCCCGACCCGTTCGAAGAGCGCGACGCCCAGTTCTTCCTCGAGCAGGTCGACCTGCCGTCCGAGCGTCGGCTGTGTCAGCCCCAGAGCACGCGCGGCGGCCGAGAGCGATCCCTCTTCCGCGGTGACAAGGAAGGCACGCGCGCGGGTCCAGTCGAAGGTGACGTTTTTCCAATCCATAGAAAAACGCATACCACATCCAGATATTCAGGCAATTTTCTAGAGACGCCCGTCGGGCTATTCCTGTGACACGGGCCGCGACGGTCCATCCCGACAAGTTTTCAAACGCCATCCCCTGCGACGCCGTTTCGCAGGCCCGGCACCCCTTTGCCCGAGAGGAGGCACCAGATGATATTCGACAATCCTACCACCCGCTCCTATGCCCGGCTGACCGGCAGCTTCTACCTTGGCATCGCCGTTTTCGGTGCCTTCGCAATCGGTTACGTGCCCAGCCAGATCGTCGTCGACGGCGATGCCGCCGCGACACTTGCCAATGTGACGGCCCGGCGTGGTCTCTTCAACGCGGGCATCGGGGCCGATGCTCTGGTCATGATGCTCGAAGTCATGACGACCACGATGATCTACCAGATGTTCCGCCGCGTGAACGAAACGCTTGCCTTTGCCGCCGCGCTGGCCCGTTTCGGCATGGTGGCCGTGATGGGTGCGATGCTCCTCCTGCACGGCGGTCTCCTGTCGCTGGCGAAGGTGGGCGGCGATCCGGCACTGGCGCAGATTCTGCTCGATGCGCATCATTCCGGCGTCTGGATCTGGCAAGTGTTCTTCACGCTTCACCTGTGGCTCCTTGGCACCCTGGTCATCCGTTCCGGCCTCTATCCCCGGCTTCTGGGCCTCGGGCTCGTGATCGGCGGGACGGGATATCTTCTCGACAGCCTCTACAGCTTCGCTTTCCCGGATGCCTCGGCGCTGGGCTACCTGCGCATCGGGCTTCTGGTCATCGTGACCCTGTCCGAGGTCGGCTTCGCCCTTTGGCTGGTCGTCCGCGGTCCCCGCGGCGCGCAATGAAACCCAGAACAGGAGTGCATGACATGAAAGTCGCGATCATCGGCATCTCCGGCAAGCTCGGTCAGTACATGACCGAGCACTGCCTGAACCGGGGCTACGAGGTGACAGGGGTCTGCCGTCCCGACAGCGTCGCCAAGCTCGATAAATACGAAGGTCGGATCCGGGTCATTCCGGGTCGGACCGACGACCGGGAGGCTGTCGGTGAGGCGGTCTGCGACGCGGATGCGGTGCTGACGGTGCTGGTCCCCTGGGGCGTGAACGACTATGCCTCGGGCACCGCGCGGGCGGTGCTCGATCTGGCCCGACCGGACGCCCGGCTCGTCTTTTCCTGTGGCTGGCACATCAGCCGCGATGGCAAGGACAGATACGACTGGAAGATCCGCTATCTGGTGCCAATCATTGCGCGTGTGGCGCGCCTTGCGAGAGCGGTCGACCTTCAGGATCAGGTGCGCGCCACCGACTTGATCTTTGCCTCCGACCGGCGCTGGACGGTGGTGCGCGGCTCCGATCTCGAAGAGGGCCCGTCCGAGGGCCTGCCGCTTTGGGCCCGGCATGTGGGCGATCCTGTCCTTGCAGCCAACCGGACCCGGCGGATCGACTTCGCCCTGTTCATGGTGGCGGCACTTCAGGACGAGACCCTGATCCACGAAGCCCCGGCCATTGTCAGCCGCGCTAGCCTGCCGGTGGGGGCAGAACCCAGTCGCGCCTAGCGTGCATGAAAAGGTATGGCCGCCGGGCAGCGGGAGGGCGCCCGGCGGTCCATTGGCGCTCCAGGAGGAGAGGCCGGCACCGGCGGGAGAGAGGGGTCTCGCCGATACCTTCACTCTCCTCGATTCGAGTTCACAACAAGAGAGGCGTCGGGCGGGCCAAGGTGGGGTCTGTCTCAGGGATGAGACACCATGAGGCTCCAACTTGCGCGCCGAGGTCTCAGGTCAGGCCGAGCCGTTTCATGCGCCGGTAAAGCGTGGCACGCCCGACGCCAAGGCTCCGGGCCGCTTCCGAGACGTTTCCGCCGGTGCGGGCGAGGGCGCGCACGACGACCGTTCGCTCCGCCTTCTCGAACCCTTTCGCGTCTTCCTCGTGCCCCAACAGGTCCGCCGCCGGGCGCGGCGCGAAGGCATCGGCCCCCAAGTCAAACAGGCGCCGCGCCTCGCGGGTCGCGCCGACGACCAGATCGTCGTCGTCGATGGCCAGGAGGACGGCGGCATCGCTGTCCCCGGCATCCCCCATCACGATCCGCTCGCACGCATAGGTCGCGCGGAAATGCGCTTCCTCGATGGCGCGGGCGGTCTGGGTGACCTGAGCGGCGATGAGACGGTTGAACCCCTCGGTCTGGTCGGCGCGGGCCGAGGACACGTCGAGGGCGGCGACCAGTTGTCCGTCTGGGCCATAGATCGGTGCATCGATGCAGGACATCGCAATATTGCGGGCATAGAAGTGTTCGTCGCGGTGGATGATGAGCGACCGGTTCTCGGCAAGGCATGTTCCGATCCCGTTCGTGCCTTCGCGTGCCTCGCTCCAATCCGCGCCAGGGCGCAGGCCCCAGCTTTCAAAGGCCGGGCGGTCGCCGTCGGCCAAGCGCTGATCAAGGATGACGCCATCGGTGTCGGTCAGGAAGACGGCGCAACCGGAGGCGCCCAAGAGGCTGTAGAGCCGGTCGAGGCGCGGCGCGGCGACGGTCATGAAGCGGGCATGCTTCCGTTGACGGCGGCCAAGGGTCGGGGCATCGATGATATGGGCGGCGCCGCGTTCCGACGGGTCGAGCCCATGCTTGACCACGGAGCGACGCCAGCTCGCCGCGAGTCGCGACCGCGCGGCGGCCGAGTTCGACGCGGCCGTCTGCATCACCTTCTCGACGTGATCCATCGTGGGACTGGCGGTCATGGTCTGTCCTCCCTGCGCGACCGTAGTCGGCACCGCGGGACGGGCGCAAGTTGGACCAAGGTTTCGGGTCGGGGCAAATTGCCCCAGTCGCACAACGGGAGCGCCGCACCCGGTGGCAGTTGCCGAGAAATGCGGCAGGGCGACAGAAATTCCGTGGCCGCGGTGATCTCGCTGCTTTACACCGCGACCCGAAACGGGGTGCAAAGAGAGACATGAAAGACAGATTGTCGGTCGTCATCGTCGAAAAGGATCGTGAACGCGGCGTGCTTATCGAAGAAAGCCTGCGCGTGGCGGGGGATTTCGAGATTCGGGTCGTTTCCGAGACCAACGACCTCGCGGCCAAGATCCGGGACCTCAACCCCGACGTGGTGCTCGTGGACATCGCCAATCCCTCGCGCGACGTTCTGGAGGAACTCGCCATCGCGTCGGGGCCGATGCAGCGGCCGGTCGCGATGTTCGTGGACCGTTCGGACGAGAACCTGACCCGCACCGCGATCGAGGCCGGCGTGTCGGCCTATGTGGTGGACGGGCTGAAATCGGACCGGGTGAAGCCGATCCTCGATGCCGCCGTCGCGCGGTTCAACATGTTCCACCGGATGCGCGTCGAACTGGCGACGACCAAGCGCGCGCTCGAAGAGCGCAAGGTGATCGACCGCGCGAAAGGGGTGATCATGAAGGCGCGCAAGGTGGATGAGGACGAAGCCTATGCCATACTGCGCAAGGCCGCGATGGATCAGGGCAAGCGCGTCGCCGAGGTGGCGCAGGCGCTCGTGTCGACGGCGGGGCTCCTGTCGTGAAAGGGGCGCTCGTTTCGGTCGGTTTCATCCCGCTGGTGGATGCGGCGCCGCTGATCGCGGCGCAGGAAATGGGCTTCGCGGCGGAAGAAGGGCTCGCGCTGGATCTGGTTCCGGCCCCCAGTTGGGCGTCGCTGCGGGACATGCTGGCCTTCGGTCGCGTGGATGCAGCCCATATGCTCGCCCCAGTGCCCGTGGCCACCGCGATGGGGCTGGGCGGATCGGGCACGCCGCTGTGCGCCTTGTCGGTGCTGTCGATGAACGGCAACGTGATCGGGGTGAAGAACGACCTTGCGCGCAAGATGCGCGATGCGGGACACGACTTCGGCTTCAGCGATGCGCGCGCGGCGGGCGAGGCGCTGATTGCCGCCGCAGGGCCGGGCCTTCGGATCGGCGTGCCGTTTCCCTTCTCGATGCATGGCGAGCTTCTTTACTACTGGCTCTCCGCGCTTGGCCTGCCTGCCCCGCAGGGGGTCGAGGTCCGCACCGTGCCGCCGCCGCTCATGGCAGAAGCCATCGCCTCGGGCGAGATCGACGCCTTCTGCGTGGGCGAACCCTGGGGGTCGATCGCGGTAGAGAAGGGCGTCGCACATCTCCTCCTTCCGAGCCGCGCGATTTGGCAGGGCGCGCCCGAGAAAGTGCTCGCCGTGCGCGCCGGATGGGCGGACGACGAGCCGGAACTGTCCGCGCGGCTGATCCGGGCTGTCTGGCGGGCCCAGCGCTGGCTCTTCGCGCCGGACAGCCGGGCCTTGGCGGGCGAGTTGCTCTCGCGTCCCGAGTATCTCGATATGCCGGTCGAGGTCATCGACCGCGCGTTGTCGGGCAACCTGTGCATCTCGCCGGACGGCGATCTGCGGCAGGTCGCGGATTTCGTCACCTTCTACAAGAACGGCGCGAGCTTTCCCTGGCGGTCGCAGGCGCAATGGATCGGCTATCAACTGGCCGCGCGCATGGGGCTTGACCGGGTCGAGGCATTGCGCCGCTCCGAGCGGGTTTTTCGCCCGGATCTTTACCGTGCCGCGCTTACGCCAGCCGGAGCGACCTTGCCCACGGCCTCGTCCAAGATCGAAGGCTCGATCGACCAGGAGACCCCGGTTGCCAGTGGCGCAGGGCGGCTCTTCCTTGGTCCCGATTCCTTCTTCGATGGCAAAACTTTTGATCCCAGCCGGACATAGTGCTGCAAAATCACGCCCAAGATTTAATCACTTTCTGCATTGCAGCGGAAATTTTGCCGCGCCCGTCGGTCTTCAATTGAGCACGTCCTCCTGACAGGCCATCAAGGTGACAGGCGGACAACGATGTCTGCCGACGAAATTCTCCCAGTGAATGGGAAGCCTGAGCAAAGCCGCTCGAATCCAGCGTCGCGATTTCCTCCCCGCGACAGGACGATTCGAGCGGCTTTTATGTTTTCAGCCAGGGCAGGAGCCTCGGCACACAGGACAAGGGACCTGACCACATGAAGAAGATTGCGCTCGCTCTCGCCGCCTCGACCGCGCTGACCGCCCCGGCCATGGCGCTGGACCTCGAGAAAGATCTGCTGACCTTCGGCTTCATCAAGCTGACCGACATGGCACCGCTCGCGGTCGCCTATGAGCAGGGCTTTTTCGACGACGAAGGTCTCTTCGTGACGCTCGAAGCGCAGGCGAACTGGAAGGTGCTGCTGGACGGCGTCATCTCGGGCACGCTCGACGGGGCCCACATGCTCGCCGGTCAGCCGCTGGCCGCGACCATCGGTTACGGCACCGAGGCGCATATCATCACGCCCTTCTCGATGGACCTGAACGGCAACGGCATCACCGTGTCGAACGAGGTCTGGGAGATGATGAAGCCGGGTCTGCCCACGGACCCGGATGGCAAGGTCTCGCACCCGATTTCCGCCGAGCACCTGAAGCCGGTGATCGAGGAGTTCAACGCGAACGGCAAGCCCTTCAACATGGGCATGGTGTTCCCGGTCTCCACCCACAACTATGAACTGCGCTACTGGCTTGCCGCTGGCGGGATCAACCCTGGTTACTATTCGCCCGAAGATGTCACGGGCCAGATCGGGGCCGAGGCTTTCCTCTCCGTCACCCCGCCGCCGCAGATGCCCGCCACGCTCGAAGCCGGCACCATCTCGGGTTACTCGGTGGGTGAGCCGTGGAACCAGCAGGCTGTGTTCAAGGGCATCGGCGTGCCGGTCATCACCGACTACGAACTGTGGAAGAACAACCCGGAAAAGGTCTTCGGCATTACGGCCGAGTTCGCGGAAGCCTACCCCAACACCACGCTCGCGGTGACCAAGGCGCTGATCCGCGCGGCCATGTGGCTTGACGAGAACGACAATGCCAATCGGGAAGCGGCCGTCGAAATCCTCGCCCGCCCGGAATACGTGGGCGCGGACTACGAAGTGATCGCCAACTCGATGACCGGCACCTTCGAATACGAGAAGGGCGACACCCGCGAGGTCCCCGACTTCAACGTGTTCTTCCGCTACAACGCGACCCAGCCCTATTACTCCGACGCGATCTGGTATCTGACCCAGATGCGCCGCTGGGGCCAGATCGCCGAAGCCAAGCCCGACAGCTGGTTCGATGAGGTGGCCAAGTCGGTCTACAAGCCTTCGATCTACCTCGAAGCCGCGCGGATGCTGGTGGACGAAGGGCTCGCCAATGAAGCCGACTTCGACTGGGACAGCGACGGCTACAAAGCGGCGACCCCCGCCGGCGACGTGATCGACGGCATCGGTTACGACGGCCGGACCCCCAACGCCTATCTCGACAGCCTGCCCATCGGGCTGAAGGGTGACCAGGTCGTCGTGGGCAACGAGATCCAGGGCTGAAAGCCGTGACTGCCGCTTCCCCGGCGACCGGCCGGGGAGGCACCCCCTCTACCTCAAAGGACCGAAGCCATGACGACCGTCGATCCCGATTTCGCGCGTGAAGCCGAGCGTGAAGCCCGCAAGGCCCGCACCTTCACCCGCATCAACAAGGCCGACACCTACTTCAAGGTTCTCGGTCTCGCCTGGATCACGCCGATCCTCAAAGCCGTCGCCGGCGACAACCCCGCGGCCCAGATGAAAGACGTCTGGCGCCTTCTGGGGGTGCCGGTCGTCGCGATCCTCTGTTTTCTCGCGCTCTGGGGCACGCTCGCCCCGCGCGTCCAGACCTCGCTCGGTGCCATTCCCGGGCCGGTCGCCGTGTGGTCGTCTTTCGTTGACCTGCACGAGGATGCGCTGGAGAAGGCGGCGAAGGAGCGCCAGCATCACGAACGTGTCGAGGCGCGGAACGAAAAGCTGATCGCGGCAGGCAAGGCGGACGAGGTGAAGGACATCCCCTTCACCGGCGCGCCGAGCTACTACGACCAGATATGGACCTCGATCAAGACGGTGTTCTTCGGCTTCCTCATCGGATCGGCCATCGCCATTCCGGTCGGCATCCTCGCAGGTCTGTCGCCCACCGCGAACGCCGCCGTGAACCCCATCGTGCAGATCTTCAAACCGGTAAGTCCGCTGGCATGGCTCCCCATCGTGACAATGGTCGTCTCCGCGCTCGCCGCGTCGGGGACCGACGGGATGCTCCCCAAGAGCTTCATCATCTCCGCCGTCACGGTGACGCTCTGTTCGCTCTGGCCCACGCTCATCAACACCTCCCTCGGTGTCGCCTCCATCGACAAGGATCTCGTGTCCGTCTCGAAGGTCCTGAAGATGAACACCTATACCAAGATCACGAAACTGGTCTTGCCCTCGGCCCTGCCGCTCATCTTCACCGGGCTGCGCCTGTCGCTGGGTGTGGGCTGGATGGTGCTGATCGCGGCCGAAATGCTGGCCCAGAACCCCGGTCTCGGCAAGTTCGTCTGGGACGAGTTCCAGAACGGATCGTCGCAGTCGCTCGCCCGGATCATGGTCGCGGTCTTCACCATCGGGATCATCGGCTTCCTTCTGGACCGCGTGATGTATGCGCTCCAGTCCGCCTTCACCTTCTCCAACAATCGGTGAGCGTCATGGCAGTCCTAGAGTTTTCCAGCGTCTCCAAGAGCTTTGGCCAGGGCACCCATGCGACCCACGTGCTGAAGAACATCGACCTGAAGGTTGAGGAGGGCGAGTTCCTCGTGCTGCTCGGGTTCTCCGGCACTGGCAAGACGACCTTGATCAACCTGATGGCCGGGCTCGAATTTCCGACCGAGGGTAAGGTGACCTTCGAGGGAAAGCCTGTCGACGGCCCCGGCCCGGAACGCGGCGTGATCTTCCAAAGCTATTCGCTGATGCCGTGGCTTACCGTGCACGGGAACGTCATGCTGGCGATGGACAGCGTGTTTCCGAAGTTGCCGAGGGCCGAGAAGGAAACGAAGGTCGCGCATTACATCCGGATGGTCGGCCTTTCCCATGCGGCCTCGCGCCGTCCGGCGGAGCTCTCGGGTGGTATGCGCCAGCGGGTGAACGTCGCCCGTGCGCTCGCCATGAACCCCGAGGTGCTACTGCTTGATGAACCGCTGTCGGCACTGGACGCGCTGACCCGGGCGAACCTTGGCGGCGAAATCGAGGCGATCTGGGAAGCCGACAAGAAGACCTGTGTCCTCATCACAAACGACGTGGACGAGGCTATTCTTCTGGCTGACCGGATCGTGGCACTCAACCCCGACGGGACGCTGGGGGCCGAGTTCAAGGTGGGTCTGACCCGGCCGCGCGACCGGACGGCGATGAACCACGATGACGCGTTCAAGGCGCTTCGGGCCGAGGTCACGAAATACCTCATGGACGTGGGGATCGAGGCCAAGGCGGACGGCATCCGCCAGTTGCCCAACGTGACCGCGATCCACAACGAACCCCTGCCGAATGCCTTGGTCGAGGCGCGGGTCTCGGCGCTCGAGGACAAGTATCTCGAGTTTTCGCACATCCATAAGATCTACCCCACGCCCAAGGGGCCGCTCACCGTGGTCGAGGACTTCGACCTCAACGTGAAGAAGGGCGAGTTCATTTCGCTCATTGGCCACTCGGGCTGCGGCAAGTCGACGGTCCTGACCATGACCGCCGGTCTCAATGCGATTTCGAAGGGCGGGATCATTCTGGACGGCAAAGAGGTGGTCGAAGCCGACCCCGAACGCGCCGTGGTGTTCCAGTCGCCGAACCTGTTCCCCTGGCTCTCGGCACGCGAAAACGTCGCGATCGGGGTGGACAAGGTCTATCCCAACGCGAGCCGTGCCGAACGGCAGGACGTGGTGGACTACTACCTTGAACGCGTCGGTCTGGGCGACAGCATGGACAAATCGGCCTCCGAGATGTCGAACGGGATGCGGCAGCGCGTCGGGATCGCCCGCGCCTTTGCGCTCTCGCCGAAACTTCTGCTCCTCGACGAACCCTTCGGGATGCTCGACAGCCTGACGCGCTGGGAGTTGCAGGAAGTGCTGATGGAGGTCTGGGACCGGACCAAGGTCACCGCGATCTGCGTCACACATGACGTGGACGAGGCGATCCTACTGGCCGACCGCGTGGTCATGATGACCAACGGGCCGCAGGCGACCATCGGTAAGATCACCAAGGTCGACCTGCCGCGCCCTCGTAGCCGCAAGGCACTTCTGGCCCACCCGGATTATTACGCCTACCGTCAGGAAGTGCTCGATTTCCTCGAGGAATACGAACACGGGGCCAAGCCGAAACCGAAAGCCGAAGGGGCGCCGGCCCCCAAGGCCATCGCGGCGGAGTAAGGCCCATGGGCGCGCGGAGGGACGAACCGGCTCGGTCCGATGGGCACGCTACGAAGCGCCTTGTGGTCATAGGCGCGGGCATGGCTGCCGGACGGATGATCGACCATCTGGTGGCGGAAGACTCCGGCTGGCAGATCACGATCTTCAACGCCGAACCGCGCGGGACCTACAACCGTCTCATGCTGTCACCGGTGCTGGCGGGCGAAAAGACCTATGACGAGATCGTCACGCATAATGACGACTTCTATGCAGGCCACGGGATCGTGACGCGCTTCGGCGAACAGGTCCTTGGCATCGGCCGGGCCCGGCGCGTGGTGGTGGGCGAGAAGGGCGAGGTGCCCTATGACAGGCTGGTCATCGCCACCGGGTCGACTCCCTTCATCATTCCGCTTCCGGGTCACGACCTGAAAGGCGTGATCCCCTACCGTGACCTCGAGGATACCGAAGAGATGATGCGCCTGGGCGACAGGCCGGGGGCCAAGGCCGTGGTGATCGGGGGCGGGCTGCTGGGCCTCGAAGCAGCGGCGGGCATGGCGGCGCGCGGTGTCGACGTGACCGTGGTGCATATCATGGGGCACCTCATGGAGCGTCAGCTTGACGAGGCGGCGGGCTATCTTCTGCGTCGGTCGCTCATGGACAAGGGCATTCGCGTGCTCTGTCAGGCCAATTCCAAGGCGATCCTCGGCGAGGACGGTCGCGTTCGGGCGCTGCTTCTGGAAGACGGCACGGAACTTCCGTGCGACCTGCTCGTCATGGCGGTGGGGATCCGGCCCAATGTCGCTCTCGCCAAGGAAGCCGGTCTGGAGGTCGGGCGGGGTGTTATCGTGGACGACCATATGACCACCTCAGACCCCGATATCCTCGCGCTGGGCGAATGCGTTGAGCACCGGGGCGCGGTGTTTGGTCTCGTCGCACCGCTCTACGATCAAGCCAAGGTCGCTGCCGAAATGCTCATGGGCCGCCACGCCGTTTTCGTGAACAAGGAAGTCTCTACCAAGCTCAAGGTCACCGGCTGCGACCTCTTTTCGGCGGGTGATTTCGCCGCCGGCGGCGGGCGGGAAGAGATCGTCTTTTCTGACCCGACCCGTGCTCTCTACAAGCGGCTCGTGATCGAAGGCGACCGCCTGATCGGGGCGGTGATGTACGGCGAAACCGACGACGGCGCCTGGTTTTACAAGCTGATCCGTGACGGGGTCGACGTAAGCCCGCTGCGCGACGTGATGATCTTCGGGCCCGATTATCAGGAACCGCTCGCGGATATGTCCTCGGGCCGCTGTTCGCTGGCTGGGTGAAGACGATGAAGGACATGGCCTCTCCCACGATCCGATCGACCTGTCCCTACTGTGGTGTGGGCTGCGGGGTTCTGCTGACGCCGACCGGCGACGGGGGACTGGAGGTCAAGGGCGACCCGACCCATCCGGCGAACAGGGGCCGGCTTTGTTCAAAAGGCTCGGCGCTGGGCCAGACGCTTGGGCTGGACGACCGGCTGCTGGAGCCACGCATCGGGAAGGAGCCTGCCACTTGGGATGCGGCGCTCGACCTCGTGGCCGGGACCTTCAAGCGGACGATTGCGGAGCACGGACCGGACTCGGTCGCGCTTTATGTCTCGGGCCAGCTTCTGACCGAGGACTACTACGTCGCCAACAAGCTCGCCAAAGGGTTTTTCGGCACGGCCAACATCGACACGAACTCGCGGCTCTGCATGGCCTCGACCGTGGCCGGTCACAAACGGGCGTTCGGCACGGATACGGTGCCGGGCACCTATGACGACCTCGAGGAGGCCGACCTCATCGTCCTTACCGGGTCGAACCTCGCCTGGTGCCATCCAGTGCTCTACCAGCGCATCCTCACCGCACGAAAGGCGCGAGGCACGAAGCTCGTCGTCATCGACCCGCGCCGCACCGCGAGTTGCGACGGGGCCGAGCTGCACCTGCCGCTCGCGCCGGGCTCGGACGTGGCGCTCTTCAACGGGCTTCTCGCCGAAATTGCAGGGCGCGGTCTGGTCGATGCCGATTTTGCGGCGCATGTGTCGGGGGCCGAAGAGGCTATCGCGGCAGCGCAGGCGACGGACCTGTCGGTGACGGAACTGTCGGATGGGGACCTCGCCGCGTTCTTCGACATGTGGTGCGGCACGGAAAAGGTCGTCACGATCTTCTCGCAGGGCGTGAACCAATCCTCGTCTGGCAGCGACAAGGTCAACGCCATCCTCAACTGTCACCTTGCCACGGGACGGATCGGCAGGCCGGGCCTCGGACCTTTTTCCGTCACCGGCCAGCCCAATGCCATGGGCGGGCGCGAGGTCGGTGGTCTGGCCAACATGCTCGCCTGCCATCTCGATATCGAGAACGCCGCGCATCGTCAGACGGTCCAGGGCTTCTGGTCGTCGCCTGCCATGCCCGAGGCGGCGGGGCTCAAGGCCGTGGACATGTTCAAGGCGGTGGGAGACGGGCGCATCAAGGCGCTCTGGATCATCCACACGAACCCGGCGGTGTCGATGCCTGATGCCGATGCCGTGAAATCCGCCATCGCGGGCTGCGATTTCGTCGTGGTCAGCGATGTGACCGTCGCGACCGACACCGCGCGGCTCGCCGATGTGCTCTTGCCCGCCGCCGCCTGGGCGGAGAAGTCGGGGACCGTCACCAACTCCGACCGGACGATCTCGCGGCAACGGGCAGCGCTGCCTTTGCCCGGCGACGTGCGCCCGGACTGGGCGATCATGGCCGAGGTGGCCCGGCGGATGGGATGGACGGAGGCCTTCGACTATGAAACGCCCGCCGAGATTTTCCGGGAGTACGCGGCCCTTTCCGGGTTCGCCGCGCAGTTCGGGCGGGATTTCGACATCTCGGGTCTCGCCGACCTGACGGACGAGGATTACGACGCCCTGTCCCCGGTGCGCTGGCCCGTGACCGCCACCACGACCGGCGGGCGGTTCTTCGGCGACGGGCGGTTCTTCACCCCCGACGGTCGCGCAAGGATGGTCGCTGTGAAACACCGTGCGCCGCACGCGACCACCGCAGAGGAGCGTCCCTTCCGTCTGAACACGGGCCGGGTCCGGGACCAGTGGCACACGATGACACGCACGGCGAAGTCGCCGCGCCTGTCGGCGCATCTGCCGGAGCCCTTCCTCGAAATCCATCCGAGCGATGCCGAGCGCCTAGGCCTTGGTCCTGCTGCGCTGGTTACGGTCGAGACCGACCATGGCCGTGCGATCCTGCGGGCGCTAGTGACCGACAATGTACGCAGGGGCGAGGTTTTTGCGCCGATGCACTGGACCGGCGAGAACGCGCCCTCCGCCCGGATCGACGCCTTGGTCGCGCCAGTCGTGGACCCTGTCTCGGGCCAGCCCGAAAGCAAGGCGAGCGTGGCCAGCGTCATGCCCTACGATGCCGCATGGTATGGCTTCGCGATCGCGAGCCGCCACATCGCGCTGACCGCGGACTATGTCGCGCGGGTGCGCACGGAGGCCGGTTGGCGCGCCGAACTTTCCGGGGCGGACAGTCCCGCAGACTGGACCGTCTTCGCGCGCGATTTGTTCGGGCTCGGACCCGAGGTGCAGATGCAGGCCGTGAAGGACGAGGCGCGCGGCAATCATCGCTTTGCGTTCTTCGAAGACGGCCAGCTTGTTGCGGCCTTCTTCGCGTCGAAAACGCCCGTGGCGCTTACCCGAGATTACCTTGCCACTCTCCCGGGAACCGAAGGTCAGGGCGTGCTCACGGGCCGGGCACCGGCCGACCGGCCGGATCCGGGTCCGACGATCTGTGCCTGCTTCGGGGTCGGTCTCAACACCATCGTCGCGGCCATCGAAGAGAGAAGCCTCACCCGCGTCGACGACATCGGGGCGGCACTTCAGGCGGGCACGAATTGCGGCTCCTGCCGGGCCGAACTCGGCGCGCTCCTCGCCGGTCGGACGTCCAACGTCGCGGCAGAATGACGACACCCTTGCCCGAAAGACAGTCCGTCGCCTAGAGTTTGAGCAGACACCCTGCGCAATCGCTCAAACCGCGGGCAAAGGCGACTGTGATGCCCAAATCGCGGGGGATCACTGGACCAATCCGTACAGGCGCGAAAATGTCGGGTGCCACGCCTTTGCAGGCCTGTCCAAACTGGGAGTATCCAACGTGTTCCAACGCACCATAATCGTTACCGCTTTCGCCGGTCTGGCAGCGACCACAGCCATGGCGCAAACCGCCGTGCCATTCGCGCTTGACTGGAAATTCGAAGGTCCGGCGGCCCCGTATTTCGTCGCCATCGACAAGGGCTATTTCGCGGACAAGGGCCTCGAGGTGGAAATCACCGAGGGCGCAGGGTCGCTCGATGCGATCCCGAAGATCGCGACCGGGGCCTTCCCGGTCGGCTTCGCCGACATCAACTCGGTCATCAAGTTCCTTGACCAGAACCCCGGCGCGCCGGTCACGGGCATCATGATGATCTACGACAAGCCGCCCTTCGCGGTGATCGGCCGCAAGTCGCTGGGCATCACCGATGACCCGAAGTCGCTCGAAGGCAAGGTGCTTGGCGCGCCGCCGCCCGATGGCGCCTGGGCGCAATTCCCGATCTTTGCCGCCGAGAACGAACTCGACATGTCCTCGATCACGGTGGAACCCGTCGGCTTCCCGACCCGCGAGCCGATGCTGGCCGAGGGCAACGTGGCCTCGATCACGGGGTTCTCGTTCACGAGTTACCTCAACGCCGCGCGTCTGGGCGTGCCGGAGGATGACCTCGTCACGCTTCTCATGTCGGACCATGGCGTGGACCTCTACGGCAACGCGATCATCGTGAACACCGATTACGCCGCCGAGAACCCGGATGTGATCAAAGGCTTCCTCGAAGCCGTGGCGATGGGTTGGAAGGACGCCATCGCAGACCCGTCGGCCGCTGTCGAAAGCCTGATGGAGCGCAACCCGGCGGCGGATGCCGAACTGGAAACCCGTCGTCTGCAGCTCTCCATCGACGCCAATGTCGCGACCGAGGCCGCCATGGCGGGCTTCGGCCTGATCGACGAGGACCGGATGGCTTCGGCGGTCGAGCAGATCAAGCTCACCTACGAATTCACGAACGAACCGGACGTGGCCAGCTATTTCACAGAGGACTACCTGCCGGAAGCGGGCTTCCCGCTCGAATAAGTGATGCGACGGGCGCGGGGCAACTCGCGCCCGTATTCCGTTTTGGGGAAAGGGGCGGGACCATGTATCCCATGATCAAGATCGAAGGCGTGCGCCACGCCTACAAGACGGCAAAGGGGCCATTGCCGGTGCTGAACGGCCTCGAGGTCGAGGTAAACGAAGGCGGCTTCGTCGCGGTCGTCGGTCCGTCCGGCTGCGGAAAATCGACGCTGACCAAGCTGGTCGCGGGGCTCATGAAGCCGGACGAGGGCCGCGTCATGGTGCACGGCGAGGTGGTGACAGGCCCGAGGTCGACGGTCGGGATGGCGTTCCAGAACCCGGTCATGCTCGAATGGCGCACGATCCTCGAGAACATCATGCTGCCGCTCGAGATCGTGCCGAACAAGCTCGGCAAGGCGGAGAAGGTCGAGCGGGCGAATTACCTGCTGGAGCTCGTCGGGCTTGCGGGCTTCGGCGACAAACGCCCCTCCGAATTGTCGGGCGGGATGCGCCAACGGGCGAGCCTCTGTCGCGCCCTGGTGCACAAGCCGGAGGTGCTGATCCTTGACGAGCCCTTCGGCGCCCTCGACGCCTTTACCCGCGAGGACCTGTGGCAGACCATGCACAAGGTGAAGGAGGAGGAGCCCTTCACCGGGGTCCTGATCACCCATGACTTGCGCGAGTCGATCTTTCTGGCCGACACGGTCGTAGTCTTGTCGCAGCGCCCGGCGATGACGCAATACGTCCTCGACGTGCCGAGCAAGGGGCCGCGCACCCTCGACGATCTCTACACGCCGGAAGCGGCGGAAATGCTCAACATTCTGCGACACCAGATCGAAGTGGCACAGGGAAGGGTGGCGGCATAATGGCCTATGTTCCGGAAATGAAGGCGGACACGGCGGGCGGGTCCGTGGTGAAGGTGCTGACGTCGCGCGCGATGCTGGCCCCGATTGCGGCGGTGGTCGTGTTCCTCGCCCTGTGGGAAGCGCTCGTCTGGGTGAACGGCTGGCCGAACTATGTCATGGCTTCGCCCTCGGACCTGCCCCCCGCCTATGCGAAATACTGGGGCCTTTTCATCGAGATGGGGTGGCAGACGCTCTGGCGCACCGTCGTGGGGCTGGTGCTCGCGGTGATCGTGGGGCTTTTTCTCGGCATGATCATGGGGTTCTCCAAGCTCATGCGCGACGCGCTTTATCCGCTTCTCGTGGGGTTCAACGCGATCCCCAAAGCGACGGTGGTGCCCATCGTGGCGCTGATGTTCGTGGGCGAGCACAACTTCAACACGATCCTCATGGCCTTCATGATCTCGTTCTTCCCCATCGCAGTCTCGGTGTCGATCGGCCTGTCCACGCTGGAGCCGGAGTATCGCGACATCCTGCGGGCGCTCGGGGCGAGCCAGTCGACGATCTTCTGGAAGATCGCCCTGCCCAAGACGCTGCCGGAATTCTTCGGCGCGCTGAAGGTGGCCGTGACGCTGGCCTTCATCGGGACTAACCTGATGGAAATCGTGTCGCCGCATGGCCGGGGGCTCGGCGCGCTCTTTGACAGTGCCAAGACCAATTCCGACTATCCGCTCATGTTCGCGGTGTTGATTGCTTTGGCGGCCTTGGGGATCGTGCTTTATTACGCGGTCGTGGCGCTGGAGAAGATCTTCGCCGGTTGGGCGGAGCGACCGCAGGGATAAGGTTCGCGCCAGCAAGCTGGCACGACCCATCGGGGGGAGGCCAGCCTCCCCCCAAACCCCCCTCCGGGATATTTATGGACCAGAGAAGCAAGAAGGGCCGGGAGTTGATCCCGGCCCTTCGTCTTGGTCACTGCTCTCAGTTCGTTATGATCTCTGGTCCCATGAGCATCGTCGGGAGCCAGGTCGATATGATCGGCACATAGGTCACGAGGATCAGGAAGATGAAGAGGATGCCCAGGAAGGGCAGCGCGGCGCGCACCACCTTCATCATCGGCATGCCGGCCACGCCCGAGGTCACGAAGAGATTGAGGCCCACGGGCGGGGTGATCATCCCGATTTCCATGTTCACGACCATGATGATGCCGAGGTGGATGGGGTCCACGCCAAGCTCCATGGCGATGGGGAACACGAGGGGCGCCACGATCACGATGAGCCCCGAGGGCTCCATGAACTGACCGCCGATGAGCAGGATGACGTTCACGATGATGAGGAACATGATCTTGCCGAAGCCCGCCGAGAGCATGGCGTTGGCGATCTGTTGCGGGATCTGTTCGTCGGTCAGCACGTGCTTCAGGATCAGCGCGTTCGCGATGATGAACATGAGCGTGACCGTGAGCTTGCCCGCGTCAAAGAGCGTGTCGCGGGTGTCCTTGTGCCAGAGCGAGGTGACGAGCGCCTGCGGTCGGGACAGAAGCGACTTCTTCTGGCCGCCATTGTTGGCTTCCGACAGCGGCCCCATGTCGCGGTAGACGAAGGTCGCCACGATGAAGGCATAGATCGAGGCGACGGCGGCCGCTTCGGTCGGGGTAAAGATCGCCCCGGTGATCCCGGGGATGCCGTAGATGCCCACCATGATGATGACGATCAGCATGAGGCCCCAGAAGGCCTGCGCGAAGGAACGCGCAATTTCGCGCCAGCCCGCGAAGTCGCCCTTGGGCATGTTGCGGATCCGGGCGATCACGTAGATCGCGATCATCAGCATGACACCCGCGATGATCCCCGGAATGACACCGGCAAGGAACATGCGCCCGACCGATACCTCGACCGAGGAGGCGTAGACCACCATCACGATGGAGGGTGGAATGAGGATGCCCAGCGTGCCCGCGTTGGCGATGACGCCCGCCGCGAAGTCCTTGGTGTAGCCCTGCTGGCGCATGGCCGCGATCACGATGGTCCCGATGGCGACCACGGTGGCGGGCGACGAGCCGGAGAGCGCGGCGAAGAGCATGCAGGCGAAGACGCCGGCGATGGCGAGTCCGCCGCGGAAGTGACCGACGACCGCGATGGCGAAGCGGATGATCCGTTGCGCAACGCCGCCGGTCGACATGAAACTCGACGCGAGGATGAAGAAGGGGATCGCGAGGAGCGTATAGTGCCCGGCCATCGCCTGGTAGAAGCTCTGCGCGATGGAGGCGAGCGAGGTGTCCGAGAACACCAGAAGGAACAGGATCGACGAGAACCCCAGGGCGATCGCGATGGGAACGCCGATCAGGAGCAGACCGATGATGATGACGAAGAGAAGTGCGACTTCCATGGGTCAGTCCTCGATGCGAGCGGCTTCGACTTCCTCTTCCATCTCGTGCGAGACGATGAGGCTGTCGGACTGGCCACGGATGATGTGAATGGCGACCTGGATGTAGCGGAACAGGAACAAGCCGACGCCGATGGGCATGATCGCGTAGGGGATCACGCGGGGCAGCTTGTCGTATTCCTCGCCCATGTTGATCCAGTCCTCGAGGAAGCGCAGGAAGCCGAGCATCGGCACCTGGTCGGTGACATAGAAGGCGCGGTCACGGGTGCCGGTGTCGAAGCCCGTCGGGAACCAGCGGCCTTCGGTTTGCCACAGGCCGGCATAGGGCGCCCAGTAGTCCCAGGCCCCCTTCATCAGAAGCATGGCATAGGCAAGGCAGACGGTCAGCGCGATGAGCACGAGCACGCGGCGGCCGCGCGGGGCGAGCATCCCGGTTATCGCATCGACGCCGAGGTGCGCGGTCATGCGCACGCCGTAGCTGATGCCGAAGACGACGAGCCAGGCGAAGAGGATCAGCGTGACTTCGAGCCCCCAAATGAGCGACTCGTTGAAGACGTAGCGGAGGATCACGTTGGCGAATGTGACCACAGTCATGAGGCCGAGGATCACGGCGATGACCGTCTCCTCGAAGCCCCGGCGGTATGCTGGCGCGCTCATGGCTGCCCCCTGAAAGCCTGCAATGTTGGATGGAAAGAGGGCGGACGGTTTGTCCCGTCCGCCCGTGGTTGCCTTAGGAACCGGCGTTGATTTCCTGCGCGGCGGCGATGTTGTCGGCGCCGACGTCGCCTTCGAACTGTTCCCAGACGGGCTTCATCGCGTCGACCCAGGCCTGACGCTGTTCGTCGGTCAGTTCGCGGATCACGCCACCGGCGTCGAGGATCGCCTGACGGTTCTCCATGTCGACGGCGTCGATCGCGGCGTTCCGCTCGGCGGTAACTTCGTTCAGGATCGTGAGGAACTGCTCGCGGGTCGCTTCGTCGAGGCTGTCGAGCCAGTCGACCGAGGCCACGACGAGGTAATCGAGCACACCATGGTTGGTTTCGGTGGTGCCGTCCTGAACTTCAAAGAACTTCTGGCCGTAGATGTTGGACCAGGTGTTTTCCTGCCCGTCGACAACGCCGGTCTGGAGCGCGCCGTAAACCTCGGAGAAGGCCATCGGCTGCGGCGAGGCGTCGAGCGCTTCCATCTGGGCCACCAGCACGTCGGAGGGCTGCACGCGGAACTTGAGCCCGGCGGCGTCTTCGGGCAGTTCGAGCGGCTTGTTGGCCGAGAACTGCTTCAGGCCGTTGTGCCAGAAGGCGAGGCCCTGAAGCCCGCGGCGCTGCATCGAGTCCATCATCGCCATGCCGGCTTCGGACGTCTGGAAGGCGTCGACGGCGGCCATGTTCTTGAACATGAAGGGCAGGTCGTAGATGCGGAAGACCTTGGTGAAGGTCTCGAACTTCGACAGCGACGGCGCGGCGAGCTGGACGTCGCCCTGCAGCATGGCCTCGAGCACCTGATCGTCGTTGTAGAGCGTCGAGTTCGGATAGACCTCCATGCAGGCGGTCCCGTTCATCTCTTCGTTGACGCGCTCCATGAGAAGGTTCGCGGCGATGCCCTTGGGGTGATTGTCGGTGTTGGTGACGTGGCTGAACTTGATGACCATCTCGCCATCTTCACAGGCGGCGATAGCGCCGGTGGCGGCAGTTGCGGCTAGAACGGTCGCCAGAGCGGCGGTCGAAAGGAATTTCATGATGTCTCCTCCATGTATCTCCCGGCCCCGGACGGGGTCCGGGGTTATGTGGCGGAGGTCCGCTGAGACCCGCAAGAAAAGAAATGCAGGATTTGCATGGCAGCTATTTCGTTTTGTTAATCAGTTGTTTAGTGGGATTTCAGCTGTGGAGGGTGGAAGATGGTGCCCCCTGATGTGCGGTTTTTCGCACTTCGTTTGCGCCTGACTGTGCGGAATATCGCACAGCCTTGGGAAGGTCTTCACGCCGGAATTACGGATCAGCGATAATCCTCGGGCTTCAGCCCATGCCGGGCGAGCTTGTCGTAGAACGTCTTGCGCGGGAGTTTGAGAGCTCGCGCAGCCTCGGTCGCGTTGCCGGCGTGGTCACGCAGCGCCTCGGCCAGAAAGGTGCGCTCCACCTCGGCCATGCGTTCGGCCAGACCCAGTTCCGGCGAGCTGTCCGGCTCGGTCATGCCCATGGCATAGCGCATCGCTGCGTTCATGAGTGCGCGGGCGTTGCCGGGCCAATCTTCGGCCACGAGCCGCTGCATGGTTTCCGGGGGAACCTCGGGCAGGGGCAGGGCCGCCTGTTCGCAGGCAATGGCGAGGTAATGGCGAAAGAGCGCAGGGATATCCTCCCGCCGGTCGCGCAGGGGCGGAATATGAATGCGCGCTGCGTCAAGCCGGTAGTAGAGGTCCGGGTGGAAGCTGCCGTTTTCGGCAAGCTTTCCGAGGTCCTGATAGGTGCCGGCGATGACTCGCGGAGCCGAGGGGTCCTCCATCCCTTCGATCAGGGCGAACTGGGCCGGCTGCGGCAGGGCGGCGATTTCGTCGAAGAACAGGCTCCCGCCCTCCGCCTCCCGGAAGTTGGCGGCGAGGCTGGTGGGGGTTGCCCCGGCGGCCGCGATCTTCAGGAAAGGGCCGCGCGATATGGCGGAGAGCAGATGGATGACTTCGGCCATCTTCGCGGTGCCAACGCCGGGCTCGCCCGTGATGAGCACATCGGCCATGGTGCGCGCCACGGCTCGGGCATCGGCGCGCATCTTCTGCGACAGGGCCGATGATCCGCGCAGAAGCCGAGCGGCGGCGTCGCCCGATTGCACCTGCGCCTTGAGCGCGCGGTTTTCCAGCACGAGATCCCGGGTCTTGAGGGCCTTCTCCACCACTGCGATCAGCGCGGCGGGGGCACAGGGTTTTTCCAGAAAGTCGAAGGCGCCCGAAGCCATGCCGCGCACGGCGGTCGGCACGTCACCTTCGCCGGTCAGAAGGATCACAGGCAGCTCGGGATCGACCGTATGGGCAAAGTCGAGCAGGGCGAAGCCGTCCTTGCCCGGCATGCGGATGTCGCTGACGACGACGCCGCGGAAGTCCGCGGAAAGGTGGTCCTTCGCCTCGATATAACTGCCCGCGAGCGTCGGCAGCAGGTCGGCAAGCTCGAGCGTCTGGCCCAGCGCCTCGCGCACCGAGGCGTCGTCGTCCACCAGCAGCACGCGGCGGGTCATGCGGCGGCTTCCTTGGGATCGGAAGGAAGCAGGTCCACGGTGAAGATGGCGCCACCCTCGGGATGATTGGCGCCCCGGATCGCGCCGCCGAACCCTTGCACCAGCCCGTAGGAGATCGAGAGACCGAGCCCCATGCCTTCGGCGCTTCCCGGGGACTTGGTCGAATAGAAGGGGTCGAAGACCCGGTCGGGATCGGCGATCCCCGGTCCGCTGTCCCGCACGCTCAGTTGCACGGGGTCGCCGGGTGTCAGGCTGATCGAGACGCAGCCGCCCTGACCCATGGCGTCGATGGCATTGGACAGCAGGTTCACCACGACCTGTTGCAGTCGTACCTCGCCGCCCTTGACGATGACGGGCGCCTGCGGAGACCGCCAGTCCAGCGTGACGTCATGCCTGCGCTGCTTGTCCGCGGTTACCTCGAGCGCGGCCTCGATCACGCCGACGAGATCCACATCCGTGATCGGACCGCTTTCCTGCCGGGCAAAGGCACGCAGGTTCTGGATGATGCGTCCCATCCGGCGGGCCAGTTCCGAGATCTTGGCGAGGTTTTCGCGCGCGATGTCGGGTTTGCCCCGCTCGAAATAGGCCTCGCCGTTTTCTGCGAAGGACCGGATCGCCATGAGGGGCTGGTTGAGCTCGTGGGAAATGCCGGCCGACATCTGCCCCAGCGCCGACAGCTTGCCCGCCTGGACAAGATCGGCCTGCGCGCGTTGCAGCGCCGCCTGCGCCTCTTTCCGCTCGGCCACCTCGCGGGTCAGGGCGGTGTTCGCCGCCGTCAGCTCCTGCGTGCGTTCGCTGACACGAGCTTCCAGCCGGGCATTGGCCTCGGCCTCGACGGCCAGCCGGTGGGCCAGCACCATGCGGTTCTGCTGCACGAAGAACAGCACCGCGCCGAAGGTCATCAGAGCGCCTGCCGTAATCAGCCCCCAGAGCACCGCGCCCGCAAATGCGCCGGAAGTGTCGATGAGCATCTCGGCGGTGAGGTTCAGGGTCGGCATGTCGCGGACAAGATGGATCGCGTGGGAGGGAAGATACCGCCCCCCATCCAGTTGCCAGATGTCGTGACCGCCGACGATCCGGTCGAAATAGGCGGGAAACTCCAACACCCGGTCCGCAAGGATCAGGTCGGACCGGTTGGTGATGAAGACTTGCCCGGTCCGGTCGGTAAAGAACACGGGCGGGGCATCACCGGGCCAGTTGTCCTCGATCTGGCTGACCTCCATCCGGGTCATGACCGCGCCCGAGACGGAACCATCCGGGCGCAATACCGGCGCGGCGAAGCTGAAATACCGGTTCGGGCCGTCGGCGGCGGCAGCGGTTTCGCTCTGGGTGCCAAGCGCGCCCGACAGCGCCCGCGCGAGGGGCGCGAGGGCCGGGTCCCGGGCGACCGATGCTCCCTGACTGCCGGCGACGATCCGACCGTCGGGATCGACCACCGCGACATCCGCCGCTCCGGTCATATCGGCCATGGACTGCACGACCTCGTCCGCGACCGTGGCATCGCCTCCCCCCGCGAGAAGCGCCTGAAGGTCGGGATGGCGCGACAGGATCACCGCGAGTTCGCGGTAACGATAGAGCTGCGCCGCGACCCGGTCGGTGGCGAGCGAAAGGTCGGCCTCGCCGCGCTCCGCCATGCGGTCGAGACGGTCGTGATAGACCGTCCAGCCGACACTGCCTGCCATCATGAGGGCGACGATCAGAAAGGTGAAGATACGGGCCATGGGCGCCTGCGTTTGAACCGGACGCCGACGATCATAGGCCGGGCGGGCAGCCTTGGCGAGGGCCGCCTAGTCTTCGAGCTTGAAGTTCGGCAGGCTGTCCAGCGCGCTCTTGAGTGCATCGCCCCATCCCGAGGAAATGCTCTGGAAGTAGGGGTCCGTCGCGGCGATCCGGCCCCGCGTGCCAAGCCGGAAGCTGTCGGTCGTATAGAGTTGGTAGTCGAAAGGCAGGCCGACGGAGAGGTTCGCCTTCACGGTGGAATCGAAACTCACCAGCAGAAGTTTCAGCGCCTCCTCGAAGGTGGCACCCCGGTCATAGGCCCGCACGAGGATAGGACGGCCGTACTTCGTCTCGCCAATCTGGAAATAGGGCGTATCCTCGCCCGCTTCGATGAAGTTCCCCTCGGGATAGATCAGGAACAGGCGCGGCGGGCTGCCTGCGATCTGGCCGCCGAAGATCAGCGTCGCACCGAAAGACGCATCGGCCCTCTGCCCCGCCTGCGCGTGGGTCGAGATGACGTCCTTGAGCGTCTTGGCGACAAGCTGCGCGGCCTGAAACATCGAGGGCGTCTCGAGGATCGACGGCGCGCGTTCCTGGGGCGCCTTCGTGCGTTCGTCCAGCGTCGAGACGACGGCCTGCGTCGTGGCGAGGTTGCCGGCCGACATGAGCATGAGCACCCGTTCGCCGGATTCTTCCCAGACGTGAAGTTTCTTGAACGTCGAGATGTTGTCCACGCCCGCGTTCGTGCGGGTGTCCGACATCATGACGAGACCCTGGTCGAGCATCAAGCCAACGCAATAGGTCATGGCCGCCCCTTACTGCTGTGCGACTTCGATCTGGACGTCGAGCTTTTCGTCCGCGCCCCCGAAGCGAGAGCCAATTACAGGAGCAGCCCCGGAATAGTCCAGCCCCGTCGCGACGCGCACATAGCGATCGTCGGGCGACTGTGCGTTCGATACATCGAAGCCGACCCAGCCCAACCCGTTCACATGGACCTCTGCCCAGGCATGGGTGGCGTCCTGTTCGGTGCGATCGTCCATCATGAGATAGCCGGACACGTAGCGCGCCGGGAACCCCATCTCGCGGGCGCAGGCAATAAAGATATGGGCGTGGTCCTGGCAGACGCCGTGGCCAGCCGCGATCGCCTCTTCCGCCGTCCATCCGCTGTCGGAGGCCCCGACCGTATAGGTGACGGTCTCGGCGACGGTGCCTGACAGAGCATGAAGCCGTTCGATGTCGGTGTCGCCTTCGACCTGCCGGATGATGGCGCGGGTGCCCGTGCCGGGCTTGGTCAGAGTGGTGGGCCGCTCGAAAAGCCACAGCGGCGCGAGCCCCACGTGCCGTCCGACGACGCCGGCGTTGTCGGTGATCTCTACCTCGCCCTCGCTGCGCACGACGACTTCGCGTGTCTCACGGTCGAAGCTGATCAGCTCCACGAGGTTGTTGTGATGGTCGGTGAAGGTCACTTCCTTCTTGCCGCCCTCGACCGTCGTCGCCCAGTTGAGCACCGTCTGCTGATGATTGTTCTTGGGCGTCTTGCGAAGCTGTTCGAGCCCGTAGAGCACCGGTTCATCGAAGCGGTAGCTCGTCTTGTGTGTGATCTTGAGCCGCATCTGAACCTAAACGTAGAACCTGTAGTCTTCTTCGATCTGCCCGGACAGTTCGCCAAGGCTTCCCAGCACGCTCTGGATATATTCGTGCAGACCGAAGTCGAAGATTTCGTTGACATCATGCATGGAAAACCGCTGGGCGAGCGTGTCGGCGATGTCATGCGACGGTGCGCGCGCGCCGTAGTCCTGCGCGAGATAGTTGAGGTTGTTGCGCAGCTTGGACACGCAGAAATTGAGGCTTCTGGGCATCCGTTTGTCGAGGATCAGGAACTGCGCGATGTCGCGCGAGTTGATCGCGCTTCCATAGGCCGTGCGATAGCCGCCACGGGCCGACACCGCCCTGAGGATCAATTCCCACTGCACGTTGTCCACCGTGCCGCCGACGGAGAAGACCGACGGCAGAAGGACATAGTATTTCACATCGAGGATCCGCGCCGTGTTGTCGGCCCGCTCGAGGAAGGTCCCGATCCGCGCGAAATCATACATGTCGTTGCGCAACATGGTGCCATGGGTCGCACCCCGGACGAGCGCGGTGCGGTGCCGGATGTTCTTCAGGACCGCCGGAAGGTCCCGCTCACTGACCTTGCGGGCGAGGTCGTCGCGCGTCGCCATGTAGCAGGCGTTGACCGCTTCCCAGACCTCCATCGTCAGCGCCGTGCGCACCATGCGCGCGTTCTGGCGGGCGGCGGCGATGGTCGAAAGGACGGAGGACGAGTTGTCCTTGGACCTGAGCAGCCAGTCGATGGCGTGGTCCTTCGTGACCTCGTCGTGGGTCATGTTGTAGCCGTATTCGACACCGGCGGTCTGCATGATCGAGCGCCATTCGTCATCGGAATTGCCCGAGCGTGTCAGCGCGATGCGCTGGCCGGTTTCGATCAGGCGGGATGTGTTCTCGGCCCGCTCCAGAGAGCGATACATCCAGAAGAGGCCGTTCGCGGTCTTGCCTAGCATGGCCTCAGTCCTCCAGCACCCAGGTGTCCTTGGTCCCGCCGCCCTGCGACGAGTTCACCACGAGCGAGCCTTTCTTGAGCGCGACGCGGGTGAGACCCCCAGGGGTGATGTTGATCCCCTCGGGCGAGCACAGGACGAAGGGCCGCAGGTCCACGTGACGGGGCGCGAGGCCCTTCTTCGTGAAGATCGGCACCGTGGAGAGCGACAGCGTGGGCTGCGCGATATAGTTCGATGGCTTCGCGATGAGCTTCTTGCGGAATTCCGCAAGCTCCTTGCGCGACGACGTGGGCCCGATGAGCATCCCGTAGCCGCCCGACCCGTGCACCTCTTTCACGACCAGTTCGGCGAGGTTGTCGAGCACGTATTGAAGGCTGTCGGCGTCCGAGCAACGCCAGGTCGGCACATTCTCGAGGATGGGGCGCTCGCCGGTGTAGAATTCGACGATGTCGGGCATGTAGCTGTAGATCGCCTTGTCGTCCGCGATGCCGGTGCCCGGCGCGTTGGCGATGGTGATCCCGCCCGCGCGATAGACATCCAGGATCCCCGGAATGCCAAGCTGGCTGTCGGGGTTAAAGTTGAGTGGATCGAGGAAGTCGTCGTCGACGCGACGATAGAGTACGTCGATGGGCTGATAGCCCTGCGTCGTGCGCATGGCCACGCGCCCGTCCACGACACGCAGATCGTGGCCCTCTACAAGTTCGACCCCCATCTGGTCGGCCAGGAAGCTGTGTTCGAAATAGGCCGAATTGTAGATCCCCGGCGTCAGCACTGCCACGGTGGGCGGCCCGTCACAGGCGGGCGGTGCGCAGGCGGCGAGCGAGCGGCGCAGGTTGGCCGGATAGTCCGACACCCGGCGCACGTTGGTGCGGGCGAAGAGCTCGGGGAACATCTGGAGCATGGTTTCGCGGTTCTCGAGCATGTAGCTCACACCCGAAGGCGTCCGCGCGTTGTCTTCGAGCACGTAGAACTCGTTGTCGCCCGTGCGGACAAGGTCGATGCCCACGATATGGGTGTAGATGCCGCCGGGCGGGTTCACCCCGATCATCTTGGGCTGGAAGGCGTCGTTGCGGGCGATCATCTCCTGCGGGAGCCGCCCCGCCTTGATGATCTCCTGGCGGTTGTAGATGTCATGCAGGAAAGCGTTGATCGCGCGCACGCGCTGTTCGATCCCCTTCGACAGCTTCTGCCATTCGCGCCCGGAAATGATCCGGGGAATTATGTCGAAGGGAATAAGCCGCTCTTCGGCTTCGGCCCGTCCATAGACGTTGAAGGTGATCCCCGTCAGCCGGAAAAGCTCGTCCGCTTCGCGCTGCTTTTGTCGCAATCGGGTGGGATCTTCCCCGTCGAACCAGGTGTTAAACTCGGCATAGGGCGAACGAAGCGCCTCGTCGCGGCCCCACATTTCGTCAAAGATCTTACCGTCGCTCATGATCCCACTCTACTCACCTCTCGCGCGACCACAAACGAATTGCGACGGCATGGGAACGAGGGCCGGTGCCTCCCGGATCGGAGGTTCACGCTTGTGCCTAAAGCTTGTGCAGATCCGTGGGAATGCGCCGTTATTTGCGCCTCACATCACGCCTAAACCGCGTCCCTGACGTGACAATTTTGCCCGGCACGCGCCAGTGTTGACCCCGGTTACGGACCAGATGGTCCATTTGTGCTGGAAAATATCGAAGGATACCGCTATGGCTCTCGAAAGAGATAAGCAAGCGGCCGATTACAAAGAGCTGCTGCATCGAGGTAGGCGGTAAAGACATGAGCGCGATCCCATTCGTGATCCGCGATGCTGTTGGCAATCTCCAACAGGGTTCGGTTACAAATTCCATTGATATACAATCCATTACCATGCCGCAGGCGAGCCACGTCTCGCTGGACCTGCGGCGTCTCGACGTGGCGGGGTATCTTCGGTCGGGGCAGGACCTCGTTCTGCTGCTCACCGACGGACGCAAGATCGTGCTCGAAGAGTACTACGGTCTCAACGGCGATCCGCAGTCGACGCTTTACCTCAACGAAGGCGGCCATCTGATCGAAACGCGGGTCTCGGCGACGGGCGCGGTCACCCATGTCGAGGCCGACACCTGGGGCAAGTTCTCGGACCTCGACGCCCTGTCCTATCCGGACGATCCGGTGGTGACGCGTGGCGACGGCACCGACGATACGATGGTCGCCGGGGCCTATGCCCAAGGCTACGCTGGCGGCGAGGAAGAAGTGACGATGGGTCCGGGCTTCGCGGCGATCCCGCTCATGGGTTTCGCGGGGGCAGGGGGCGGCGGTGCCTTGGCGGCCGCCGGTCTTGGCGCCGCCGGACTTGGGGCCGTGGCGCTGGCCTCGGGCGGCGGCGGCGCGGGAGCGGGCGGAACGGGTGCTGGCGGCGGGGCGCAATCCGTTCCGGCCAGTGTGACGCTCACGCCCGGCAGTGGCGCGAACGGGTCCATCGTCGTGAACGGCGCGGGCCACGCCTCCGGTCAGTCGACCCTGACGGGCACGACGCAACCGGGTTCGACCGTGATCGTCACCGTCGGTGGCACCGATTATCCGGCAACCGTGGGGCCCAATGGCAATTGGAGCGCGACCATCCCCTCGACTGCGTTGCCCGGCGGCGAATACAGCCAGACGGTGATCGTGACAGCGACGAACGGAAGCGGCAACAGCACGTCGACCTCCGGCACGCTCGTCATCGACACGGTCACGCAAGCGACGGTCAACGGGACCGGCGGTGCGGACGGGATCGTGAACGGGGCCGAGGCGGCGGCGGGCGTGACATTCACCGGCACGGGCGAACCCGGCGCACGCGTGGAGGCGAGCTTTCAAGGCGTCACCCATACGGGCACCGTCGGCGCGAACGGCCAATGGTCCGTGGACTTCGACGCCTCCGAGATTCCCTCGGGCGAGTATTCCGGCACGTTGACCGTGGTCGCGACGGACCTCTACGGCAATACGACCACAGTCACCGACGTGGTGACGGTCGATACGCTTACCACCCTGACCGCGCAGCTCTCGGGCGCAGGCACCGACGGCATCGTGAACGCGGCGGAAGCGCAGGTCGGCGTCACCCTGTCGGGCCTCGCCGAACCGGGCGCAACGGTCACCGTCACCATCGGCACTGTCACGCTCCCGGCCAATGTCGCGGGGAATGGCGCCTACAGTGTGACCTTTGCTGGTGCGAACCTGCCTGCCGGGGAAACCCGGGCGATTGTCAGCGTCACCGCGACCGACCTGGCAGGGAACACCACCACGGCCCAGACCACGGTCGCGATCGACACACTGGTCCGGGACTTCTCCTTCACCTCCACGCCCATCGGCGGCGATGGCGTGCTGTCGACGTCCGAGCTCGCCGCCGGGGTCACGATCACAGGGACCGTCGAGCCCGGATCGACGGTGACGGTCTCTTTCGGGAATGTCCTTCGCAATGCCAGCGTGGCGGCCAACGGCAGCTGGAGTGCCACTTTCGCACCCGGCACCATCCCCTCAGGCGAATACGACGCGCTCTTTTCCGTCTCGGCGCGCGATGCGGCGGGCAACGTGGCCACCATGACCGAAAGCGTCCGGGTCGACACCGACGCGGGGCAGGTGGCGATCAGCCCGGCGATGATCGAGATCGACGACATCGTGAACGCAGCCGAACGGGCTGACGGCGTGACCGTCACCGGCACGGCGACGCCGGGCATGGCGGTGGTCGTGACGCTCGGCAACGCGTCAACGACGGTTCTCTCTTCTGCCACCGGGCAGTGGAGTGCGACTTTCGCGCCCGGACAGATCCCGGTCGGGACCTATGACGCGGCGATCACCGCGCGGATCACCGACAGCTACGGCAACACGAAGACTGCGAGTGACGGCGTACGGATCGACACGGTGGTCGACAACCTCACCGGGCAGGGCGTCGTGGATGTGGACGGCGTTATCAACGGTGCGGAAGCGGCCGCGGGTGCCACCCTCACCGGGACGGTCGAGCCGGGATCGACGGTGCAGGTCACGATGAACGGCTTCACGCATGCGGCCTCGGTCGATGCGGCGGGCAGCTGGGCTGCGAACTTCCTGCCCGGCGAGCTTCCCCTGGGCGAGTTGAATGTGCCCGTCACGGTCCGTGTGGTCGATCCGGCGGGCAACCCCGCGATGATCACCGACACGGTCCGCGTCGATACCCTCGTCAACACCTTGTCCAGGGCTGCGGCCCTCGACGGCAATCCGGCGATCAACGCGGCCGAGGCGGCAACGGGCGTGACCTTCACCGGAACCGTGGAACGTGGATCTTCGGTCGTCGTGAACCTTGGTGAGGTTGCGCATGCCGCCGTGGTGGACGGCAACGGCAACTGGGCCGTGACCTTCTCCCCGGCCGAGATCGGCACGGGCGAACGCAACCTCCAGCTCAGCGTCACCGCCACCGATGCGGCAGGAAACGCGCGCCTGATGACGGAGACCATCGTGCTCGACACCGTCGCGCCCGACGGGCCTTATGTGAACGCCTATACCCGCGAGGGCGAGAACCTTCGGGCCATCCTCGTGGAAACCGGCGATTCCGAGGCTTCAATCGTGGCGCTGTCGCCGACCGGGGCGCAAAGCGCGGTGACCCACACCGCCTATGACGACCTGTTCCGGCAGGGCGAGGTCTATATCAACTTCCCGCAGGATCTTCCCAACGGGTCGCACCTCGTCATTACCAAGACGGACGACGCTGGCAACGAAAGCTCGACGCTCTTCGTGCAGGACAGGGCCCTGCCCGATACGATCAACATGGCGAACCCGGGGTTCGCCAACCACCAGATCGAGGCCATCGACCTGCGCTTTGCCGAAGACAGCCAACTCACGATCTCGGCGGATGTGCTCGAAGGGCTTTCGGTCAACACCAACGCGCTGACCATTCATGGCTCTGCGGACGATCGGGTGATCATCGACATCACCGACGGGTCGGCCTTCACCAACACCAACCAGCACGTGACCATCGGCAATCAGGATTACACGATCTACACGCTCGGCGATGAAGGCGGGATGCTCATCATCGACGACGACATTCAACTCACGACCTGATCGCGAAGATCATGCCACGGCGCGCCGATGAAAGAGCGCGCCGGGCAGAGGCAGGCAAGCGAGAGAGGCAGGACCCTTGAGGCAGGGACTATTTCGACAGACGGCCATGGCCATCCTCGCGATGGCCCTGTCCGGCTGCATGTCCGACGAGATCACCGGAAATCTGCCGTTTGGGGTGGGCGCAGAACGTCCCGAGGAGGTGACCCGCATGGGCGCCTATGCCCAGGCGCAGGCGGATCGGTCGGAAGAAAACCGCTCCGTAATCATCGACGCCCTGATGGCCCGGCGTTCGGTGCTGCTGCCGGGTTCGCCTTACGATTCGGTCGCGAGGTCCGTCCTCGACGCCTCGTCACGCACGGCCGAGGCTGAATTGCAGCAGGCTCGTCTTCGCTCGCGCGCGGCGGACAAGAACTGGCTGCCGTCGCTCGGACCGAACCTGAGCCTTGCCAACTTCTCGTCCTTCATCGCGACGCTGGTGATCGACCAGGTGATCTTCGACAACGGCCGCAAGAAGGCCGAACGCGAATTCGCCCGGGCCGATGTGGAAGCCGCTGCCGTGAATCTCGCGCAGGACCAGAACGACCGGGTGCATACGGCGCTGGTCCTTTATCTCACGGTTGAGGAAGAACGAGACCGCGCCCGCGTGGCCGAGGCCGGGCTTGGCCGGATGCGCGTACTGGAGCGGAACATGACCGCCCGGGTCGAGGGGGGGCTGGCCGACCTGTCCGAACTCGCGGTCATCCGGGCCAAGGTCGCCGAACTCGAAGCAAGCGCCGAAGCCGCGACGCGAAAGGCCGCCAGTGCAGAAGCCGAACTGGCGGCCATGTCGGCGCGTCCGCTGGATGAGGTTCATGGTCTTTCGTCGGTCGCCCTGCCCAGCGGCGTCACGCCGCTCGCGCTGCATTTGGCCGAGGCCGAGATGAAGCGCGACATGGCGCAGGCTGCCATTGCCCGTGCGGGGCTTCTCCCCGGGTTGTCGGCAGGTGGCGCGATTTCCAATCAGGGGACCTCCGGGCCCGATCTGCAGCTTTCGTCCGACTCGGGCTTCGGGTTTTCCACGCCCGAAAACCTGCGGGCGGTCGAAGCCTCGAAAGAGGCCTCCACACGGCGGGTGGACGAGGTGCGGGAAGAGGTGAACCGCAAGTTGGCCGCGCTCGCCGCCGAGCGCGACGGCATGGCCGCCAATGCCCGACGTTCGGCCGAGCTTGCCACCCAGAGCGAAGCCAATGCCACGCTCTTTCAGCGCCAGTTCGAGGCCGGCACCCGGAGCGTGACCGAACTGGCCAATGTGATCGAGACCGCGACCCGGCTCGCCGACGACGCGATCCAGGCGCGGTATCAGTCGGCGCGGATCGACGTGGAGTTGGCGCGCACGCTGGGGGTTCTTGCAGACGGGGCGGCGATGTGACCGGGTCGAACCCCTTTCCCGTCACCATCACCGGTGCCGCGCTCCGGGGCACGATCCGGCCCACGGCCAACGCGAACCCCGCGCCGGACGCTGCCCCCGCCACGTCGGGCACCGTGACGAGGTCAGACCCCGAACTGCGCCGGGCGGCGACAACGACGCGGCTGTCTCGCCGCGCCGCTCTTCTGGAAACCTACGCCGCGCTTCTTGGCCAGACGGCAGTCGCCCGCGACATCGAGGACGCCATGCTCGCGCTGGGCGACGGGTCGCAGGGCGTGAGCGCGGAGATGATCGTGGCAGGGCTTCGCGCGGTCGGACTGAAGGCCAGGCTCACGGTCACGCGGACCCTCGATCCCGCGCTCTGGCCTGCCGTTGCGATCATGACGAACGGACAGGCGGTTCTGGTTCTCGGGGCCTCGGCCGATACCGTGACGATCTATGAAGCGGGCGCACGGGACCGGCAGACCGACGTGCCCATGGCCGACTTCGACCCTTTCTTCGGGGGTCAGGTCATCCGCGCCACCGCGACCCGAGACCAGATCGACGCTCGCCATGCGGTGCGTGGGACGCCGCCGCATTGGTTCTGGGGCGAAATCCGGCGCTACAAACGGCATTTCTACGAAGTGGCACTCGGCAGTTTCACGGCGAACCTGCTGGCCGTCGCCGTCGCACTCTTCTCGCTTCAGGTCTATGACCGGGTGATCCCGCATCAATCCACGCCGACGCTCTGGATGCTGACGCTTGGCGCGGGGCTCGCCATCCTGCTCGAGGCGGGTCTCAAGGTCGCGCGGGCGCGGCTCATGGATGGGGCGGGCAAGGCGATCGAGCTCAACATCCAGTCGCTCCTCATGTCGCGCATCCTCGGTATGCGGTCCGACAAACGCCCTGCCACGCCCTCCGGCCTCTTCGCCTCCATGCGCGAATTTTCCTCGGTGCGGGAGTTCTTTACGGCTTCCTCCATCGGCGCGCTCACGGACATTCCCTTCATCGCGCTCTTCCTTTTTCTGGTGGCCTCCATCGGCGGGCCGATCGTGCTGGTTCTCGTCGGGGGCGGGGTGCTCATGGTCCTGCCGGGGCTTTTCCTTCAAAAGCGCATGGTGGAGCTTTCCAGACAGTCGCAGGGCGCCTCGGCCAAGTCGTCGCGCCTCCTGCACGAGGCGATCTATGACCTCGACACGATCAAGACCGCCCGGGGCGAGGCGCGGTTCATGCGGCTCTGGAACGAACTGAGCCTGCTGCAGGCGCTGAAGTCGTCCGACCAGCGCAAGCTCGCGGCCTGGCTCGGCTTCTGGGCACAAGGCGTGCAACAGGCGACCTATGTCGCCGCCGTGGTGGTCGGTGTCTACCTGACCTTCGCCGGACAGTTTACCGTGGGCACGATCATCGCGGTCGGTATCCTGTCGGGCCGCACGCTCGCGCCATTGACGCAGCTTGCCGCAACGCTGGCGCGCTGGTCCAACGTGAAGAATGCGCTGGACGGGCTCGACGCCATCGCGGGCTCGGATCAGGACGCGGTCGAGGGGCGGACCCACTTGCGGCGCGATACTATCCGGGGCGCCTATGAACTGCGGGAGGTGAGCTTCGCCTATGACGAGGACGCCGTGCACCTCGACGTGCCCGCACTCGCCATCGGCGCGGGGCAGAAGGTCGCGCTGTTGGGGACGAACGGTTCCGGCAAGTCGACCTTCCTGAAACTGCTTGCGGGCCTCTATGGACCGGGCAAGGGCCGTCTCATGATCGACGGGGTCGACATGGCGCAACTGGCCCCCCGCGACCTGCGTCGCAATGTGGGCTATCTGGGTCAGGACGTGCGGCTCTTTGCCGGCAGCCTTCGCGACAACCTGAACCTCACGCTTCTCGACCGAGACGACGACCGGCTGCTGGCTGCGCTCGACTTCGCTGGACTAGGCACCTTTGTGCGGGGTCATGCCAAGGGCCTCGACCTTGAGATCCGCGACAACGGTGAAGGCCTGTCCGCCGGGCAGCGGCAGTCGATCGGCTGGGCGCGGCTCTGGCTTCAGGACCCGAACGTGGTGCTTCTGGACGAGCCAACCGCCGCGCTCGACACCACCCTCGAAGCGGCGCTGATTTCCCGCCTGCACGACTGGCTCGGACGGCGCACCGCCGTCATCGCAACCCACCGCCTGCCGATCCTGACGCTCTGCGAACGGGTTCTCATCCTGCAGAACGGCCGCCCCGTCGTGGATGGTCCGCGCGACGACGTGCTCGCGCATCTGCGGGGCGACGGTGTGACGGGGACACGGAAGACCGCATGACGACATTGGACGCACCCTTCGCCGAGGACCTCAAACGTCCGTCGCGCCTCATCTGGCTCTCGGCCGTTTCGGTGCTGGTGTTCCTTCTCTGGGCCGCCATCGCCTGGGTCGACGAGATCGTGCGTGCGCCGGGCGAGGTGACGTCCTCCTCCCGCCCTCAGAGCATCCAGAACCTCGAAGGCGGGATCCTCGCCGAACTGCTTGTGAACGAAGGGGATCAGGTCGCGGCGGGCGATGTCATCGCGCGGCTGACCGGGACCGGGTTCCGTTCGACCGTGACGGATTACGCCGAACAGATCGGCGGGCTCAAGATCAAGCGCCTGCGGCTCGAAGCCGAACTGGCGGGCGAGGATACCTTCGTCGTGCCGGAGGACCTCGCTCGGCTGACGCCCAATATCGTCGCGTCCGAAACTGCGCTTCTCTCGGCGCGGCAGGCCGATTTCATTGCACGGCGCGACGGGGCCAACGCCGTGTTGGAACAGGCCGCCACCCAGATGAAGATCCTCGAGGATCTGTATGATCAGAAGGTCGTAGCACTCATCGAAGTGACCCGCGCCCGGCAGGCCCACGCGGACGCCCGCGTGAAATACAACGAGATCGTGACCCAGACCGAACTTGCCCGTGCCGAAGAGTATTCCGACGTGCTGCGCGAGCAGGCGACGCTCGAACAGAACCTTGCCGTCGCGGAGGATCAGCTTGACCGGACCGTGCTGACCTCGCCCATGGCGGGGGTCGTGAACAATCTCGCCGTGACCACCATCGGCGGCGTCGTGCGTCCCGGCGAGGAGATCGCCCAGATCATTCCGCTTGGCGACGACATCTTCGTCGAAGCGCGCGTCAGGCCTGAAGACATCGCCAACGTCCAGCGCGGGCAGGAGGCGACGGTGAAGCTCTCGGCCTATGACTACACGATCTACGGGTCGCTCAAGGGCCGGGTCGAACTCGTCTCGGCCGACACGTTCAAGGACGAGCGCGCCCGCGACGGCGACCCGCATTATCGCGTGATCCTGAAACTCGACATGGCCTCGCTCACCGAACGGCAGCGCAGGCTGGAAATCCGGCCCGGCATGGTCGCGGATGTCGAACTTCACACCGGGTCCAAGACCATCCTGCGCTACCTGTTGAAGCCGCTCTACAAATCCCGGGAAGCCTTCCGCGAGCCTTGAAGGGTGGCGGACACATTAGTTGACATATCAATTCGAAGTGCGCAGGAATGGAGCGTTGACGAGTCAACTCGTTGAGTCCTCGACGCTGGCTTTAGGAGGGGCGCATGGAACTGATCGAAGGCCACAGGGTCATTGTGCCGGCCAAAGGCATCCCAACGCTCGACATCGACCCGTTCGACGAAGCGGTTCTGGCCGATCCTTTCGAGTATTTCGACGCGCTGCGCGGGCTGGGGCCGGTGGTCTATGTCCCGAGGTATTCCATGCTTGCGGTCGGGCAATACGGGTCGACCCATGGCGTCTTCACGGATCATGCGCATTTCGTGTCGTCCCGGGGCGTGGGTCTGAACGACTTCAAGATCGGAACACCCTGGCGCCCGCCGTCGATCATCCTCGAGGTCGATCCGCCGGATCATACGAAGACACGCCGTGTCATGGCCCGAGCCCTGTCGCCCAAGGTGGTCAAGGACCTGGCCCAGACCTTCGCCACCGCGGCAGAGGCTCTCGTGGACGAGGTGCTGGCCAAGGGCCGCGTCGAAAGCGTGACCGAAATCGCGGAACGCTTCCCCCTGTCCGTCTTTCCGCAGGCGGTGGGGCTGAGGGAAGTGCATGACCGCTATCTCGTCGACTACGGCAATTGCGTCTTCAACGCGATGGGACCGGACAATCGGCTGCGGCGGGAGGCCATCGACTACACCCGCGAGATCGCCCCCTGGATCATGGCGGCCTGTGCCCGCGATAGGCTGACGCCGGATGGTATCGGGGCAGCGATCTATGCCGACGCCGATGCGGGCGAGATCACCGAGGGCGAAGCCGCGATGTTGGTGCGCTCGCTCCTGTCGGCCGGGGTGGACACGACCGTTTCGGGCATCGGCAACGCGCTTTTCTGTTTCGCCGAGAACCCTGTCGAATGGGACAAGCTGCGCGCCGACCCGAGCCTGATCAAACCGGCATTCGAGGAGGTTCTGCGCTATTCCTTCCCGGTCCATACCTTCGGTCGGACCGCGGGCGTGGATACGGAAATCTCCGGGCATCCGGTGGAGGAGGGAACCAAGATACTCGCCGTGATCGGTGCAGCCAACCGCGATCCCGAGAAATGGGGGGCGGATGCGGACCAGTTCCGGGTCGACCGCCGCCCCGTAGGTCAGATCGGTTTCGGCGCAGGTATCCACGGTTGTGTCGGCCAGAACATTGCCCGAGGCGAGACGGCCGCGATCCTCACCGCGCTTGCCGCCAAAGTGAAGCGGATCGAGTTCGACGGCGCGCCGGTCTGGCGGCCCTCGAACGCGATCCACGCACTCGACTGCCTGCCGCTGCGGTTTGTTCCGGCGTAGGGACGAGGAGCGTATGACCCGCGAGACTCACAGGTCGACGAAGGACCGCGAGGGAGAGACGATCCTCGACCTCGAAACTTACGTGCCCTTTCTTCTGTCGGTCGCGGCAGCGGCCTGGACCCGAACGACATCGGCCGAATATCGGGCGCACTTCGGGCTGGGGATCACAGACTGGCGGGTGATTTCGATGCTCAATATCGAACCCAAGATCACGGCGAACCGGATCTGTCAGGTGATCCACATGGACAAGGCGGCGGTCAGTCGGGCCTTGCACACGCTGTCCGAGGCGGGGATCGTCGCCTTCGACGCGCCGAAGCAGAACCCTCGGAACCGGACCTGGTGGCTCACCGACAAGGGGCGGGGGCTCCATGCAGACATTCTCGGCGTGGCGCTGGAGCATGAGGCGAAGATGATGGCGGGGGTCGCGGGGGAAGACTTGGACACCTTCCTCTCCGTGCTGCGCCGTATGCACGTGAACCTCTCGGCGAAGTCTTAGCGCGGTGCCGCCGCTCGCCGAAGCCGGTCGTTGATCGCACGGCCCAACCCTTCGTCAGGGATCGGGGACACCGCGATGGGGGCGGTCCCGTCCCGGTCCATCTCGTGCATCATGCGAAAGAGGTTCGCCGCCGCTTCCACCAGATCGCCACGGGGCGACAGGTTCCAGTCGGCCTCGACATCCCCGAACCCCAGGAGCCGCTCACCGGGCCGCGCCGTTTCGGCACCGAGCCTCACCGGCGCGTCGGGCGCATAGTGGCTGGCGAGCTGGCCCGGCGCGGTGATCCGCGCGCCCTCGTCGCGAGTGGCGAGCGGCGCGCCCAATGCGGCCTCGATGTCCTCGACCGAGAGGCCGCCCGGTCTCAGCACAACTGGGCGCGGAACCGTGGGGCGAGGCGCGAAACCGACGATGGTGCTTTCCACGCCGACACCGCAGGGGCCACCGTCCAGAACCGCCGCGATCCGTCCGGAGAGCCCGGCCATCACATGCGCGGCCGTGGTTGGTGAAATCCGCCCGGATGGGTTGGCCGAGGGGGCGACGATGGGGCGATCGACGGCGCGCAGAAGCCGCTGCGCCACCGGATGCGCCGGCACCCGCACTGCCACCGTGGAAAGCCCCGCGCTCACCAGTGCCGACATCCCGGCCTCCGGGCGCGCTTCGAGCACCAGCGTGAGCGGTCCCGGCCAGAACGCCTCGGCAAGGGTGCGCGCTTCGTCCGTCAGGACGGCGATCCGTTCCACGCCGGCAAGATCGGGCACATGCGCGATCAGCGGATTGAACCTTGGCCGACCCTTGGCTTCGTAGATCCCCGCAACGGCCAGATCGTTGCCCGCATCTCCGCCCAGACCATAGACCGTTTCGGTCGGGAAACTGACGAGAGCACCCCGGCGCAGAAGGTCGGCCGCCTCGGCGATGCCGGCCTCGTCCGCCTGCAGGAGCCTTGTCTGAAGTGCCGGAGCCATGACGCCGCGTTGTCCTTGTCTCGCATTGTGAAAGCAATAAGTTTCAGCCAACCGCCTATAGCCCCGGCAAAGGCCCACGTCCAACGAAAGGTGACCCATGCCCTTCCGCTCGCCCGTCTCCGACTTCCAGTTCCTGCTCGACAACGTTGTCGATTTCGCTGCCGTCGCAGCGACCGAGAAATTCGCGGAGGCCACCGACGACACAGTGACCGCGATCCTCACCGAAGCGGCCAAGCTGTCGGACGAGGTGGTCGCGCCTCTCAATCGTAGTGGCGACCTCGATCCCGCGAAGCTGGAAAACGGCGTGGTGCGCACCTCGAAGGGGTTCAGGGAGGGCTATCAGGCCATTGCCGAGGGCGGCTGGGTCGGTATCTCGGGCGATCCTGAATATGGCGGCATGGGGCTTCCCTTCACGCTGGCGGCGAGCGTGAACGACATGCTTTCAGGGGCCTGCCTTGCGCTCGGGCTGAACCCGCTTCTGACGCAGGGTCAGATCGAGGCGCTGGAAACCCATGCCTCGGATCAGCTCAAGGACACTTATCTGCCCAGGCTGACGTCTGGCGAATGGACCGGGACCATGAACCTGACCGAACCGCAGGCCGGATCGGACGTGGGCGGGCTTACCTCCAAGGCGACGCGCAACGACGACGGGACCTATGCCGTCACCGGCCAGAAGATCTTCATCTCCTGGGGCGATCACGACGTGGCTGCGAACGTCTGCCACCTCGTCCTCGCGCGGCTGCCGGACGGCAAGCCGGGGACCAAGGGGATCAGTCTTTTCATGGTGCCGAAGTTCATCCCGGACGAGAACGGCGAAGCCGGCAAGGCCAATGATCTGCGCGTCGTCAGCCTCGAACACAAGATGGGCCTTCATGGCTCGCCGACCTGCGTGATGAGCTTCGAGGGGGCGACTGGCTGGCTCGTAGGCGAGGAACACAACGGCATGGCCTGCATGTTCACGATGATGAACAACGCCCGGCTTCAGGTCGGGGTGCAGGGTGTGGGCATCGCTGAGGCGGCCTATCAGCATGCCCTGACCTATGCGCTCGACCGCAAACAGGGACGCACGCCCATCGAGAACGGGCGCGGCACCATCGTGGATTTCGCGGATGTGCGGCGGATGCTGCTTCAGATGCGTTCCGAGACCTATGCCGCGCGTGCCATCGCGCTCGCCTGTTCCGTGGCGATCGACATGAGCCATGCGACCGGGGACAAGGAGTGGGAGGCGCGGGCGGCTTTCCTCACCCCCATCGCGAAAAGCTACGGCACCGATACCGGCATCAAGGTGTCCGAGCTTGGAGTGCAGGTGCACGGCGGCATGGGCTTTGTCGAGGAGACCGGCGCGGCGCAGTATTCCCGCGACGTGCGCGTGACCTCGATCTACGAAGGCACCAACGGCATTCAGGCGATGGACCTCGTCGCGCGCAAGATGATGGACGGCGGCGACATGGCCTTCCGCCTGCTGGACGAGATCGAGAGCTTCAACGAAACGATCCGGGAAAGCCACGGCGACCTTGCCGGGCCGGTCTGGGACGCGGCGGAGACCCTGAGAGAGGCAACCGAATGGTTGCTCGAACAGGACCTTCAGACCCGGTTCGCAGGCGCGGTGCCCTATCAATCCGCTTTCGCGCGGGTGCTTGGCGCCTACTACCACCTGAAGTCGGCCCATGCCGAGGGCGAACCCGGCCCTCGCACCGCGCTTGCCCGGTTCTATATCGAGCGTCTCCTGCCCGACCACGAAGCCAACCTCGCCGCTGCGCGGGCCGGGGCGGAGGGTCTTTATGCCTTCGGCATCGAGGAGCTGTCGGCGTGATGGTCGCCCCTCTCGCCTTTCCGTGGGAGGATCCTCCCGCTGAAGGCGAGGTGACGGAAGTGGCCGAGGGCGTTCTTTGGATCAGGATGCCGCTTCCCATGAAGCTCGACCATGTGAACGTCTTTGCCTTCGACGATCCCGAGGGCTGGACCATCGTTGACACGGGACTGGACAGCAAGCGCGCCCGCGCGATCTGGGAGACGCTTTTGTCGGGTCCGCTTGCCGGGCGGCAAGTGGCGCGGGTCGTCGTCACGCACCATCACCCGGACCACATCGGCCTCGCGGGATATTTTCAGCGTCACCATGGGGCCGAGCTCGTCACCACTCGCACGGCCTGGCTCATGGCGCGGATGCTGCGGCTCGACGAACAGGAGCGCCCCGTCGACGAAACGCTCGCCTTCTGGCGGTCGGCGGGCATGGATCGCGAGATCTATGAGAAGCGCAAGGAAGAGCGGCCCTTCAACTTCGCCGACATCGTGAGCGAACTGCCCCTTGGCTTCACACGGATCAAGGAAGGCGACAGCATCACCTTCGGTGGACGCACCTGGGACGTGCGCATTGGCAACGGCCACGCGCCCGAACATGCCACCTTCTGGTCGCGCGACGACGCCCTTGTCCACGGGGGCGACCAGCTGCTCGCCACGATTTCCCCGAACCTCGGCGTCTATGCGACCGAGCCCGAGGCCGACCCGGTCGGCGAATGGCTCGAAAGCTGCGAACGGCTCAAGCAATACGCGACGCCGGAACAGCTCGTGCTGCCCGGTCACAAGCTGCCCTATACCGGGCTGCCCACGAGGATGCGCCAACTCATCGAGAACCACCATTCGGCGTTGCGCCGGCTCCTCGCAGCCATCGAGGAACCGCGCACTGCGGTCGAATGTTTCCCGGCGATCTTCAAGCGAAAGATCGGGGATGCCGAATATGGCCTCGCTCTGGTTGAAGCGCTCGCGCATCTGAACCACCTTTACCAGATCGGCCAGGCCACGCGGGAACGCGGACCTGACGATGCGTGGATCTGGAAGAAACAGGGGTAAGACATGTCCGTAACGGGAATCGAACGCAGGCCGGGGCGGGCCGTGCATTGCGACGATCATGCAGAACCGACGCCGGAACAGGTGCCCTTGCCGGACGCGCTCACCCATGAGCCCATCGACAAGAAAAGCCCCGCGCAATGGGCCTATGAGCGGCTCATCCTCTATATCCAGAACTTCGAACTGAAGCTCGACCGCGACCACGAGGTCGCCATGGGTTTTGTCGGCGGCGATGCTGGTGTGCTCAGGATCGAGGGGCTTGGGTATTTCGACCCGGATATCGTGACGTTCTACGGCGCCGAACGTGACGGCACCAAGACCCAGCTCGTCCAGCATGTGAGCCAGCTCAATGTGATGCTGAAGGCCATGCCGCGCCCGAAAGAGGAAAAGGATGAGGAGCCCTATCGCATCGGGTTTCGGCTCGCACGGGACCTGGAACAGGGGCAGGACGGGGACCAAGAGGCGACACCTGGGGCCAAATAGCCCTTTTCACGCGCCAAAGTCGTGACAGACCCATCGGAATCGTCTATCGGACAAAAAAATTCGAATGCGAGGGCAACGAAATGGCTGAACACGAACCCGGCACGATGGATATCCGTGTGCAGGAAAAGACTTTTGATGGATTCATCAAGTTCACGGTACGCTCGGTGATCGCGATCATCGTGGTGCTGATCCTGCTGGCCATCGTCGGCGCCTGATCCCTTCGGGGCCGCCCCACCGGCGGCCCTTTTCACGTCGACAATCTGTTCCGGGTGCACTCCATGCGTCGCCTCCTGCTTGCTGTTTTCATGATGCTCGGTCTGGCCGCCTGTTCGGGCGAAAGCGTCTGGGCGCCGGATGAAGAGGTGCAGCGCGCCGTCTACCGTCACCCGGGTCCGCCGACCATCACGCTCTTCACGGTGATCGGGACCAAGAACGGGCAGGGCGGGCATTCGGGGCTCATGATCAACGGAAGCCAGCGGATCCTGTTCGATCCGGCGGGCACCTTCAACCACCCGCAGATCCCCGAACGCAACGACGTGCTTTTTGGCTTCAATGACCGGGCGGTGGCCTTTTACGAGGACTATCACGCACGCGAAACCTGGTACATCGTGCGCCATGAAAAGGTGGTGACACCCGAGGTCGCGCAACTGGCGATGCAGCTTGCGATGAACTACGGCGCCGTGCCGAAGGCCTATTGCGCCTCGTCGATCAGCGACATCCTGCGGCAGGTCCCGGGGTTCCAGAGCCTGCCCTCGACGATGTTCCCGGTCCCGCTGATGGAGGCCTTCAAGGGTCTGGGCGGCGTGACCGAGAGCGTCTATCGCGACAACGATCCCGACTTCAACGGCAACATTCTGGCGCCGGCGATTCGCTGACCTGCGCCTCCGCTGCCCTGCGCCAAGGGCGCGCGGTCAGAAATCGACCGCCAGCCCCTTTTTCTCCCAATCGCCATAGCGCACGGGCTCGGGCCCGTCGCGGCCGCCAAGCTCGCTGGGCAGGTCGAGCGCCTTCTGCGTCCTGCGGCGTTCCTCGGCCTCGGCCAGGGCGCGCTGCGCGGCGGGGGGAAGGTCCTTCTTGGCATCGGTATCGTCAGGCATCGCTCTCTTCCTTCGTCTTCTGCTTTGATATAGGCGGCGCAATGAGAATTGGCAAAGGATCGGCCGATGGCAGGTGACGCGACATTGCCGCGCAAGCGCGCGCTGGACATTCTGGGCGACGTGACGGAAGAGCGGCGGCTCCTGTCCGAGGTCCTGCCCAAGCGGACGGCTTCGCTCGCACCCGAGGATCGCGCAAGGGTGCAGCGACTGGTCACGACGACCCTGCGCGCGATGGACCGCGCCGACCGCGCACTGGGCCCGCACCTCAAGAAACGTCCTGCGCCTCGGGTGATGAACCTCCTGCGGCTTGGCATGGTGGAAATCTGCGATCTGGTCGAAGCGCCGCATGGTGTCGTCAATTCCGCCGTCGCCATCGCGCGAAGCGACAAGAAGACCGAAGGCATGGCCGGGCTGGTCAATGCCGTCTTGCGCAAGGCAGATATCGAGGGGTGGCCGAATCTCCCCATCCCGCGGCTTCCGAAATGGCTGCGCAAACCGCTGGTGGACGACTACGGCAAGGAGATCGTCGCGGCGATCGAGGCCGCGCATTATGCAGGCGCGCCCATCGACCTTACCCCCAAGGGCGAGGCCGACGCAGTGGCCCGCGCCGTGGGCGGAACGGTCCTGCCGAATGGAACCGTGCGGCTTGCCGGTCAGGTGCAGGTCACCGCTTTGCCCGGTTACGACGCGGGCGACTGGTGGGTACAGGACGTTGCGGCTTCGCTGCCGGCCCGGGTGCTGGGCGCCAAGCCTGGCGAGCGTGTCCTCGACCTCTGCGCCGCACCCGGTGGCAAGACCCTGCAACTCGCCGCCGCCGGGGCCGATGTGACGGCGGTCGACGTGAACGCAGCACGCATGGCACGGGTCGAGGAGAACCTGGCGCGCACCGGGCTTTCCGCGACCTGTGTCGTCTCCGATGCGCTGGAATACGAGGCCCCCGCCTTCGATGCCGTGCTTCTCGACGCGCCCTGCACCGCGACCGGCACGATCCGCCGCCACCCGGATCTGCCGCAGGCGAAGGATGGCGCGGATTTCCCGGGTCTCTTCGAACTTCAGGAGCATCTCATCGACCGGGCGCTCGGGCTTCTGAAACCCGGCGGGCGGCTGGTCTATTGCACCTGTTCGCTGCTCATCGACGAGGGCGAGGAACAGGTGCGCGACGCGCTCGCGCGGCATCCGGGGCTCAGGGTCGAGGCGATCTCGCCCGGCGATACCGGCTTCGACTTCGCCGTCGACGAGCTGGGTGGGCTGCGTCTGCGGCCGGATTTCCTGCCGGAACAGGGTGGGATGGACGGCTTCTACATCGCCCGCTTCGTCAAAGCCTGACGCGCGGTCCCTGAAGCCGACCTGAATCACATGACTCGCGCGTCGGCTCCCGCTAATGTGCCACGAGACCCCGCGAAGGGGCGTCTGCTGGACTGAGGCGAGGGCATTGGCGACGGACATCCCCATGACGGACCGCAAGACGCGGTGGCTCAACCGCTGGCACGCGTGGCGTGCCGGGCGGGCGACGCCGCCGACGGGATTCGTCTCGCAACCCGATCCGCGCACCATCGGCAGTTTCGCGCGTGGGCGGCAACTCGTCGCTGGGAATTTCCTCTTTGCCGGCAACCTCGTCCAGGCGCCCGAGCAAAGCCTCTGGACCATTTCGCCGCCCAGCCCCGACTTCGAGGCCGCTCTGCATGGTTTCGCCTGGATGGACGACCTTGCCGCGCTGGGTGACCGCGACGCACGGGCGCGCGCGCAGTTCTGGACGCAGGACTGGATCGACCGTTTCGGGCGTGGCAACGGACCGGGCTGGACGCCGGATGTCGCAGGCCGCCGTCTGATCCGCTGGATCAATCACGCGATCCTCATCCTGAACGGACAGGACAAGGACGCGGCCGAGGCCTTCTACCGCTCGCTCGGCCAGCAGACGATCTTCGTGGCACGGCGCTGGCAGGCGACCTCGCCCGGGCTGCCCCGGTTCGAGGCGCTGACCGGGCTCGTTTATGCGGGGCTGTCTCTGACCGGCATGGAGAAACATGCGAAACCCGCCGCCACCGCGCTCGCCCGGGAATGCGACCGGGAAATCGACGCGGCGGGCGGGATCGCCACGCGTAACCCGGAGGAATTGCTCGAGGTCTTCACGCTTCTGAACTGGGCGGCGCTCGCGCTCGACGAAGCGGGGCAGGGCGCGCTGCCGGGCCATCGCAAGGCGATCGAGCGGATCGCGCCCACGCTTCGGGCCCTGCGTCATTCCGACGGTGCGCTTGCGCGGTTCCACGGGGGCGGGCGCGGGTTAGAGGGGCGGCTCGATCAGGCGCTCGCGACCTCCGGGATTCGCGGCGGCGCGACCGAAGGGCTCGCCATGGGCTATGCGCGCCTGTCCTCCGGGCGCACCTCGATCGTTATGGACGCCTCCAAGCCCCCGGTGGGTGCGGCGAGCTATGATGCCCATGCATCCTCCCTCGCCTTTGAACTGACCTCAGGGCGGCGGCCGCTTGTCGTGTCCTGCGGGTCGGGCAACTACTTTGGAGCCGAATGGGGCAAGGCCGGTCGCGCCACACCGTCGCATTCGGTTCTGGGGCTCACCGGCATTTCATCCTCCCGCCTGGGTCAGCCGGAGCCAACCGCTCACGGATTGCGCGCGCCGATGGTCGAGGTCCCGAACGAGGTCGAAGCGCGTATGATCGGCGACATCGACATGGTCGGTCTCGTCGCGGGTCACGACGGCTATGTCCCCCGGCACGGCCTCGCCTATGTGCGGCGGATCGAGCTGTCGCTCGACGGGCGGCGGGTGGGCGGCGAAGAAACCCTCGCCGCCGTCAGCGAAACCGAACAGGCGCGCTTCAATGCCGCGCGGGCGCGCGAACCCGACGGTATTCCTTTCGACGTCCGGTTCCATCTGCATCCTGACGTCGACGCGACGCTCGACCTTGGTGGCACGGCGGTATCCATGCAGCTCAAGTCTGGCGAAATCTGGGTCTTCCGCTACGAAGGCAAGGCGCAACTGCGGCTCGATCCCTCCGTTTACCTCGAAAAGACGCGGCTGAAGCCCCGCGCAGCGAAACAGGTGGTTCTATCTTCCCGCGCGATGGATTATGCGACCCGCATCCGCTGGACCTTTGCCAAGGCCAAGGACACGCCCATCGGCGTGCGCGACCTGGTGCGGGACGACGCGGACGAGCTGCCGAACTGACATCTGGGGACATCCATGACCGACCTTTCACCCGTGCGCCGCGCGCTGATTTCCGTTTCCGACAAGACCGGGCTGATCGAGCTGGGCCAGGCGCTCGCCGGGCGCGGTATCGAGCTTCTGTCCACCGGCGGATCGGCCAAGGCGCTGCGTGACGCGGGTGTAGCGGTCAAGGACGTCTCCGAGGTCACGAATTTCCCCGAGATGATGGATGGGCGGGTTAAGACGCTGCACCCCATGGTCCACGGCGGCCTGCTTGCGCTCCGCGACAACGACGACCACGTGGCGGCGATGAAAGAGCATGGGATCGGCGCGATCGATCTGCTCGTGGTGAACCTCTACCCCTTCGAGGCCGCGTTGGCCCGGGGTGCCGACTATGACGAGATGATCGAGAACATCGACATCGGCGGCCCGGCGATGATCCGCGCGGCGGCCAAGAACCACGGTTTCGTCACGACCATCGTCGATGTCGAGGATTACGACGCGCTGCTCGCGGAACTGGACTCGAACGACGGCGCCACCACTTATGCCTTCCGCCAGCGGCAGGCGCAGATCGCCTATGCCCGCACGGGGGCCTATGACGCCGCCGTCAGCACGTGGATGGCGGATGCCATCGGCGAGGCGAATCCCCGCCGCCGTGTCGTCGCCGGTCAGATCAAGCAGACCATGCGCTACGGCGAGAACCCGCATCAGGACGCTGCCTTCTACGTGGACGGCTCGAACCGTGAGGGTGTAGCGACGGCCACCGTGCATCAGGGCAAGGAGCTGTCCTACAACAACATCAACGACACCGATGCAGCGTTCGAGCTCGTGTCCGAGTTCCGGCCAGAGGACGGCCCGGCGGTCGCGATCATCAAGCACGCGAACCCGAGCGGCGTGGCGCGGGGCGAGACACTGCTCGACGCCTATCAAAAGGCTTTCGACTGCGACCGCACCTCGGCCTTCGGCGGCATCGTCGCGCTGAACCAGCCGCTCGACGCGGACACCGCGCGCGCGATCACCGAGATCTTCACCGAGGTCGTCATCGCGCCGGGAGCCTCCGACGAGGCGCGCGAGGTCTTTGCCGCGAAGAAGAACCTGCGGCTTCTGACCACGGGCGGCCTGCCCGACAACCGCGCGGGCGGACAGACGATCCGTCAGGTGGCCGGTGGCTATCTGTTTCAGAACAAGGACAACGGGTTCATCGGCTTGGACGACCTCAAGGTCGTGACGAAGAAGGCCCCTACAGACGCCCAGATGCGGGACCTGCTCTTTGCGTGGAAGGTCGCCAAGCACGTGAAGTCGAACGCCATCGTCTATGTGAAGGACGGCGCGACCGTGGGCGTGGGTGCGGGCCAGATGTCCCGACTCGATTCGGCGATGATTGCCGCGACCAAGGCGCAGCGCATGGCCGATCAGCTGGGTCTGTCCGAGAGCCTCGCCATCGGGTCGGCGGTGGCGTCCGATGCCTTCTTCCCCTTCCCTGACGGGCTGATGGAGGCCGCGCAAGCGGGCGCGACCTGTGTCATTCAGCCGGGCGGCTCGATGCGTGACGACGAAGTCATCGCGGCAGCGGACGAAGCAGGTCTCGCCATGGTCTTTACCGGCATGCGGCACTTCCGGCACTGAACGGGGACGACGATGCGCACCCTTGGCCTGACTGCCCTGATCATCCTGATCCTCGACCAGCTCACCAAATGGCTGGTCGTGCATCACATGGAATTGCAGCGCGTGGGCGCCATCGACTTCTGGGATCCCTTCCTCAACTTCCGCATGGCCTGGAACGAGGGCGTGAACTTCGGCCTGTTTTCCTCGTCGGAAGAGGTCACGCGCTGGGCGCTGATCGCGGTCGCCGTGGTGATCTCGGTCGGCGTGGTCTGGTGGATCCGGCGCGACAAGATGGGCTGGAAGGCGCAACTTGCGGGCGGGCTCATGGTCGGGGGTGCGGTGGGCAACATCATCGACCGTATTCTTTACGGGGCGGTCGCGGACTTCATGAACATGTCCTGCTGCGGGATCAACAACCCGTGGAGCTTCAACATCGCCGACATCGCGATCTTCGCGGGCGCCATCGGGCTAGTCATCTTCGCGGACGCTTCGGGCGAGAAAAAGCCTCGGTCCCGGTCCGGGACGAAAGGCAAATGAAAGACTGGCCGGCAACGAATCCCCATGTGTCGATTTCACCCGTGACGGGGCGGGCGGGATACGCTACACACTGTGCCCAAAGGGTGCAGGAGGCATAGATGCAGGGCTTTGCCACGAAAATCGGACTCGGGATCGCGGTGCTCGCGCTCGCCGCCTGTGAAACGGACCGCGAGCCGAACCTGTTCAACGTGCGCTCGAGCACGCCGGACGAATTTTCGATCATCCCGACCAAGCCGCTCGAGCAGCCCGAGGATTACGAAAGCCTGCCCGCGCCGACCCCCGGTGGCTCGAACCGCGCCGACATCAATCCCTATTCCGACGCCATCGTCGCCGTGGGCGGCAGCGAAGCGGCCTACAACCGTGGCGCCACGGCGAGCGAGAACGGTCTGCTGGCGCAGGCCGCTCGTTACGGCGCGCCCGCCAACATCCGCGAACAACTCGCGGAAGAGGACCTCGAATACCGGCGCGAGAACAACGGGCGCCTGCTCGAACGTCTGTTCAACGTGAACGTTTATTACGAGAGCTACTCGCAGCAAGAACTGGACCAACATCTGGAACAGGACCGCTTGCAGCAGCGCGGTGTGCGCACCCCCTCGGCGCCGCCGGACCCGCTCCGCTACTGATCCGACCGGATCACACGCGCGTGCACAACCCTGTGCACGGGGTTGCACCGGCCCGCGCGAAGGCTACCTTCGGGCCAATGGAGGACCCCATATGACGCGACTTCTCTCGGCCTGCTTCGCCGTGCTTATCACTTCCATGCCTGCGCTTGCGAAGGAGGAAGTGACCGACTTCACCCTCGACAACGGGATGGAGGTCGTGGTGATCGAGGATCATCGGGCCCCGGTCGTGGTTCACATGGTCTGGTATCGCGCGGGAGCGGCGGACGAACCCTGGGGGAAATCCGGCATCGCCCATTTCCTGGAACATCTCCTTTTCAAGGCGACCGAGAACATGCCCTCGGGCGAGCTGTCCCGCGTCGTGGCCGAGGTCGGCGGATCGGACAATGCTTTCACGTCCTACGACAACACCGCCTATTTCCAGCGTGTCGCCAAGGAACATCTCGAGACAATGATGACGATGGAGGCCGACCGGATGCGCAACCTCCTGCTCTCCGAGGACGACATCGCGACCGAACGCGACGTGATCCTCGAGGAGCGCGCGATGCGGATCGACAACAATCCCGGCGCGCTTCTCAACGAACAGATGAGCGCCGCGCTTTTCATGAACCATCCCTATGGCATCCCACTTATTGGCTGGCGGCACGAGATGGAGACACTGGGTCGCGAGGACGCGCTGGCCTTCTACGAAAAATACTATGCGCCCAACAATGCCGTGCTGATCGTCGCGGGCGACGTGACCCCGAACGAGGTGCTGGCCCTTGCCGAGGAACATTATGGTCCGCTTGAGCCGACGCCGGGGCTCGAGGCCCGCGAACGCCCGCTGGAGCCTGTCCCGCTCGCCGAACGGCGCATGTCGATGACCGACCCGCGCGTGTCCCAGCCCTATGTGCTTCGCGACTACATCGCCCCCGCGCGTATGCCGGGGGATCAGAAGACCGCCGCCGCGCTCGTCTATCTGGACGAGATCCTCGGCGGCTCGCGGGCCACGTCGCTTCTGGCCCGGGCGCTGGAGTTCGACACCAACACCGCCGTCTCCACCTTCACCGGCTATTCCTCGACCTCGCTCGACAGTTCGATCTTCACTGTGGGCGTCGTGCCGGCGGAGGGCGTGTCGCTGGACGACGCCGAGGCCGCTATGGACGGCGTGATTGCACAATTCATGGAGGACGGCATCGACCCGGCCCAGTTCGAGCGCATCAAGACCCGCATCCGCGCGAGCGAGATCTACGCGCAGGATTCGGCGCAGGGGCTCGCCAACAGCTATGGCCGCGCCCTGACCACCGGGCTCACGCTTGAGGATATCGACGCCTGGCAGGAGGTGCTGCAATCGGTCACGCCTGATGACGTGCTGGAAGCTGCCGCGTTGGTCCTGAAGCCCGCGCAAAGCGTCACCGCGCATATGATGCCGCCCGCACCCGCCCCCATGGTCGAAACTCAGGAAGAGGCGATCCAATGATCCGTTACGCGCTGGCAATCCTCGTCCTCTTTACGCTTCCGCTCCGCGCCGAAGTCCCGATACAGGAGGTCACCTCTCCCGGCGGTCTGAAGGCCTGGCTTGTCGAGGAACACTCGATCCCCTTCGTCGCGCTCGAAATCCGCTTCCGGGGTGGCGCCTCGCTTGACGAAGCCGGCAAGCAGGGGGCGACGAACCTCATGACCGGGCTTCTCGAAGAGGGCGCGGCCGACATGGACAGCCAGGCCTTCGCGCAGGCCAAGGAGGAGGTGGCGACCACCATCGGCTTCGACATTTTCGGCGATGTCCTGACCGTATCGACGCGCTACCTCACCGAGAACGCCGAGGCCTCGCTCGAGCTCCTGCGCGCCGCGCTGATCGAGCCGACCTTCGATCCCGTTGCCATCGAACGCGTGCGTGCCCAGGTGATCGCCCATCTGAAATCCCGCACCACGGACCCCGACGAAATCGTCGGTGACGTGATGGCGACCGCGGCCTATGGCGACCACCCCTATGCGCGCTACCTTGGGGGGACGCTCGACAGCGTCGCCGCGCTGACCCGGGACGACATCGTGACCGCCTTCCGGAACGCCATCGCGCGTGACCGGGTCTATATCGCCGCCGTGGGCGACATCACGCCCGAGGAACTGGGCCGTGTGATGGATCTTGTGCTGGGCGACCTGCCGGACGAGGGCGCACCCTTTCCGGCCGATGTGGAATTCGCCGCAAGCCCCGGCGTTTCTGTAACCCCCTTCGACACGCCGCAATCGGTGACCCGTTTCGGCCAACCCGGCATGGAGATCGACGATCCTGATTTCTTCGCGGCCTTCATCCTCAACACCGTCATGGGCGGCTCGAACTTCGACAATCGCCTGATGGATGAAGTGCGGGAAAAGCGTGGGCTGACCTACGGCATCGGCACCTATCTGATCGACAGCGACTACACCGAGGCCTTCATGGGCAGCTTTTCTTCGCAGAACAACCGCATGGCCGAAGCCGTGGGGGTCGTGCAGGATGAGTGGCGCAAGATGGCCGAAGAGGGGATCACGCAGGAAGAACTGGACGCTGCGAAGCTCTATCTCACCGGTTCCTATCCCCTGCGTTTCGACGGCAACGCGAATATCGCCAATATCCTCGCGTCCATGCAGATGGACGGCTACGACGTCGATTATCCGGCCACCCGTAACGACAAGGTCAACGCCGTGACCCTGGAAGAGGCGAACCGCGTCGCGGCCGAGTTCTTCCAGCCCGACAACCTGCGCTTCGTGGTGGTGGGCCAGCCCGAGGGTCTCGACCCCACGGTGAATTGAGCCGGCACGGGGGAGGGTCTGGGCCCTCGCCTTCGACTAGCGCTGATACCTGATGAAGGGCGTGAGCGTGCCGACCCGGTCGTAAAGCTGGCGCGCGGTCGCGTTGAATTCCTGTGTCATCCAATAGACTGTCGGCGTCCCGTTCTCGTCGGCCAGCCGATAGACCGCCTCGATCAGCGCGCGCCCGACGCCGGTGCCGCGCGTTTCGAGCGTGGCGAAGAGGTCCTGAAGATAGGTCACGTCTTCGCGCTTCCAGTTGTGGGCATGGAAGACCACGTTGACCATCCCCACGAGCCTGCCGTCCTTTTCCGCCACGAGCCCCCGTTGCTGGAGCCGCGCAGGATCGCAAAGACGGGCAAAGGTCGTTTCGCTCACCTCGTCGGGCAGCTTCGTTTCGTAGAAGTCGAGGTAGCCCAGCCAGAGCGGCATCCACTGGTCGCGGTCGTCGGGGCGAAGGGGGCGGATCAATAGAGTCATGGTGGGTCCCGCACTGTTTTGGGCAGCAGAGACAGGTCCAAGGTCGGGGGTCAAGCCTGTGCCAGACGGGGCGCGCGCGGATTTTCTGTGACCTATCCACAGAAATCTGTCCCTCGCCTGCTTCCTGCACTGCCCAAAATCATGCTATATCTAGCGGCATGTCCGCGACCGCACCCCATATGTCTGGTAACGCCACCAATTCTAGAGCGTCGATCCAGCAGCTTGACGAGGCTGCGATCAACCGGATCGCGGCGGGCGAGGTCGTGGAACGCCCCGCCTCGGCGGTCAAGGAACTGGTGGAAAACGCCGTCGATGCTGGTGCCACCCGGATCGAGATCGCCTATGCCGATGGGGGCAAGACGCTGATCCGCGTGACCGACGACGGCTGCGGCATCCCACCCGAGGAATTGCCCCTCGCGCTTGCCCGGCACGCCACCTCCAAGATCGACGGGTCGGACCTTCTCAACATCCATACCTTCGGCTTCCGGGGCGAGGCGCTCCCGTCGCTTGGTGCCGTCGGTCGCCTGACCATCACTTCGCGCGCGGAGGGCCATGACGCCGCGACCATCCGCGTCGCAGGCGGACGGATGGACCCCGCGAAACCCGCCGCTCTCACCCGTGGCACCGTGGTCGAATTGCGCGACCTGTTCTATGCCACGCCTGCGCGTCTCAAATTTCTGCGCACCGACCGCGCCGAGGCGCAGGCCATCGCCGATACGGTTAAACGCCTCGCCATGGCCGAACCGCATCTGGGCTTCACACTGCGCGATGTCTCGGGCGGCGGGGAAGGGCGCGTGGTGTTCCAGTCGCTGCCGGAAACCGGCGACCTTTTCGGCGCGCTCCATGGCCGGCTCGCGGGCGTGCTGGGCCGCGATTTCGCCGAGAACGCACTGGCCATAGACGCCGAACGCGACGGGTTTCGTCTGATCGGCTATGCCGCGCTGCCCACCTATTCGCGCGGCGCTGCCGTGGCGCAGTTCCTTTTCGTCAATGGCCGCCCGGTGCGCGACAAGCTTCTCATCGGGGCATTGCGCGGGGCCTATCACGATTTCCTGTCGCGCGACCGGCATCCGGCTGCCGCGCTATTCATCACCTGTGATCCCAGACTCGTGGACGTCAACGTCCACCCCGCGAAATCCGAGGTTCGTTTCCGTGAACCCGGGTTGGTGCGGGGCCTCATCGTGTCGGCGCTCCGTCATGCGCTGCACGAGGCAGGCCACCGCGCCTCCTCCACCGTCGCGACGGCGACGTTGGGGGCGATGCGGCCCGAGGGCTCTGAACAGCCCTCCGTCCCCCGCATCTACCAGATGGACCGACCCCCCCAGTCGGTCCTTCACACCGCGCGGCACATGCAAGCTCCCCCGAGCTTCGCTTTTGCCGAGCAACCTTCGGCCCGGTTCGATCCCGCTCCCCAAGTCGCGGGGTCGGATCGGCCCGAAGAAACGCATTCTGTAGCCGTGCCAGACCGCGAATCCCTGCCGCTCGGCGCGGCGCGGGCGCAGGTGCACGAGAATTACATCATCGCCCAGACCGAAACCGGCATCGTCATCGTGGACCAGCATGCGGCCCACGAACGGCTGGTCTATGAAAATCTGAAGTCACAGATGGCGGCGAATGGCGTCGCGTCGCAGACGCTGCTCATCCCCGAGATCATCGAGCTGTCGGCGGGTGACACCGTCTTGCTCCTCGATTTGGCGGAGGACCTCGCGCGCCTGGGGCTACATATCGAAGCCTTTGGCGGCGGCGCCATCGCGGTGCGCGAAACGCCCGCGATCCTCGGACAGGTCAACGCCGAGGCAATGATCCGCGATATCCTCGACGAGCTCGCTGACCTCGGGCAGTCAAACACGCTCCAGTCCCGGATCGAGGCGATCCTGTCGCGCGTCGCCTGTCATGGCTCGATCCGCTCCGGGCGCTGGATGCGGCCAGAGGAAATGAACGCGCTCCTGCGCGAAATGGAGGCGACACCGCATTCCGGGCAGTGTAACCATGGCCGTCCCACCTATGTGGAACTGAAACTCTCTGACATCGAACGGCTTTTCGGACGCACATGATCCAGATTGGCGACACCACGTTTTCCCTCTCCGACCCGCTCACGCTGGCCGCGCTTGCCGGAGGGCTTGTCCTGCTGCTCCTCGTGATCCTCCTGGTCCTGCTCCTCGTGCGTTCGGGACGCGCGTCGCAGACGAATGCCGAACTCACCCGGCAGCTCGCGGGCATCGGGCAGGCGGTGCAGATCCTTGGCCAAGGCCAGGACCAGCTTTCGGGCGGGTTGCGCAACGTGTCGGATACGCAGGCCTCGGGCCAGTCGCGGATGATCCAGACGATGGAGGCACGCCTGGCCGAGGTGCAGCGCCAGATGCAGGACCGCCTGCACGAGAACGCCATGCGCTCGGCGCGGTCGTTGTCGGAGCTGCAGGAGCGGATGAACGAAACGCTCTCCGGCTCGACCGTCAAGACCACGAAGAGCCTGACCGAACTTCAGGAACGCCTCGCCACCATCGACAAGGCGCAGGCGAATATCGAAAAGCTCTCCGGCAACGTGCTGTCTTTGCAGGACATCCTGTCCAACAAGCAGACGCGCGGGGCCTTCGGGGAAATTCAACTGAACGACATCGTGGGCAAGGCCCTGCCCGCGGACAGTTATTCCATGCAGGCGACGCTCTCGAACGGCAAGCGCGCCGATTGCCTAATCCACCTGCCGAACCCGCCCGGGCCCATCGTCATCGACTCGAAGTTCCCGCTCGAAGCCTATGAGGCGCTGCGCAATGCCGAGACGGCCCAGCAGACAGCCGAGGCCGCGCGGCTCCTGCGCACCGCCGTGCGCACGCATATCAAGGCGATCGGCGAGAAATATATCATCGACGGTGAAACCGCCGATGGCGCGATCATGTTCCTGCCGTCGGAAGCGGTCTATGCCGAGCTTCACGCCAACTTCGCCGACGTGGTGCGAGAGGGCTTCAATGCCCGCGTCTGGATCGTGTCGCCGACGACCTGCATGGCCACGCTCAATACCATGCGGGCGATCCTGAAAGACGCGCGGATGCGCGAACAGGCGGGGGCGATCCGCAAGGAACTGTCGCTGCTTTTCGCGGATGTGAACCGGCTGGGCGACCGCGTCGAAAACCTCGACCGCCATTTCCATCAGGCGGCCAAGGATATCTCGGACATCAAGATTTCGGCCGAGAAAGCCGGGAACCGGGCCAAGCGGCTCGACAACTTCGATTTCGAGGAACTGGCCCCCGACGCCGACACCGCCGCCATCGTCCGCCTGCCCAAGGCCTGACGGCTTGCACCGGCCGCGCGCGCGGCCCATGGTGAGGGCAATCATCGAAGAGGCCAACATGCTCGAAATCAGCCCCTCCCGTGTCGCCCGCATCGCCCTTCAGGCGCGCGAATTGCCGGACACCGAGACCGTGCTCCGCAGCTATATCTCCGACCTCAATACCGACGAACAGGCGAGCCTCGTCGCCGTGATGTGGATCGGGCGCGAAACTTTCGAGGCCGAGGACCTCGAGGAAGCCATCGCCACCGCAAAGGCCGAAGCCACCGCGCCGACCGAGGACTACCTGCTGGGGGAGACAATGCTGGCGGATTACCTCGAAGCCGGTCTCGATGCGCTGGGATATGACGTCGAGGACCTCGAAGACGATCATATGAAATAGGGCGCCCGTGTCGGGCGCGACACCTGTAGAACGCCTTAGACGAAGGTCCGTGCGAATTCGCGTGACGGATCGGCCAGATGAGGCACGGCGTTGAACTGCGTCAGCGACAGGGACGCCCCGATCGGATGCATCTGGTGGACCGAGGTGTTCATGATCGCGAGCGCCATGCGCGCCATCGCCCCGATCTCGAGCCCCATGGACACACGAATGCCCATGGAAATGAGCCCGCCCGAGGTCACGACAAGCGCGCGACCCTCGCCCTCGGAGATTTCGTGGAGCACGTCGCCGACCCGCTGTTCGAAGTCCTGAAAGGTCTCCTGGGCGCCCTTGATCTGACCATCCCGCCAGGCGGTGAAAACCAGCGGCAGATGTTCGATGAACGCGTCGCGACCGGTCGGATGGGCAATCCCCATCTGTTCATGCATCCGCGCCGACAGGTCGAAGTATGCAACTTCGTTCAGCCGGGCGTCTTCGATGACGGGACCGAAACCCACCGCTGCGGCCGTTTCGCGATGGCGCCGCAGGGTGCCCGAATAGACCCGCGCATAGCCCTCGCCCGATGCCCGAAGGTAATCGCCCAGCCATTCGGCCTGTTGGTGGCCCAACTCCGACAGCTTGTCGTAACCGTGTTCGTCGTTCGAGGCGTTATTGGCCTGGCCGTGGCGGATGAGTGTGATCTGAGACATGCCCGCTTGCTAGCCCGACCGGCGGGTGAGGGGAAGCCCTATCGCCAGACCACGTCGCCCAGAAAGATGTAGCCCGCTCCGTAGATCGTCTTGATCAGTTTCGGGTTCTTGGGGTCTTCGCCCAGTTTCGTGCGCAGGCGCGAGATGCGGACGTCCATCGCGCGGTCGAAGCTTTCGCCCGCCGCACCGCCGAGCGCCTCCTGCATATGCGCCCTCGAAATGAGCCGCTTCGGTGCTTCGAGGAACAGGCGCAGCACCTCGGCCTCGGCATGGGACACGCTCACCTCTGCGCCGTCCGTGCCCTCCAGCACGTATCGGTCGAAATGCGCAGTCCAGTCCGCGAAACTCGCGGTGTTCGTGGTGCCGGTCGCCGCCTTGCCCTGCCTGAGTCGCGCGCGCACGCGAGCCACGACCTCGGCCGGCTCGAAGGGTTTCGTGATATAGTCGTCCGCCCCCAGTTCCAGCCCTGCCACCCGGTCATGCACCTGCGCGCGTCCCGAAACGATGATGATCGACGCCCCGCTTTCGAGCGCGAGCCGGTGGACGAGCGACAGCCCGTCGCGGTCGGGCAATCCGAGGTCCACCAGACAGACATCAGGGGTCATCGACCGTAGCGCCGCCTCGAACTCGGTGGCGCGACCGAAGCCCGCCGTGCGGAACCCGGCATCCTCCAGCGCCTTCGACAGCACCTGCCGAATCTCGGGCTCGTCTTCCAGGATGGCGACGAGAGCCGCGCTCACAGACTCGCCTCCCCGATGAAGGCGGCGAGCTGGCCCCGGCTGAAGGGTTTCGACAGCACCTTGAGGCCCGCGCGCTTCGGGTCGGACTTGGGCAGGGAGGACATGAGGAGCCGGGGACAGCGGAGCCCTGCCCTGTCCAGAGCTTCGATCAGAACATCGCCCGTCATTCCCTCTCCCAACATGATGTCCGACAACACCAGCCCGATCCCGTCGATCTCGGCCAGTCCCAGCGCCTCGGCCGCATTCTCGGCTTCGATAACGGTATGCCCGAGACCGACCAGCATGTCGCGCACATCTGCGCGGATGTCCGGGTTGTCCTCGACCAGGAGCACCATGGTAGGCCCTGCGTCCTGTCCGGCCGGGATCAGGGGTAGCCGCATGGTCACCTGTGCGCCGGCCTCAGTGTTCTCGACCCGGACCCGCCCGCCATTGAGCTTGGCGTGGTCATAGACCATGGCAAGCCCCAGTCCCGATCCGTCGCCGCCCTTCGTCGTGAAAAAGGCATCGAACGCATGGTCGAGCGCCTCGGGCGTGAAGCCGGGTCCGGTATCCGTGACCACGAAATCGAGCCACGTGTCCGCCACCTGCCGCACCGTAATGCCGATCTGTCCGCCGGTCTGGTGTTCGGAGGCAATCGCGTCGCGTGCATTGAGGACGAGGTTGAGAAGCGCATCCTGCACCGCGCCCACGTCCAGCATGACCGCACCCGCGCGCGCTTCGTTCACGACGGTGAGGTCGATCCTCTCTGGCAGCGCCGCCCGCGCGAGCGTTTCGGCCTCGGCTAGAAGCGTGGGGAGCGTCACGGCCTCGGGCCGCAGTTCCGGCTCGCCCGACATCGACGCGATCCGCTCCAGTATCCGACCGCCGCGCCGTGCGGCCCCCGTGGTGGCGGCGATGATCTCCCGTGCGTCGGGCGGCAGGTCAAGCTCGCCCAACCGCGACTGCATGCCGAGAATGATCGTGAGCAGGTTCGAGAAATCGTGGGCCAGCCCCGAGGTGAGCTGCGCCGCGAGTTCGCGCTTTCGTGTCTGGGTCAGGGCCGCGCGCGCCCGCGCCTCTTCGGTCACGTCCATCGACAGGATATAGACGCCGGTGATCTCCCCACCCGCATCGTCGGGGGTGAAGGCGACCCGAATGCGCCGTCCGGTGCCTTCATGGTCGAACTCGAACACGCTTGGCGCGCCGTCCAGCGCCTGCGCAAGGTAAGGTTCGATCTGCCCGAAAGCTTCCTCCCCCAGTGCTTTCCTTGAGCTAAGGCCAATGATCTGGCGCGGCGTGCCGGGAAGGACCGAAGACAGGCGTCGGTTGGAATAGGTGTAGCGCAGGTCCCGGTCCACCCGCGCGATATGCGCCGGCATCATCTCGGTCGTCATGCGGGTGCGGGCTTCCATCTCTGTCAGTTGCCGCTGCAACTCGATGAGCGCCGTGTTGGTGGCGGCCAGCGCCCGGTTCGCGGTCTCCAGCTCCTCGGCCCGCGCGAGGACCTGGTCCGACAACTCCTCGGATCGCGTACGCAGGAGCGATTCCTGCCGCTTGATGCCGGTGATGTCCGTGTAGACCGTGACCCACCCCCCCTGCGGTAGCGGGTTACCTTCGACCGAGACCCAGTGCCCGTTCGACCGGGTGCGTTCCATATAGTGCTGCTCGAAGGCCTGTGCCTGCGTTACGCGGACCTCGACGAAGTCGTCGACATCGTCCACCGGCCCGTATTCGCCCCGCTCGGCGAGCCACCGGATGGTGTCTTCAAAGCGCGCGCCCCGCGTGACGAGGTGGTCGGGCAGGTCGAACATGGTCTGAAACGCGCGGTTCCCCACCACGAAGCGGAGGTTCGCGTCATAGATCGACATGGCTTGACCGATCAGGTTCAGCCCGGCCTGCGTCAAGGCCGCGATATCGGTATACTTGAGATCCAAACGCCTCCTCCCAAAGCCGTTCACCGTCTTGGCTAGCACCCTGCGCCCTATCCGCAAAGTCCGTTTTCGCGCGTGCAGCACCCGTAACAATTCGTAAGGATTGGGCAAAACTCGGGAAACGATTTGCCGCTCACTTAGGCCTCGGATCGACCAGCTGCGACTGACAGGGGGAGGACCGGGTCAGGCGCGCCGGGGTCGAGAGGGAGGAACGATTTGGTGAAAGAAACCGCTGAGACGGGCGGGCTGGTGTCCATTCCGGCCCTGCTGGCCCGCAACGTGCGCGACCACGGCACGCGCCCTGCCTACCGCGAAAAGGAATTCGGGATCTGGCAAAGCTGGACCTGGGCCGAAACCGCCGAGGAAATCGACGCGCTGGCCATGGGACTGGTCGCGCTGGGCATCGCGCCCGGCGACCATGTGGCGATCATCGGACGCAACCGTCCTGCGCATTACTGGTCCATGGTGGCGGCGCAGAAATGCGGCGCGGTCCCGGTGCCGCTCTATCAGGACGCCGTCGCGGAAGAGATGGAATATGTGCTCGGCCACTGTGGCGCGCGCTTCGTCATCTGCGGCGATCAGGAACAGGTCGACAAGGTGATCGAGGTGCAGGACCGCGTCCATGGCATCGACCAGGTGATCTATGTCGACAAACGCGGGATGCGCAAATACGACCACGCGCATCTGAACTGGATCGAAGACGTGATGGCCGAGGGCCGCGCCGGTCACTCGCGCCTCGAAGGCGAAGTCGCGAAACGCACCGCCGCGCTCGGCTATGACGACACCTGCGTCATGCTCTATACCTCGGGCACGACCGGCAAGCCCAAGGGCGTCGTGCTGTCAAACCGCAATGTCATCGAGACGGCGAAGAATTCCTCCGACTTCGACCACCTGACCCCGGGCGAGGACATCCTCGCCTATCTGCCGATGGCCTGGGTCGGCGATTTCATCTTCTCGGTTGGACAGGCCTATTGGACCGGGTTCTGCGTCAACTGCCCGGAAAGTCCGGACACGATGATGACCGACCTCAGGGAAATCGGGCCGACCTATTTCTTCGCGCCGCCGCGTGTGTTCGAAAACCTCCTGACCACCGTCATGATCCGGATGGAGGACAGCGGGCGTCTCAAAAAGCGACTGTTTGACCATTTCATGGCCCATGCGCGCCAGGTCGGGCCCGCGATCCTGGACGGCAAGCCGGTGTCGGGCATGGACCGTTTCCGCTATGCGCTGGGCAAGCTCTTCATCTATGGGCCGCTGAAGAACACGCTGGGCTTTTCCCGCGTGCGCGTGGGCTATACGGCGGGCGAGGCGATCGGGCCGGAGATCTTCGATTTCTACCGCTCGCTGGGCATCAACCTGAAACAGCTCTACGGCCAGACGGAAGCCACCGTGTTCATCACGCAGCAACCCGATGGCGAAGTGCGCGCCGATACCGTGGGCGTTCCGTCGCCGGGGGTGGAGCTTCGCATCGCGGACAATGGCGAGGTCTTCTATCGCTCGCCGGGCACCTTCGTCGAATATTACAACAACCCTGACAGCACGGCCTCGACCAAGGACCCGGAAGGCTGGGTCGCGACGGGCGACGCGGGCTTCATCGAGGAGGGCACCGGCCACCTCAGGATCATCGACCGGGCCAAGGACGTGGGCAAGATGGCCGACGGCCGGATGTTCGCGCCGAAGTATGTCGAGAACAAACTGAAGTTCTATCCCAACATCCTCGAGGCGGTCGTCTTCGGCGCGGGGCGCGACCGGTGCACGGCCTTCATCAACATCGACCTCACCGCCGTTGGCAACTGGGCCGAGCGCAACAACATCTCCTACGGGTCCTACCAGGAGCTTGCGAACCACCCGCAGGTCATGGACATGATCCAGGACCATGTGGAGGAGGTGAATGCCTCGATCGCGTCCGACGACATGCTCTCGGGCTGTCAGATCCACCGCTTCCTGATCCTGCACAAGGAACTCGACGCCGACGACGGCGAGATGACCCGCACCCGCAAGGTCAAGCGCGGCGTCATCGCGGAGAAGTTCCAGGATCTGGTGGACGCGCTCTATTCCGGCAAGACCGAGCAATACACCGAAACGGAAGTCACCTACGAGGACGGCCGCAAAGGCAAGATCCGCGCGACGCTGCAGATCCGCGACGCCAAGGTCCAGCCGACCGCCCAACCGCAGGGGATCGCCGCCGAATGACGCTTTCAATCCACTTTGAATACGCAAGAACCGCCGCCACGGGAGGTGCCGCATGAACGACATGAGCCCGGCAACGAGCCCCGACAGCTTCCAGACCCCAGACGGCCGCACCATCGGCGGCGTGGTGATGGAGATGAAGAACATCACGCTCAAGTTCGGCGGCGTCGTCGCGATCAAGGACATCTCCTTCGACATCCGCGAAGGCGAGATCCGCGCGATCATCGGTCCGAACGGCGCGGGCAAATCCTCGATGCTGAACGTCATCTCGGGGTTCTACGTGCCGCAGGAAGGCGAGGTCTGGTTCCGGGGCGAGAAGCGCCCGCAGATGAAGCCCTATCAGGTCGCCGCACAGGGCATCGCCCGGACCTTCCAGAACATTGCGCTTTTCGACGGGATGAGTGTGCTCGACAACATCATGACCGGTCGGCTGACGAAGATGAACGCGTCGCTCGTTTCCCAGGCCGCCTGGTGGGGCCGCGCTGCGCGCGAGGAATATGCCCACCGCGAACAGGTCGAGAAGATCATCGACTTCCTCGAGATCCAGAACATCCGCAAGACTCCGGTCGGACGACTGCCCTACGGCCTCAAGAAACGCGTCGAACTGGCCCGTGCGCTGGCCGCAGAGCCGAAGCTCCTTCTGCTAGACGAGCCGATGGCGGGCATGAACGTGGAGGAGAAAGAAGACATGTCGCGCTTCATCCTCGACGTGAATGACGAGTTCGGCACCACCATCGCGCTGATCGAACATGACATGGGCGTGGTCATGGACCTGTCCGACCGGGTGGTCGTGATGGACTACGGCAAGAAGATCGGTGACGGGACCCCGGACGAGGTGCGCTCGAACCAGGCCGTGATCGACGCCTATCTGGGGGTGTCCCATGACTGATCCCATCGACAATTCCAAATGCCTGACGGGGGACCGCCGCCATGCCTGACCAGCTTCTCTTCGCCATGGAAGTCACCCTGAACGGTCTCATGGCCGGGGTGCTCTATTCCCTCGTCGCGCTCGGCTTCGTGCTGATCTTCAAGGCGTCGGGCATCTTCAACTATTCCCAGGGCGTCATGGCGCTCTTCGCCGCGCTCACGCTCGTCGGCATCCAGGACGGGCAGGTGCCGTTTTCCCACCTGATCAACGCGATCTTCGGGACCAACCTGCATCACTTCGGCTGGCATACGCCGGCGATCCTAGCCATCGCGCTGACGGTGCTGGTCATGGTCGCCTTCGCCTGGATCGTGGAGCGCTACATCCTGCGCCATCTCGTGAACCAGCCCGACATCATCCTGTTCATGGCGACGATCGGGCTTGCCTATTTCATGGAAGGTTTCGGCGACCTCATGTGGGGCGCGGACATCAAGAAGCTCGACGTGGGCCTGCCGCAGGGGATCAACGTCGCGATCGACGACACGACCTTCAACTGGTTCGGCTACGGGTTCTTCATCGACAATCTCGATATCGCCGCGACCGTGGTTGCCGTGATCCTCGTCGTGTCGCTCACCGTCTTCTCGCAATACTCGAAACAGGGCCGTGCGCTGCGCGCCGTGGCCGACGATCACCAGGCCGCGCTGTCGGTCGGGATTTCGCTCCGCTACATCTGGGTCCTAGTCTGGGCGATCGCGGGCTTCGTCGCGCTCGTCGCCGGTATCATGTGGGGCTCGAAGTCGGGCGTGCAGTTCTCGCTCTCGCTGATCGCGCTCAAGGCGCTTCCGGTGCTCATGCTCGGCGGCTTCACCTCGATCCCCGGCGCCATCGTGGGCGGGCTGATCATCGGGGTGGGCGAGAAACTGTTCGAGTTCACCATCGGACCGCTCGTCGGCGGCGCCACCGAGAACTGGTTCGCCTATGTGCTGGCGCTTCTGTTCCTCGTCTTCCGGCCTCAGGGCCTGTTCGGCGAGAAGATCATCGAGAGGGTGTGACACGATGAAAGCCGTCTCCGTTCTCAACACCGTGGCCTGGTCGGGATTCTGGGTCTTCGGCTACCTCGCCCTGACCGATGCGCCCGCCGATGCCACGCATATGACCACGGCCACGCTCCTCGCCGCCCTCGGCGCGGGTGTCGGTCTTGTCTGCTACTTCCAACTCGTGCGCCACGCAGAGGCGACGGGCTATGCCAAGCGCGCGAACCGCGTGCGCAATGACCAGAAATCGGAGGCCATCCAGTGATTTACCGCGAAGCCGGAGACTTCAAGACCTCCTATTCCAAGGATGGTCAGACCTTCCCGATCCGTTTCGACAGGGTCGCCTATTTCACCCTGCTCGTCGTGGCCTTCCTCGTCGTGCCCTTCGTGATCAACAGCTACTGGGCGAACGCGGTGCTGCTGCCGTTCCTGATCTATGCAATCGCCGCGCTCGGGCTGAACATCCTCACGGGGTTCGCCGGGCAGGTGTCTCTAGGCACGGGGGGCTTCATGGCGGTCGGCGCCTATGCCTGCTACAAGCTCATGACCTCCTTCCCGGACGTGAGCATCGCGATCCACATCCTGCTCGCGGGCGGGATCACGGCCATCGTGGGCCTGCTCTTCGGACTGCCCAGTCTGCGGATCAAGGGGTTCTACCTCGCGGTGGCGACGCTCGCGGCCCAGTTCTTCCTCGTCTGGCTCTTCAACAAGGTGCCGTGGTTTTACAACTACTCCGCCTCGGGCCAGATTTCCTCGCCGGAGCGGACCGTGTTCGGGATCGCCGTCACCGGCCCCAACACCACGCCCTGGGCGCCCTATCTGTTCTGTCTCGCATTCGTGGTCGTGCTGGCCTGGATCGCGCGCAACCTCACGCGCGGGGCGATCGGACGCAAATGGATGGCGATCCGCGACATGGACATCGCGGCCGAAATCATCGGGGTGAACCCGCTCATGGCCAAACTCTCGGCCTTCGCGGTCTCGTCCTTCTTCGTGGGCGTCGCCGGGGCGCTGTTCTTCTCGGTCTACCTGGGCGCGGTCGAGGTGGGCGAGGCTTTCGGCATCCAGAAGTCCTTCCTCATTCTCTTCATGATCATCATCGGCGGCCTCGGGTCGATCTTCGGGAGCTTCGCAGGCGCCGCCTTCATGGTGCTCATGCCCGTGCTCCTCAAGAACGTGCTCGTGGGCGGGCTTGGCTGGCCCACCGACCTCGCCGCGCATCTGGAGTTCATGATCGTGGGCGGGCTGATCATCGTCTTTCTGATCCTCGAACCCCACGGGCTGGCCGCCCTGTGGCGGGTCACAAAGGAAAAGCTGCGGCTCTGGCCGTTCCCGCACTAGGGGGACGACCGACTTCCGGCGGGCGCCCACAGGGAACCGCCATCGATACATCGGAACAACCAAGGGAGGAGACACCGATGAAGACCAAACTGGCCCTACTGGCTCTGGGCACCGCGATGGCGGCGACCCCCGCGCTGGCCGAACTCACGTTCACCGCACTGAGCTATCGCACCGGCCCCTATGCCGCGAACGGCATCCCCTTTGCGGATGGCTATCAGGATTATTTCACGCTGCTCAACGAACGTGACGGCGGCATCGGCGGCGAGATGATCAACCTCGTCGAATGCGAAACCGGCTACAACACCGAGAAGGGTGTCGAATGCTACGAGTCCACCAAGGGCTCCGGCGCGCTGGTCTATCAGCCGCTCTCCACCGGCATCACCTACCAGCTCATCCCGAAAGCGACGGCTGACGGTATCCCGGTCCATTCGATGGGCTATGGCCGCACCTCGGCCAAGAACGGCGAAGTCTTCAACTGGATCTTCAACTATCCCGCCAACTACTGGGACGGGGCTTCGGTCGCGATCAAGTATCTGCTGGATGAAAACGGCGGCTCGCTCGAGGGCAAGAAGGTCGCGCTGGTCTATCACAACTCCGCCTATGGCAAGGAACCGATCCGCACGCTGCAGGAGCTTGGCGCCAAGCACGGCTACGAGCTCATCGAACTGCCCGTCGACGCGCCCGGCCAGGAACAGAAGTCCCAGTGGCTCCAGATCCGCCGCGACCAGCCCGACTATGTCCTGATGTGGGGCTGGGGCGTGATGAACCAGGTCGCCATTCAGGAAGCGGTCAACATCCGCTTCCCGATGGAGAATTTCATCGGCATCTGGTGGTCCGGTTCGGAAAACGACGTGCTGCCCGCCGGTGAAGGTGCCAATGGCTACAAGGCGCTGACCTTCCACAACGTCGGGTCGGACTACCCGGTTTTCGACGACATCCAACAGTATGTGGTCGATACCGGCAAGGCCGCCGGTGCGGGCGACCAGATCGGCACCGCGCTCTACAACCGGGGGCTCTATGCCGCCATGCTCGCCGCCGAGGCCGCCAAGACCGCGCAGGAAATGCACGGCACCGCAGCCATCAACGCGGCGCAGATGCGCGACGGGATGGAGAACCTCTCGATCACCGAAGCGAAGATGACCGAGCTCGGCCTGCCGAACTTCGGGCCCGAGTTCGACGTGACCTGCCAGAACCACGGCGGCAATGGCTATGCGGCCGTGGCGCAGTGGGATGCGGCGGCCGGAAGCTGGAGCCTGATCACCGACTACATGCAGGCCGATCTCGACGTGATCGACCCGCTGGTGGCCGAAGACAGCGCGGCCTATGCGGCCGAAAGCGGCACCACGCCGGGCTGCATGTAAGCGATTCCTCCCGGCCCGCCGCAGGGCGGGCCGGGACCAACCGACCCCAGATTACGCCGAGGACCGCCATGCTGGACGCCCAACCTGTGAAAGCCGAAACCGTGCTCGAGGTGAACAACATCGAGGTGATCTACAACCACGTGATCCTCGTTCTGAAGGGCGTGTCGCTCAAGGTGCCGAAGGGCGGCATCACCGCTCTTCTGGGCGGCAATGGCGCGGGCAAGACCACGACGCTGAAAGCAATTTCCAACCTGCTCCATTCCGAACGCGGCGAGGTGACCAAGGGCTCGATTGTCTACCGTGGTGAAAGGGTGCAGGACCTGTCGCCCGCCGATCTGGTGCAGAAGGGCGTCATCCAGGTGATGGAGGGCCGGCATTGTTTCGAACACCTGACGGTCGAGGAAAACCTGCTCACCGGCGCCTATACCCGTCGCGCCTCGCGAGGCGACATCGATGCCGACCTGAACATGGTCTATGACTATTTCCCCCGCCTGAAGGAACGGCGCAAATCGCAGGCGGGCTATACCTCGGGTGGCGAGCAGCAGATGGTCGCGATCGGTCGCGCGCTTATGTCGCGGCCCGAGACGATCCTGCTGGACGAACCCTCGATGGGTCTCGCGCCGCAGCTTGTCGAACAGATCTTCGAGATCGTGAAATCGCTCAACGAAGGCGAGGGATATACCTTCCTCCTCGCCGAACAGAACACCAACGTGGCGCTGCGCTATGCCCATTACGGCTATATCCTTGAATCCGGTCGCGTCGTGATGGACGGACCGGCAAAGGACCTGCGCGAGAACCCGGATGTGAAAGAGTTCTACCTCGGCATGTCGGACGAAGGCCGCAAGTCCTTCCGCGACGTGCGCTCCTACCGCCGCCGCAAGCGGTGGCTGGCATGATACGCGCCGAGGCACTGTGATGCTGGAGACCCCGATGACACATTTCGACGATCTCGAAACCCGGAGCGCTGATGAGCGTGCCGTGGACCTTGCCGCCGCCCTGCCGCGCCAGATCGCGCGGGCCAAGGCGCTGCCGGGCTATGCCGCGTCGCTGGGGCAGGTCAACGCAAACACCGTGACGAGCGTCGAGGCGCTCGCGACGCTGCCCGTCCTGCGCAAATCCGCGCTGGGCGAGGCGCAGAAGGCGCACGCGCCCTTCGGCGGCTTCACCACGAAGCCGGCGCAGGGCTTTGCCCATATCTTCCAAAGCCCCGGCCCGATCTATGAACCGGGCAGCATAGCGGACGACTGGTGGCGCATCGGGCGGTTTCTCTGCGCCGTCGGGATCGGGCAGGGCGACATCGTGCAGAACTGCTTTTCCTATCACCTGACACCCGCCGGCATGATCTTTGAAAACGGCGCGCGGGCGGTCGGGGCCGCGGTCGTGCCCGCGGGCGTGGGCCAGACCGAATTGCAGGTCCGCGCGGCCGCCGACATCGGGACCACCGCCTATGCGGGCACGCCGGATTACCTCAAGGTGATCCTCGACAAGGCAGACGAGATGGGCGTGCGTCTGGGGATCACCAAGGCGGCGGTCGGGGGTGGGGCGCTGTTTCCATCCCTGCGGCAGGAATACGCGGATCGCGGGATCCTTTGTCTTCAGAACTATGCCACGGCGGACCTTGGCAACGTCGCCTACGAGACACCCGCGCAGGAGGGGATGATCGTGGACGAGGGCGTGATCGTCGAGATCGTGCGCCCCGGCACCGGCGACCCGGTCGCCCCGGGCGAGGTGGGGGAGGTCGTGGTGACGTCGCTCAACCCCGATTACCCTTTGATCCGTTTCGCGACCGGCGATCTGTCGGCGGTCATGGCAGGCGAAAGCCCCTGTGGGCGGACCAACACGCGGATCAAGGGCTGGATGGGGCGCGCCGACCAGACGACCAAGATCAAGGGCATGTTCGTGCGCCCGGAACAGGTCGCGGATTTCGTCGCCAAGCACCCCGAAATCGCCCGCGCCCGGGTCATCGCGACCCGCGTCGGCGAGGCGGACGCGATGCGCGTTCAGGTCGAGGCCGATGGCGGCGACGTTGCCGGGTTCGAGGCGAGCGTCATCGAGACGCTCAAGCTGCGCGGCACGGTCGAGCTGGTATCGCCCGGGAGCCTGCCCAACGACGGCAAGGTGATCGAGGATCAGCGCACCTACGATTGAGGTCTTGCGCCGCCTGCTTGCGCAGGCGTCGCGGTGCTGGGAGGGCTCTGCCCTCCCAGACCCTCCCGAGGTATTTATGAAGCAGTGAAGGAGCGGGCGCGTCGGGGAACCCGGGGCCGGGAACCCCGTTGATATGGCATAACGGTCGCTGTTTGCGCATCTGGAGGCCGAAGTCGAACAATCGAGGGAGGTCACATGCGCCCCGTTTCACCACGTCGTTCCGTCCTGTCCGCTGCCTTGGCCGCAGCCCTTGTTGCGCCTTTGCCGGTGCTGGCCGATGCCGCTCTCATCCTTGTCGAAAGCGATTACGAGACACTGAACGATGTGCCGGGTGCCAATCAGGCCGCAGCGCTCGCGCAACTGGCCGAGGACAAGGGCTTCGACGTGAGCGCGTCGCTCGACCAGACCGCGCGCGAGGCGAGCCGCACCGTGGCCGCTTTCCGGCGTGCAGCGGAGGACGGCGAGCGGGTGCTGATCCTCGTTTCGGGTCATGTGGTATCGGATGGCACCAACACCTGGCTCCTGACGTCGGATGCCGAGGAGGTTTCGAGGTTCAACGTGGGGTCCATGGCAGTGCCGCTCGACCCGCTCATGGAGCTTGCCGCCGATTTTCCCGGTCAGGCGGTCGTGATGATCGCGGCGAGTGGCGAGCATCTGCGCGCCGAAGACCTGACCCCGATCGGCACGATGGAGGCCCTGCAGGGCGTGACCGTGATCACGGGGCCGCTGGACGGGCTCACAAGGCTCACCCGCGAAGCGCTGCTCGTGCCAGGCCTTCCCCTCGATCAGGTGATTGAGGACGCGCCGCGGGGCGTGATCGGGACGGGCTATATCTCGACCGCGACGAGCTTTCTGCCGTCCGACGGGGAGCGGGTGGTGATCGAGCGCACGGCGCAGAACCCGGAGGCGGCATTCTGGCTCGTGGCGCAAACTTTGGACGAGGCGCGGGGTTATGAGCTCTATCTCGAGCAATTCCCGGAGGGCCCCCACGCCGAAGAGGCGCGCGCTGCGCTTGGTCAGATCGAGGATCAGGTGCAAAAATCGGCCGAGTTGACCGAGACGGGCCTCGGCCTCAACCAGGCGGCGCGGCGGCAGGTGCAACGCAACCTTTCGCTCTTGGGCTTCGACCCTAAGGGGATCGACGGAATTTTCGGCCCCGGCACCCGTGCCGCGATCACCGCCTACCAGACCGCCAACGGCCATGAGCCGAGCGGATACCTGACCCAGCCCGTGCTTGCCGAAATGACCGCCAAGGCCGACCAGCGGGCAGCAGAGCTCGAACGCGAGGCCGAGCGGCGGCGTCTGGTCGAGGAGCGGCGCGACCGCGCCTATTGGGACGAAACCGGGTCGCGAGGCGACGAGGCGGGTCTTCGCGCCTATCTCGATCGCTATCCCGACGGGCTTTTTGCCGAGGTGACGCAGGAACGCCTTGGCGAGATCGAGGCCGACAAGCGTGCCTCGGCCGAAGCCGACGAACGGTCGTTCTGGGACAGCGTGCGCCAGACCGATGCCGTCGAGGGCTATACCTCCTATCTCACGCGTTACCCCGAAGGGCTTTTCGCAGAGGACGCCCGCGCGCGGCTCGCCGCGCTGGAGGTCGACCGCGAGCAGGAGGCCGGACAGGCCCGCGCCCGCGCCGAGGAGGACCGTGTCGCAGGCAATCGGGTGACCATGCTCCTGGTCGAAACCAAGCTCCAGTCCCTGGGCTATGAACTCCGCGCGGATGGACAGGTGGACAGCGACACCCGCCGCGCAATCCGGCGGTTCCAGAACGATCGGGGTCTGCCGGTGACGGGTTATGTCACGCAGGACACGATGGTGCGGCTGCTTGCGGCTTTCTGACCCGGCGCGCCGCCCGGCGATTCGGGTGGCCGGTCCGGAACCTGCTGATCCAAAAGCAAAAGACCGTCTGCGCGAACAGACGGTCTTTTTATATTTCCGGTGCCTGAAGCGACCCGCGCGAGGCGGGTTGGCACGTCAGCGGCAAATCAGCCCTGACGCGCCTTGAAGCGGCGCTGGGTCTTGTTGATCACGTAGACGCGGCCCTTACGGCGCACGACACGGCAATCCCGGTGCCGGTTCTTCAGCGAGCGGAGCGAGTTACGGACTTTCATGGTCCCTCTCCTACAACGCGGCGCTGGTCGCGCCTTGGGTTATACCCGTTGCCGGGCGGCTAAGTGTGCCCGTTTCCGGGCGGTTCATGGTGGGCGATACTGGGATCGAACCAGTGACCCCTTCGATGTCAACGAAGTGCTCTACCGCTGAGCTAATCGCCCGAATTTCCTGCCCCTTGCCGCGATGCCCTTGCGAACAAGGGTGAATCACCGTTTCGGAACAAACAGGCGCGGGGAACACCCGCGCCGGTTCGCGGTTCTATAAAAGGAGTCGTCAGAGCATGCAAGGGGCTTTTGGCAGGACCATCGGTTGGTCTATGGTTGGACGTCAGGAGGCCTAATGAGTCCCTCATATCATGTCGCGCAGCCGTCGATCCGGTCGACCTCGGTGATCTTCGCATCGCCGCATTCAGGGCGTGACTACGGCTGGGCCTTCCAGCGTCGCTCGGTGCTCGATACGCTCACGCTACGCTCGTCGGAAGACGCTTTCGTGGATCAGCTCTTCGCGGGCGTTCCGACCCATGGTGCGCCGCTTATCACACTCAGCGCGCCGCGTGCCTTCGTCGATGTGAACCGGGGCGCGGAAGAGCTCGATCCCGCGCTCATCAAGGGTGTCGAGAAGACGGGACACAATCCGCGCGTCTCATCGGGCCTGGGTGTCATCCCCCGCGTGGTTGCCGGGGGGCGGGCGATCTATCGCGGCAAGCTCACCCTGGCCGAGGTTCAAGCGCGGCTTGATGACCACTGGCACCCCTATCACCGGCGTCTGGCTACGTTGATCGAGGAAAGCCTCGTGCTCTTCGGTCAGGCCATTCTGGTCGATTGCCATTCGATGCCGCATGAGGCCATCGACAGCTTGTGTCGGGGACGCCGCGACAAGCCCGAGATCGTGCTAGGCGACCGTTTCGGCACCTCGGCCGGGGCCGAGATCGTCGAGGCGATCGAAGCCGCGTTCCGGTCCGAGGGACTCAAGGTGGCGCGCAACACGCCCTTTGCGGGGGCCTTTACGACCCAGACCTACGGCCGCCCCTCGCGCGGGCAACATGCGCTTCAGATCGAAATCGACCGTGCGCTCTACATGAACGAGCGCACCCTGAAGCCCAACAACAACTTCGCTCCGATGGTGGCACTCCTCGACAGGGTCAGCGCCGACATCTGCGAACTTGGGAGGGCGCAGGAGCTTCCTCTCGCCGCGGAATAGCGCTCAGGCCGGCATCATCAGTTCCGAGCGCCATTTGTTCAGCGCGCGCGATAGCTTGTCGGAGCGTTCAGCGTATTCCGTCGTCAAAACATGACGGGCGCCGACGCGGTCTCCGGCTTCGACCAGCGTCGCGACCTGACCGGCGGTCTTGTGGAACTCGGCATGGAGCCGCTTCGTGACCTGATAGGGCACCCCGTCACGCACCGTCTGCGGCATCGCGTCACCATGCAGCCATTTGCCGAACGCGCATTTGTCGTCACAGGCGATGTCGCTGGGGGAACTGTCGCAATGACCCCGCTCAATGGCGGTGTTCAGTCGCTGCTTCCATTTGGCATGGGCGTCGAGGGCTGCGTTGATCTGTCCGGCGAGGATGATGGCACTCATGTTGGTCTCCATTTGCGTAAAATCTTCGACGCTTTCTTGGAGCAGGACCGCGCGAAAATCACGACAATCCGATACAATTGGTTAAGCCCTCACCGGCCCGCGTCAGCGGATCGCACGTCCCTTGGTGATCGCGTTCTCGCCGAACTTCGCGCGGATAGCATCGGTGGCCTTTTCCGCCGCCCGCCGTTTTTCCGCCTGCGGATCGAGCAGGTCCCCGGCCGTATCCGCGCCCTCGGCCCCGGTGATATCGGAAATCCCCACGCCGATCAGCCGGAAGGGACCCCGGTCCTTCACCGTCTCGAAGAGGGCCGCCACCACCCGGTAGATCCGATCCGCGCTTTGCGTGGTGTCGGGCAGGCTCACCCGCTTGGTGATGAGCTTGAAATCGGCCCGCTTGAGCTTGAGCGTCACCACCCGACCCGAACGGCCCTTGGCCTTGGCGCGGTCGGCGACCTTCTCGGAAAGCCGCCACAGGTGTCCATCGAGCAGGTCAGGATCCGAGGTGTCCTCGAAAAAGGTCGTCTCGTTTGAAATCGACTTCACGGGCGCATGGGCAGACACGCGTCGGTGATCCTCGCCTCGGGCAAGGTGCCAGAGCCGCTCACCCATGCCGCCGAAGCGCTCGACCAGCGCCTCCTTCTCCCAGCGCAGGAGGTCTGTGAAGGTGCGGATGCCGGCCCTGTCGAGCGAGGCCTGCGCCGCATCGCCCACGCCCCAGATCATGCGCACGGGCTTGCCCGCGAGGAAAGCAGGCGTCTCGGCCTTGCCGATCACTGAAAACCCGCGCGGCTTGTCGAGGTCGGAGGCGACTTTGGCGAGGAACTTGTTGTGCGACAGACCGATGGAGCCGGTCAGGCCGATCTCGTCCTCCATCCGTTTCACCAGCCGCGCGAGCATCACCGCAGGCGGCGCGCCATGGAGCCGCGCGGTGCCCGTCATGTCCAGAAACGCTTCGTCCAGCGACAAGGGTTCGACGCTGGGCGTGAGTTCGTCCATGAGCGCGCGGATGTCCTTCGACACGGCCGCGTAATGCGCGCCCCGAGGCTTGATCACCACGGCATCCGGGCAGAGCTTCAGCGCCTGGAACATCGGCATCGCCGACCGAACGCCCCGGATTCGCGCGACGTAACAGGCGGTCGAGACGACGCCCCGTTTGCCGCCCCCGATGATTACGGGCTTATGGGCGAGCGTCGGGTCGTCGCGCTTTTCCACGCTGGCGTAGAAGGCATCGCAATCCATATGGGCGATGGACAGTTCGAAGAGTTCGGGATGCGACAACACGCGCGGGGACCGGCACTTCGGGCAACGGTTCCCCTCGTCAAAGGTGGTCAGGCAATCTCGGCACAGCGCAGGCATGGCGCCCTTATACGCCTATCCCCGCGCCCGCGTAATGGCGACGAGGGCCAGCCCGCCGAGAAAGAAGGCGATCGTCAGACCGACGGAATTTGCCGCGACCTGCGCGGGGGTCAGCACGGCCAGGTCGAGGAAAGGATAGGGATACCAGCCGGTCAGCATTCCGCGGAGCAGGGCATAGATCGTATAGGCCAGCGGCCAGACCAGCCATTGCGCGGCGGTGATCCAAGGTAGCGGGACCCGGGACGCAAAGACGAACCAGAAGAGCACGCTCAAGACCGGTGTCGCCGTATGCAGCCCCTGATCGGCCCAGAGCGCGAGCCCTTCCGGCGACCAGAGTTGCGCCAGAAGCGTGTGGTAGACGACGCCGACGATGGTGATCCAGAGTGTCAGCCCGCCGAGCCATGCCGGATTGGAGAGCTGGTTCTTCACGGCCTGCATCGCATAGGTGGCGAGCACCAAGAGGTTGGTCAGCACCGTGAAATACCCGAGGATGACCCAGATCGTCGTCGGCACATGACCGGTCAGTCGACTGGACACGATGAACTGCGCGACCAGTGCAGCGAGCGCCACGAGCGCGATGAGGGCAGAGGCGAAACGGGCGCTGGGTGTCATGCGCTCACGCTTGCCGATTTGTCAGACCCGCGCAAGCGAAACGCGCCGCGCCCGCAGGCGCGCGACGCCGATCATGCCAAGCCCCGCCAGCCAGAAGCCGAACGCGAGCGCGGCGACGTTCACCGCGATCTGTCCGGCGCCGAAACGGGCGACGTCGAGGAAGAAGTAGGGATAGATCCCGTCCGCCGCGCCCCGGATCAGCGCATAGACCAGATAGCCCAACGGCCAGCCGAGCCAGTAGGCCGCAAGCCGCCTGGGCAACCGCAAGTGCAGCGCATAGGCGAACCACCAGCCGACCGTCAGGAGCGGCACGGCCGTGTGGACGAGGTGATCGGCCACGAGGTCGAGACCGGTCTTGCCGTAGTCCGCCAGAAGCAGGTGATAGATGACCCCCACGATGGCGATCCACAGGGCGAGCGCGGCCAGCCAGCCGGGTGCGGGCCTGCGCCCGGTGATGGCCATCCCGGTGAAGCTGACCGCCACCATCAGGTTCGTCAGGATCGTGAAAAACCGCGCCAGCCGCCAAAGCGCCGCTAGGGCGGTCGGGTAATCCTCGCGGGCGAGGATGAACTGGGCGACCAGTCCGGCCCAGGCTGCCAGGGCGATCACTGTCGCCAGTAGACGTGCGTTGCGTTCCATGCGCCTAGTCTGCCCGATCCGGCCCACGTCACAAGCCCTTGCGTTGCGGCAGCCCGGATGGAAAATGCCCCGCATGGAGTGGCGGGATCGCGGCACGCTGCTGAGCGTGCGCAAACACGGCGAAACCTCGGCGATCATCGAGGTATTTACCCGGACGCATGGCCGACACGCCGGCGTCGTGCGCGGCGGCGTGTCGCGCAAGATCGCTCCGATCCTGCAACCCGGCGCGGAACTCGACGTGGTCTGGCGCGCGCGGCTCGAGGAACATATCGGCTCGTTCGCCGTCGAACCTGTCCGGTCGCGGTCGGCGGGGGTGATGGGAGACCGGGGTGCGCTCGCCGCGCTCAATGCGATCACGGCGCTCCTTGTCTTCGCGCTTCCTGAACGTGAAGCCCATCCCCGCCTCTATGCCCGCACGGTGGACATGCTCGACATCGTCGCACAGACGGAAAACTGGCCGGTGGCCTATCTTCAGTGGGAATTGGCGCTGCTCGAAGAGCTTGGCTATGGCCTCGACCTCACCGCCTGCGCCGTCACCGGGGGGCGTGAGGATCTGGTCTATGTATCGCCGAAGTCAGGCCGCGCGGTCAGCGCCGAGGGCGCCGGCGACTGGGCCGACCGGCTTCTGCCGCTCCCACCCGAGCTTTTGGGGCTGGTGACCGATGATCTTGCGGGGGTGCCCGACGGATTGCGCACGACCGGGCATTTCCTGACCCATGGGCTGGCACATGCGCTGGGCGAAAAGCCCCTGCCCGAGGCGCGGGCGCGGCTCGTGGACCGTCTTACGCGTCTTCGAGCGCGCTGATCGCGGCCAGTAGCGTCGACATCGCTTCGCGGGCATTGCCGTGCCCCGCATTCATCGCCAATCCGATCAGGGCGGCATGGACGATATGCGCGAAATTCGGGTCGGTCAGACCCATGTCGGCCAGTACGGCGGCGATGTAGTTGCGGCGCAGCCGGTCGACCTCGTCCAGCGCATCGCGCACGGCAGGGTCGGACAGCGCCCAGCCGCGAATGACTGGCTCGGGCACGTAGCCCCGAGTTTCCCCGTCCGCGAACTCGGCGAGTCGCATGAGGCGCTGGGGCGCGGTCCCGCCCTCGTCCAGCACGCTCGACAGAGCGCCGAGCGAGGCCGCACGCCAGTTGAGAAGCATCTTCGACTTGAACTCAGGCACGTCCTTGAAATGCCAGTAGAAACTGCCCTTCGTGGTGCCCAGCGCCCGCGCCAGAGCCTCGGCCTTGAGCGCTTCGGGACCCGTGGTGGAGAGCGCCAGAAACCCGGCGTCGATCCAGTCTTTCTTGGATAATCTCGTATCGGCCATGTCGCACCTTCAAATGGACGTGTCCTGAAAAGCAGACGGTCCCTTCATATCACGATTTCGCACCTGCGGCAAGAATTATGCTGCGATGCGGCATTTGCCGCGAGGCGAACAGACGAAAAAAGCCCCGGCGTTTCCACCGGGGCTCTGTCGTTTCAAGAAGGACGCGCTTACTCGACGTCTTCCTTTTTCTTCTTTTCTTCCGGCGGAAGCTCTTCGCCGGTGGTCTGGTCGACCATCTTCATGGCGAGGCGGACCTTGCCGCGATCGTCGAAGCCCAGAAGCTTGACGTAGACTTCCTGACCTTCCTTGAGCACATCCGAGGGATGGTTCAGGCGGCGGTTCTCGATCTGGGACACATGGACCAGACCGTCGCGCTTGCCGAAGAAGTTCACGAAGGCACCGAAGTCCACGATCTTGACGACCGTGCCCTTGTAGACCTGACCTTCTTCCGGCTCGGCCACGATCGACCAGATCATGTCGTAGGCCTTCTGAATGGCTTCACCGTTGGCCGAGGCGATCTTGATCACGCCGTCGTCGTTGATGTCGACCTTGGCGCCCGAGACTTCCACGATCTCGCGGATGACCTTGCCGCCCGAGCCGATCACTTCACGGATCTTGTCGGTCGGGATCTGCATGGTTTCAATGCGCGGGGCGTGGGCGGAGAACTCCTGACGGCCTTCCGACAGCGCCTTGGACATCTCGCCAAGGATGTGCATCCGACCGGCTTTCGCCTGAGCGAGCGCCTGTTCCATGATCGCGGGCGTGATGCCGGCCACCTTGATGTCCATCTGGAGCGAGGTGATGCCGTTTTCTGTGCCAGCCACCTTGAAATCCATGTCGCCCAAGTGATCTTCGTCACCGAGGATGTCGGTCAGGACCGCGTAGGAGCCGTCGTCTTCGAGGACGAGACCCATGGCCACACCGGCGACCGGAGCCTTTAGCGGAACGCCTGCGTCCATCATGGACAGCGAACCGCCGCACACCGACGCCATCGAGGACGAGCCATTCGATTCGGTGATCTCCGACACCACGCGAATGGTGTAGGGGAAGTCGGTCGCCGCCGGGAGCACCGCCTGAAGCGCGCGCCAGGCGAGCTTGCCGTGGCCGATTTCACGACGACCGGGCGAACCCACGCGGCCCACTTCACCGACCGAGTAGGGCGGGAAGTTGTAGTGCAGCAGGAAGTTCGATTTGTAGGTGCCGGTGAGCGCGTCGATCATCTGTTCGTCGTCGCCGGTGCCAAGGGTGGTCACGACCAGACCCTGCGTTTCGCCACGGGTGAACAGCGCCGAGCCGTGGGTGCGGGGCAGGATGCCCACTTCCGACACGATCGGGCGGACCGCGTCGAGGGCACGACCGTCGATGCGGGTCTTGTCCTTCACGACGGAGGACCGGAGCACGTTGGATTCGAGCTTCTTGAGCGCCGAACCGAGGTTCGCGTCTTCGAGCTGCTCTTCGGTCAGACCGGCCTTGATCTCGGTCTTGGCGGCGGCAACGGCGGCCACGCGCGCCTGCTTGTCGGTGATCGCGTAGGCGGCGCGGATCTTGTCCTCACCGGCGGCTTTCACGGCGTCGTAGAGCGCCGAGTAATCCGGGGGGGTGAAGTCGAAGGGTTCCTTCGCGGCGGCTTCGGCCAGATCGATGATCAGGTCGATGACCGGCTGGATCTGCTCGTGGGCAAAGTTCACGGCGCCCAGCATTTCGGCTTCCGACAGCTCGTAGGCTTCGGATTCCACCATCATCACGGCGTCTTTGGTGCCGGCGACGACGAGGTCCAGACGCTGGTCCGGGTTGTTGCGCAGGTTGTGCATGTCGTCGCAGGTCGGGTTCAGGATGTATTCGCCATCCTCATAGCCCACGCGGGCACCGGCGATCGGACCCATGAAGGGCACGCCGGAGATGGTCAGCGCGGCCGAGGCGGCGATCATCGCGACGATATCGGGATCGTTGACGAGGTCATGCGACAAAACGGTGCACATCACGAGCACTTCGTTCTTGAAGCCGGGGACGAAAAGCGGGCGGATCGGACGGTCGATGAGACGCGCGGTCAGCGTTTCTTTTTCGGTCGGACGCGCTTCGCGTTTGAAGAAGCCGCCCGGCACTTTGCCGGCGGCATAGTATTTCTCTTGGTAATGCACCGTGAGCGGGAAGAAGTCCTGCCCCGGTTTCTGTTCGCGGGCATAGGTCACGTTGGCCATGACCGAGGTCTCGCCAAGCGTCGCGATGACGGACCCATCGGCCTGACGCGCAACCTTACCCGTTTCCAGCGTGAGCTCTTCTTCGCCCCACTGGATGGATTTTTTCACTTCGTTGAACATATAGCGTATCCTTCTGGGAGCACTCCCGGCCCTCCGGGTCTCCCGTTCAAATGGTGGCCCCATTGCCACCGCCCCCTGATCCTTTGCATGCGCCGGGGGCCAGGGCGTCACGTCTCAGATGCAGGGCGCATACAGGAAAACCCGGGGTTTGGGAAGGGTTGTGTCATTGCGGGCCCCAGCCCGGCAGAGTACCCGCCCCGGGTCAGGTCCGGGGCGGGTTCATGCTCATTTGACCATCCGCACCATACCGCCTGTCTCGCCCTCGAGCGGGCCGTGTTCGTCCGAGGTCGGCTTCAACATCGAGGCGAGGAGCACCGGCACAGGGGTCCAGTAGGGCACGTACCATTCCTGATCGACCTCGAGCAGGAGTACCTTGTCGGCCTCTGCGTCATAGGCGCCGATCAGCGTCACATGCGGGCCGTCCCAGTCGCCCGTCACGACGCCCTGGTTGAAGTAGATCATGAGCACATCTTCAGCCGAGGCCTCGTTCGCGGCGAGCTGTTCGCGCAGGGTGGCGAGCGTCGCTTCACTGTCGTCGGTCGGCTTCCAGGCTTCGACCTTGGCGCTATTGAGCCCGGTGGTCGTGGCGGCCTCTTTCGCGAAGCTGACGAGTTGGTCGAACTTGACGCCATCGCCGCCTTCGGCCGAGAGCGCGGCCCAGTCCGCGTTGCCGACCTCCTCGAGCAGAACGGATTGCGTGAGAACGGTGTCCTCGGCCAGAGCAGGCAGGCCATTGAGGCCGTTCACCGCCGCCGTGACGGCCGCGATGGAGCAGGCCGAGGTGGTGAACTGAGGCTTCACGAAGGGCGCGAAGGCCCAGTAATCCGGCGCGTCGGCGGATTTGAGATAAGCGAAGTCCTCGGTCATCGCGGTGGCGTTCTCGCCCAGTTTCGGCAGCGGCGTCTCGCCTTCGGCCAGAAGCGGCGCGGCGATCAGCGAAAGACCCAGTGCCGTGACGGCACCGAAGGCGCGGAGGGATAGGGTTGTCATGGAATACGTCCTGATGGGTTGAATGGCATGACGGTAGCAAGATGGCCAAGCGGGTCAATCGGGAGTTTCGCGCCATGTCGAACCATCCTTGCATTACCCGATAATTTTTGTCAGGTAATCGCTACCCAGCCGGACGTTGTCCTTCGTGCGCTCCGGCAAGGCAGGTTTTCGGGCACCGCATTGGCGGGGCCGCAGGTTGGAAAGGCTGCTTCATGACGATCCTCACGGACTTGTTGGCGATGGATGCTCTCGCGTCCCGCTATGGATGCGGGATCAACCCGCGCCTGAAGGCGGCCATCGAAACCGACCTGCGGTTCCCCGCCAAAGCCGCGTCCCCCGCCCCCGATGGTGCCGGGCCGGCGAGGGACGCGGGCGGAAACGTGCTGCCGTTCCCGCTCGATCCGCCAACGTCGGGACGGAAAACGGCCTGATGATCCACGCCTATACAGATCCCCGCGCGCTGCCGTTCGACGACTTCGAACGCGGGTTGCTGCCCGTCTTGCGCCATTTCCTTGTGGCCATGACCGATCCGGGCTCACAGGCCTGGCGGCTCGCCTATGCTACCGCGCGCGAGCGTTGGGGTCGAAGCGCGGGCCTTGCCATCGCAGACAGTCTTGGCGATTTCGTCGCCTGTTTCGTGCAGCGACACGGGGCGACGGTCGATTTCCACGACCCGCTGGACCCGGAGCGGCGGGTCCTCCTGGCCAAGGGCGAGGCCGCGCTGCTGGCGATCCTTCATCACATGCGACGCGATCACGCGTCCGCCGCACGGCGCTGCCTCGCACTGGTGACGGGGGGACGCACCGCGGCGCGGGTCGTGCAGGCGGGACTTGCCTTCGCCGCGCGCTATCCGGCCGCATCGGTGCCTGCACGGGCGGAACCTTCGCTCAGAGTGGTGCACTAAAGTCATTGCGACAGAGGGCCTTCGTCGCTTTACTCGCGGACAACCTACCGGGAGGATGCGATGCGCCACGTTCCAGCCCTGCTGGCCTTCTTTACCCTCTTCGCTGCGCCGGCCGCCGTGGCCGATCCGCTGCGCTACACGCTCGACCCTGCCAATTCGCAGGTGAGTTATTCCGTGCCTTTCGGGCCGGATCAGGTGTCGGGGCTCATGCCGGTAGTGCGGGCCGATATCCTGCTCGACTTCGTGCAGAACAGCCGATCGACGGTGACGGTGGTGCTCGATGCCGCGTCGGCGACGGCGAATTTTCCCTTCGCGGAACAGGCGCTCAAGGGTCCCAAGGTGCTCGACACCGGGGCCTATCCGACGATCACCTTCCAAAGCGACCAGATCCGGATGGAAGAGACGGCCGCCGAGCTTGACGGGCTTGTGACGATCCGGGGCGTAACGCGTCCGGTGCGGCTGGGTGTCCAGGTCTTTCGGCAGCAGGGGACGGCGTCCGGCGACCTGTCGAAGATTTCGGTCCACATCACCGGAACCGTCAGGCGCAGCGACTTCGGGGCGACCGGCTGGGCGGACATGGTGGGCGATACCGTGACGCTGAAGATCATCGCGCGGCTCGATCGGGCCTGACATGAAACTCGGCAATGACGCGCAACGTTTCGGCCCGGTGACCCGCGTGCTCCACTGGATCATCGCGTTGGGCGTCATCGGGATGCTGGGCTTCGGGACCTATATCGCCCGGATGGAGGTCGGCCTCTCAAACTACTGGCTTTTCAGTCTCCACAAGTCGATCGGCGTGACGATCTGGGCGCTGGTGGTTGTGCGGCTCGTCTGGCACCGGATCAGCCCGCCGCCCGGTCCGATGGGCGACGGCTGGCAGACGGCGCTCGCCCGCGTGGTCCATCTGGCGCTCTACCTCCTCCTTCTGGTGGTGCCGATCACCGGCTTCGTGGCCAGTGCGGCGAGCGGGATCGAGGTGCAGGTCTGGGGCGTGACCCTTCCCGCACCGCTGCCCGCGTCGGAGGTTCTGGAAGACCGGTACTTCGCGCTCCATGCGGCGTTGACCAAGCTGATGGCGACCCTGCTGGTGCTTCACGTAGCCGGCGCGCTTCACCGGCGGGACGGGACGCTCGGGCGCATGGTGGCCGGGTCGTGAGGTGACGCCATCGCGTGTGGCGGCTAGTGTCCCACGCATAAACAAGGAGGCCCCATGTCCCACACCGACCTCGCCCGCCGCATGGCCCGTTACAACGCCTGGCAGAACGACAGCCTGATCGCCGCCGCAGACAGGCTTTCGCAAGACGCGCGCCGGCTGGATCGCGGTGCTTTCTTCGGGTCGATCGAGGCGACCTTCCTGCACATCCTCTGGGCCGACCGGATGTGGATGTCGCGGCTCGCGCCGGGTCAGGTCGACGCCCCGGCGACGCGGCCCCCGGCCAATGCGACGGACGACTGGGACAGGTTTCGCCAGGAGCGGGCCGAGATGGACGGGATGATCGAGGCCTGGGCCCATGCGATGGACGAGGCCGCCTTCGCGGTGCCGCTCACATGGTATTCCGGCATCCAGAAACGCCAGGTGACCGAGGCGCGATCCTTCATCGTGACGCATGTCTTCAATCACCAGACCCATCACCGGGGCCAGATCCACGCCATGCTGACCGCCGCAGGGGTCATCCCGGAGGATACCGACCTCATGCTCATGGACGATCCCGTCTGACGCACTGATGGATTGCGCGGTCGGGGGCGAGGTCCTAGAACCCTCGCGTGAACCCCGAAACGCGCGCCATGACCCTGTCCCTCATCCCCCGTGCCCTGGCGCTGGTGCTGATCCTGTCGATCGGCTTGTTGCCACGCGGCATCATGCCGGGCTGGACCGGCGACGGCATGACCATGGTGCTTTGCACCGGGACCGGCCCGCTCGAAGTGCGGATGGGCGCAGATGGCGTGCCGGTTCCGGTCGGGGATGGTCCGGCCGAGACCGCGCCAGAGGCGGACCTTTGCGCCTGGGTGGCCCTGGCAGCGGTGGCGGTTGCGCCTTCCGACCAGCCGGGAGCTGAGGTCCCGCTGACGCTGCGGCCGGTCGAGGCGCACTACGCAAAGAGCGAGGCAGGTCTGGGCGAGCGCTTTTCGCCCTATGACAGCCGGGGGCCGCCCCGTCTTCTCTGATCCGAACGTTCCAATTCCATCAGAGGCTACATCATGAAAACGCTTACCACCGCGCTTCTCGGCGCATTCCTTGCGGCATCCGCCGCCACCCCGATCCTTGCCCATGAGTTCAAGGCGGGCAATATCCAGATCCAGCATCCCTATGCCTTCGAGGCGCCGCCCACCGCGATGTCGGCTGGGGGTTACCTGACCCTCGTCAACGAGGGAGAGACGCCGGACAGGCTCGTCGCGGTCGAGGCCGATTTCGACCGGGTCATGCTGCACCTCTCCGAAGAAAAGGACGGCGTGGCCACCATGACCCATGTGGAGGGGATCGACATTCCCGCCGGTGAAACGGTCGCGCTCGCCCCCGGCGGATTCCACGTCATGTTTATGGGGCTCGGCGGTGACCCCTGGGAAGACGGCGAGAAGATCCCCGCCACACTGGTCTTTGAACAAGCCGGACGTGTCGAGGTCGTCTTCAACGTCGAGACCCGCGAGGATGCGCCCGAGAACCACGACGAAATGGATCACGACGGAATGGATCACGACACGATGGACCATGGCGCCGATCACTCCGCGCTCGACCATGACACGATGGACCATGACACGATGGACCATGCCGGCCACGGCCTGGCCGCGATGGACCTGTCCGGCCTGCCCGATGCCGAACAGATCGAAGCGATCATGAAGGCGGAGTTCGACCGTCCGGAGGCTCCGCTCTCAGTCGCGCCCGTGACGATCGAGGGGGATCAGGCGGTGGCCGGATGGCGGCAGGACGGGACCGGCGGCCGCGCCTTTCTGCGCAAGGGCGAGGCAGGCTGGATGATCGTCGCCTGTGCCGGAGACGAGCTGCTCCATTCGTCGACCTATGAACGCTTCGGCCTGTCGCGGGAGCTCGCCGTGTCTCTCATCGAAGCCACGGCGCGGGCGGAGGCAGGACTTCCTCAAGCGATCACCGCCGAGCTGAACCAGTTTGAGGGAATCGTCGAGATCGGGGCCGGGGGACACCACGCGACGCATTGACGGTCTGACGACCCGCCAGAAACGAAAACGCCCGCTCGAAGGAGCGGGCGTTCCGTATTCAGGGTTTCGACCGGCTTAGCGGCGGATACCGAGACGCTGGATCAGGTTCGTGTAACGAGCCTCGTCCTTGGCCTTGAGGTAGTCGAGAAGCTTACGGCGCTGGGCGACCATCATGAGAAGGCCACGACGGGAGTGGTTGTCCTTCTTGTGGGTCTTGAAGTGCTCGGTCAGCGTCGTGATACGCGAGGTCAGGATGGCGACCTGAACTTCGGGCGAACCGGTGTCTCCTTCTTTCGTCGCGAATTCCTTGATCAGGCGTTCTTTTTCTTCAACCGTGATCGACATCGGGGTCTCCTTTTGCAGGTTAGAGTGATGGCACAAGCCGGGATGTCGTCCAGCAGGGCCCATGGAGTTTCCGTCCCGCATGGGCGGGCCGGATGCGCGCGTATAGGGGGATTCCCCGCGGAAGGGAAGGAATTATTCGCCTCTCACTCGGTCGTGTCGGGCGCGTTGATGCCGAAATCCGAAGCCCCCGGGTCGCCATTCTGATCCGTCGCACCCGGCGAGGGGTTGTCCGCGGCGGCTTCTTCGTCGTCGGGGTTGTCGGCGCTGGCCGGGGAATCGCCCGCCTCTTCGTTCACGCCATAGCTTTCGGCGTTGTCGGCGTCGATTTCCTTGGCCAATTCGAGCGCCCAGTCGCCGATGATCGGGATGAAGTCGATCTGCGACAGGAAAAAGGCCGCGAGCGAGACCAGAATGGAGGCGCCCACGACCGATCCGAAGCCGAAGGCCAGGCCGCGATAGAGCTGGAACAGGCCCAGTTTCATGGGGCTGTCGTGAAGCCGGATGTAGCGATGGTTGTTGAGCTTGGCCACTTCGGCACGCAGGGCATTGACCTCGCGGCTCAGGTCGCTCGGGCTCATATCGCGCGTGTCTTTGGTCTTGTCGGTCATCGGCACCCTTTCGCGCCAAGGCTATACGGCGCCGGGTAGTGGGCGCAACGCGTTAACCTTGAATGTTAACAACCATTTAAAGAATTCTGAAATCCCGGCATGGTAGGAAGGTTCATCGTATTCGGGGGTCGGGACGATGGGGATTGCATTTCTTCTTCTGGGGCTGGTGCCCCTTCTGTTTCTGGGCGGGTCCTTCATGGGCGACATGGGGGAAGACGATCCCCTGCCGGAGGGCGAGCTTGATCAGGTGCGGACGGTGGATCTGTCCGAAGTCCTGTATCCGAAAACCGGGGACGGCGAACCGGGACCGGTGGAACTGGTGGACCCCGACAGCGTGCTCTTGCCTGTCACCGACGATGGCGCGCCGGGACCCGTGACCGATGTGGATCCTGCCACCGTTGTGACGCCCACCGACGCGCCCGGCGAGGGGCTGCCGGGACCCGGCGACCTGACGGCGCTGCAACGACTGATGCTGGCGGAAAGCGATTTTTCGCTCGGGACCGCCGACCTCCCGCACATGATCGGGATAGCGCAGGATATCGCCCTGACCGATGGCACCGACCTGTGGGATGCGCCACGCGACGCGACCGCGGGGAATGGCGCTGGCATCCTTGCCGATCACGACGGCACACCGATCCTGTCCGGTGGCAGCGTGACCGTGGTCGAGGGCGGCGCAGGCACCGACGCGATCCTCGGCGGAGACGGCGCGCTCTACGGGTTCGGCGGGGCAGGGGACGATATCCTTGTCGGCGGCGACGGGACCGCGGCCCTGTTCGGCGGGACCGGGAACGACCTTCTGGCCGCTGGCGAGGGCGCTGCCTTTCTGGACGGGGGCAGTGGCGACGATGTGGTCGCGGGCGGGTCGGGCGACGACGTGCTGTCGGGCGGCACCCATGACGCCGCCAGTGCGGACCAGCAGGATGACGACCGGATCGCCGGCGGCGACGGCAATGACCACCTGCGCGGCGGCTATGGTGCGGACCAGCTCTTCGGCGGGGCGGGCGACGACGTGATCGACCATCTTGGCCGGGTCGAGGAAGACGTGGCCTGGGGCACGTCGCGGTTCGACTGGCATCTGGACGGTGCGGCAGACGTGCTCGACGGGGGTGTGGGCGACGACACGCTCATCATGGGGCGCGAGGACGTGGCCACGGGGGGCGAGGGCGTGGACAGCTTCATCCTCTACTTCGACCCCATGGAGGGTGCCGGTTTCGCCGACATCACCGACTTCGTGCCGGGCACCGATTTCCTGCGCGTCGAGTTGAACCCGGGCGCTGGCTACGTCGCGCCAGAGGTCGCCGTCACGCCCTCGGACGACGGCGCGGATGCGGTAGTGACGGTGGATGGGGGTGTGGTGGCATTTCTCCGCGGGGCGCCCCATGTGACGCTGGCTGACGTTCTGGTCGAGGTCATGCCGGACCGGTTCTGACTGTGCGTCTCCAGCCGGCTAGGTCCAAAGCTCGGGCTGCTGGGAATAGCCGATATAGAGCGGATGCTTCGGGTGGCCGTCTTTGGTCAGCCCGAGGTGGTAGAGCGGCTTGCCCGTGGTGCGAAGCAGCGCCTCGACCTTTGGGCCCCGGTCCAGATGCGCACCATGGGCGCCCCAGGCACAGACGATCTGATCCGCCCATTCAGTGCTGGCGACGATGGCGGCATCGTTGTCGGGCCCTACAGGATCGCCGGCGGCGCGCATCTTTTTCGGGTCGGTGTCGCGCCAGGCAAAGATGTTGAGCACCCGGAAGGACCCGAAGCCAAGCGCCCGCGCCCGCCGTTCGCAGCGTTCGACGGTCGGATCGTTCTGCACCTCGGTCGCGGTCGACGGGTTCAGCATGACGAAGAGCGCGCGCCGACCAGTGGCATCCCAGGTGCGTGTGAGCATGTAGCGGTAGCGTTCACAGTCGGAATAGGTCGCCACGGACGGCGCGTCAGCCTTGGTATGCTCACGGGTGATCATGACGTGGTTTTCGCCCGCTTGCCGCCCGCCCGCAACCCGCCCTTGCGGAAATTTACCGATCGGTCAGAGTGGCGACATGCTGATCTCTGAAATCATCCGCAAGAAACGCGACGGCGAGACTCTGACCGAGGCCGAGATTGCCGCCATGGTGACCGGCATCACGGATGAGAGCGCCAGCGAAGGGCAGGTCGCGGCCTTCGCCATGGCGACCTATTTCCAGGGCATGAGCCGGGAGGAAGCGGCGGCGCTCACCCTCGCCATGCGCGATTCGGGCGAGGTGTTCCGCTGGGACCTAGATGGCCCTGTGGTGGACAAGCACTCCACGGGCGGCGTGGGCGACAACGTGAGCCTGATGCTCGCTCCCATCGTGGCGGCTTGCGGGGCCTATGTGCCGATGATCTCGGGCCGGGGGCTGGGGCATACCGGGGGCACGCTCGACAAGATGGAGAGCATTCCGGGCTATGACGCGGTGCCCGACAACGAACGCTTCCGCAAAGTGGTGGGATCGGTCGGCTGCGCGATCATCGGCCAGACGACGGCGCTCGCGCCTGCTGACAAGCGGTTTTATGGCATCCGGGATGTCACCGCGACGGTCGAAAGCGTGCCGCTCATCACGGCGTCGATCCTGTCCAAGAAGCTGGCGGCGGGCCTCGACGCGCTGGTCATGGACGTGAAGACCGGGAACGGGGCTTTCATGCCGACCTATGAACGCTCGGTGGAACTCGCCGAAAGCATCGTGGGGGTGAGCCGGGCCGCCGGGATGCCCTGCAACGCTTTGGTCACGGCGATGGACCAGCCGCTCGCGCGTGATGCGGGCAACGCGGTCGAGGTTCGCAATGCGGTCGAGTTCCTGACCGGGGTGCACCGGGACGTCCGGCTCGAATGGGTGGTTCTGGCGCTGGCCGGGGAAATGCTGTCGCTCGCCGGGGTGACGGACGATCGCGACACCGGGTTCTCCATAGCGCGCGCCGCGCTCGAAGACGGGCGCGCGGCCGAGGTCTTTGGCCGGATGGTCGCGGCATTGGGCGGGCCTTCGGATTTCGTCTCGCGCTACGACGATCACCTGCCAAAGGCGCCGCTGGTGCGCGACATTGCGGCGCCGGTGGAGGGGCACGTGGCCCGGATCGACACGCGGGGCATCGGGCTTGCCGTGGTTGAGCTAGGCGGTGGACGGCGCAAGGCATCGGACGACGTGGACCCGGCGGTGGGGATCACGGGGCTTCTCGATCTTGGACAGGCGGTCGCGGTGGGCACGCCGCTATGCACCATCCACGCGCGCGACGAGGCCGGGTTCCGGGCGGCGGAAGCGGCGGTTCGGCGTGCCTACAGGATTGGTGACGCGCCCGAGCAGGGCGATCCGGTCCTGAAGATCATCGACTAGGGGGCATTGCCCCCCGCTGCCTGCGGCAGCTCCCCTAGAGTATTTCGGGAAAGATGAAAGGGCGGCGTCAGAGGTTGAAGACGCGGGAGGGGTGAAGTTCGCCCGCCTTGTAGACCCCGACGGCCACCGGGCGGCCCTCGTAGCTGGCCCAGCATTCTTCGCCATAGTCCACGTCGGAGGCGATGACCATGCCGGGGTTGCCATGGGCCAGACGGGTCGCGCCTTCGGGCGTGGTCCGAAGCTCGGGGAGCGAGGTCAGCCCTTCTTCGATCGGTTGCAGGAGCGCGTCGATCTCGTCGGTCCGGGCGAGTTCCTCGATCCGTTCCATGCTGACACCCTCCTCGGCCACGAAGGGCCCCGACCAGATGCGGCGCAATTCACGCACATGGCCGTGACAGCCGAGCGCCGCGCCCAGATCGCGGGCGATGGCGCGCACGTATCCGCCCTTGCCACAGGTCATCTCGAGCGTGACGTGATCGGCATCGGGCCGGTCGATCAGGACGAGGCTTTCGACGAAGAGCGGGCGCGGGTCGATTTCGACCTCCTCGCCCTCGCGGGCGAGCTTGTAGGCGCGTTCGCCGTCGATCTTCACCGCGGAGAACTTAGGAGGCACCTGTTCGATATCGCCGGTGAATTGTGGCAGCGCGGCGCGAATATCGTCGTCCGAAGGGCGCGCGTCGCTGGTCGCGATCACCTCGCCCTCGGCATCGTCGGTGTTCGTCGCCTGGCCGAGCCGGATCGTGAACCGATAGGCCTTGAGCGCGTCGGTGATGTAGGGGACGGTCTTGGTCGCCTCGCCCAGCGCCACGGCGAGCACGCCTGTCGCTTCGGGGTCGAGCGTGCCGGCGTGTCCGGCTTTTTTCGCGTCGAAGGCCCAGCGGACCTTCATCACCACGGCATTCGAGGAAATACCGGCGGGCTTGTCCACGACGATCCAGCCGTGAACGTCGCGACCCTTCTTGCGGCGGCCCATCAGTCTTCCTCTTTGCCCGCTTCGAGATCGCGTTTCACGGTCTCGTTGTCGAAGAGTTTGCGGGTCGCTTCCATCCGGTCGAAGGTGTCGTCGAGCTTGAATCGCAGCTCGGGCGTATGCTTGAGCTTGGTCACGCGGCCCACCATCCGGCGCAGCTCGCCCACATTGCGCGCCATCGCCTTGACCGCCTCCTCCGCGCCCTTGCCGCCGAGAGGCATCACGAAACAGGTGGCCACGGACATGTCCGGCGACATGCGCACTTCGGTCACCGTGATGTTGAGCCGGTTGAGGTCGGGGTCATGCACTTCGCCGCGCATGAGGGTTTCGGACATGGCGCGGCGAATGACCTCGCCGACGCGGAGCTGGCGCTGGGACGGACCCGCGCCCGAGGAGGAGCCTTTGTTCGACATGGGCGCGATGTAGTGCCGATTGCGGAATTGCGCAACAGGGGCTAGGGGGGAAGACGGTGAATGGAGGACGATATGAGCGAGATACCGGGGATCGTGGTGAACGGAGCGTCGGGCCGGATGGGCCAGATGCTGGTCAAGCTCGTCTCGGAAAACTCTGCCTGCCGGCTCGTCGGAGCGCTGGAACGGCCTGGTCACGACTGGGTCGGGCGTGACGTGGGCACGGCAATGGGCGGGGCGGCGCTGGGCGTCGATGTGACCGACGACCCGCTCGAGGCGATGGCGCGGGCGCAAGCGGTGATCGACTTCACCGCGCCGGCGGCGACGGTCGCCCTGGCCGAAATCGCCGCGCAGGCGCGGGCGGTTCATGTCATCGGGACGACGGGCTTGGACGAATCCGATATTGCCAAGCTCGATGCCGCCGCGCGCCATGCAGTGATCGTGCGGGCCGGAAACATGTCTTTCGGGGTGAACCTCCTGACCAAGTTGACCGAGACGGTCGCGCGGGCTCTGGACGTCGATTTCGATATCGAGATCGTGGAAGCGCATCACAAGCACAAGGTCGACGCACCGTCGGGCACGGCGCTCATGCTGGGTGAGGCGGCCGCACGGGGGCGTGGCGTGCGCCATGACGAGGTGGCCGACCGGGGCCGCGACGGGATCACCGGCGCACGCGAGGAGGGCCACATCGGCTATTCCGCGATCCGGGGCGGCGACATCGTGGGTGAGCACGACGTGATCTTCGCGGGGGCTGGCGAGCGGATCATCCTGCGCCATGTGGCGACGGACCGGGCCATTTTCGCACGCGGCGCGGTCAAGGCCGCGCTCTGGGGCACCGGGCGGAAACCGGGCGCTTACGACATGATGGACGTGCTCGGGCTCTAGGCCCAATCGGGGGTCAGTTGAAAACCGGCTGGACCCGGTCGAAGAAGCTGGTCGGATTGAGCCAGTCGGGATAGGTCGCGACGCCGGCGTAATCGCCCTCGAAAACACTCTCGGGCGGGCAGGCGCGGCGCGCCTCGTCCGACATGCAGATGAAACCTTCCACCCCGTCATGGGTCCAGGCCATGAGCAGGCGCGGCGCGTCGCAGGAAATCGCGGCGACCCGGCTTTGCGGCAGCGTCACAGGGCCCTCGCCCCGCGCGAAGGCTTCGGTCGGGCATGTCATCTGCTCGTCGCGCCATTCGTTCCAGAGCGTCACCTCCTCGATCCCGAGCGCTGTCAGGAAACGGTGGATGGCCGGTTCGAGGATGATCGGCATCACGTCTTCTTCCGGCCGGTAAAGCCCGCGTGCGGCAAGACGGTCTAGGCTGCCCGCGATGTAGTCGTCACAATCAGCGCGGTCGCTTTCCAGCGTCCAGAGCCAGACGGTCCGGCGGAATTTCTCGCTGTCGCGGACGGCGAGCTTGTCCTGCACTTCGGCCCAGGTGACCGGGGTGCCGGTGTCCTTGATCAGAAGCTCGAATTCCTCGGGCGCTTCATTGGGGCGCACCGGCGGATTATCGACTGCTTCCTCGGGCGAAAGGTCCTCGCGGTCGAAATGCACCGGGCCATAGGCCGCCGTTTCGGGCGAATAGCCCGGCACGCGGAAGAACGGGTTCAGCGCGATGAAAACATGGTCGTAGTCCTCCGCCCACCAGTCGAGCAGGCTGCGCTCGAAGGGCGGGGTCGCGAGGCGGCGGGGAATCTTGGTCATAGCGGTGCGAGCGGCTTTCGGCCCTGTTCGGTCAGAAGGAAGGCGTCGCGGCCCTCGAGGACCACGGCGCTGATCGGCTGCCCATATCCCGCTCCGCTGTCGATGTTCAAGCGGTTCCCGTAATGGGTCGCCGCGTCGGTCACGGTGTGGCCATGGACGATGAGCGGGCCGTGATCAGCCGTGGAGGTCAGGAACTCGCCCCGAATCCAGACGAGATCGTCCTCGGACTGGGCGTCGAGCGGCACACCGGGGCGGATGCCGGCATGGCAGAAGAACGCCTCGCCACGGCGGTAGCTGGCGGGCGCACTGCGCACGAATTCGAGATGGGCCTCGGGGATCTTTGCTCGTGCTTCCGCGTGGATATCCATCACATCACGGTCGGCGTCGACGCCGTAGGAGGCAAGCGTCCGGCGTCCGCCCAAGGGTGCATCGAGCCAGAAGAGGTCATCGCGCAAGGGATCGCGGCGCGGCGGGCTATGCATGAAGGATGCGAACATCCGGTCATGATTACCCTTGAGCACGACCCAGTTCTCGCCCCGCGCCTGCCCCGCCATGAGGTGATCGATCACCCCGCGCGTGTCCGGGCCACGGTCACACAGGTCGCCCACATGGACGATGGGCGCGTCGGTGTCGCCGGTCCGGGCGCGGTCCGCTTCGATCAGGCGGTGCGCCGTGGTCAGTTGATCGAGGTAGCCGTGTATGTCGCCGATGGCATAGCTGCGCATGGGATGCCCCCTGGGTTGGTCGCAGGCGTGATGCCCTATCGGACGGGCAGGTGCAAACGCCGGGTCACGAAAAAGGAAGCCCCGGAACGGGTCCGGGGCGCGGGGTGTTGCATGGCCGGACGTCGCGCCCGGCCACATTTGTCTTGCTGCATCAGATCTCGAAGGCGAGGCCCGAGACGTTCTGGAACTTGCCCGAGTCCTTCAGCGCGGCGAGCGTTTCGGCATCGACCGCTGCATCCACATAGAGGAGCGCGATGGCGTCGCCGCCGGCTTCCGACCGGCCCAGCGTGAAGTTCGCGATGTTCACACCATGCTCGCCCAGCGTCACGCCCAGTTTGCCGATGACGCCGGGAACGTCCTTGTTCGTCGTGTAAAGCATGTGCTCGCCGATCTCGGCGTCGATGTTGATGCCCTTGATCTGGATGAAGCGCGGTTTGCCGTCCGAGAACACGGTGCCCGCGATGGAGCGTTCGCGCTTGTCGGTCTTGACCACGAGCTTGATGTAGCCGTCGAAGACGCCGGTCTTGTCCTGCGTGGTGATCGCGGTCTTGATGCCACGGTCCTTGGCGAGGATCGGGGCCGAAACCATGTTCACGTCCGGGTTCACGGGCTTCATGAGGCCTGCGGCCACGGCACATTCCAGGGCCTTCACGTTCATCGTCGCGGCGACGCCGTCGAGGATGATCTGCACGTCCTTGATCGCCTCGGTGGTCATCTGGCCCACGAAGGCGCCAAGATGCCCGGCGAGCTTGATCCAGGGGCCCATGACCTTGGCTTCCTCGGCAGTGACCGACGGCATGTTGAGCGCGTTGGTGACGGCGCCGGTGAGAAGGTAGTCCGAGAGCTGTTCGGCCACCTGAAGGGCGACATTCTCCTGCGCTTCGGTGGTCGAGGCGCCAAGGTGCGGGGTGCAGACCACGTTGGGCAGACCAAAGAGCGGGCTTTGGGTGGCGGGCTCGACCTCGAACACGTCGAAGGCAGCGCCTGCCACATGGCCCGACTTGATCGCTTCTGCCAGCGCGGCTTCGTCCACCAGACCGCCACGGGCGCAGTTGATGATTCGCACGCCCTTCTTGCACTTGGCGATGTTCTCGGCATTCAGGATGCCGCGCGTCTTGTCGGTCAGCGGGACGTGAAGCGTGATGAAATCGGCGCGGGTCAGAAGCTCGTCAAGTTCGACCTTCTCGACGCCCAGCTTGTCGGCGCGCTCCTGAGACAGGAAGGGGTCGAAGGCGATGACCTTCATCCGAAGACCCTTGGCACGGTCGGCGGCGATGGAGCCGATGTTGCCGCAGCCGATGACGCCCAGCGTCTTGGCGGTCAGTTCGACGCCCATGAACTTGGACTTCTCCCATTTGCCGGCCTGGGTCGAGGCATCGGCTTCGGGGATCTGACGCGCGACGGCGAACATCATGGCGATGGCGTGTTCGGCGGTGGTGATCGAGTTGCCGAACGGCGTGTTCTCGACGATCACGCCCTTGGCGGAGGCGGCAGGGATATCGACGTTGTCGACACCGATCCCGGCGCGGCCGATGACCTTGAGGTTGGTCGCTTTTTCCAGCACCTCGGCGGTCACCTTGGTGTTGGAACGGATGGCGAGACCGTCATAGTCGGCGATGATTTCGAGGAGCTTGTCCTTGTCCTTGCCGAGGTTCGGCTGGAAATCGACGTCGATGCCGCGATCACGGAAAATCTGGACGGCGGTTTCGGAGAGCTTGTCGGAAACGAGAACTTTGGGGGCCATGGTGTGGTCCTTCCTATCGGGTGCCGGAGGGTCCGGCAGGCATGGGGAAAGCTGCCCCGGGTGTGTCCCGGGGCAATGGGGTCGCTCAGGCTTGCGCCGCGATCTCTTCGTTGAAGGCCCAGTCGAGCCAGGGCATCAGGGCCGCGACATTGGCCGTTTCGACCGTGCCGCCACACCAGATACGAAGGCCAGCAGGCGCATCGCGATAGGCGCCGATGTCGAGCGCGACACCTTCTGCTTCGAGCCGCTTGGCCACGGCTTTCGCGAAAGCGGCGCCGTCCTTGATGCGCTCGTCGACGAACTTCAGGCAGACCGAGGTGTTCGACGCCGTCGCCGGATCGGTGGCGAGGTTTTCGAGCCAGGGGGTCTTGGCGCAGAAATCGGCGATGACCTTGGCATTCGCATCGGCGCGGGCGATGAGGCCCTTGAGCCCGCCCACGGACCGCGCCCAATCGAGCGCGACGAGGTAATCCTCGACCGCCAGCATGGAGGGCGTGTTGATGGTTTCACCGACGAAGATGCCCTCGATCAGCTTGCCGCCCTTGGTCATGCGGAAAATCTTCGGCAGGGGCCAGGCGGGGGTGTAGCTTTCCAGACGCTCGACGGCACGGGGCGAGAGCACGATCATGCCATGCGCGGCCTCGCCGCCCAGCACCTTCTGCCAGGAGAAGGTCGTCACATCGAGCTTGTCCCAGGGCAGGTCCATCGCGAAGGCGGCCGAGGTCGCGTCGCAGATCGTGAGGCCTTCCCGGTCGGCGGCGATCCAGTCGCCATTGGGAACGCGCACGCCCGAAGTGGTGCCGTTCCAGGTGAAGACGACGTCGGTCGCGAAATCGATCTGGGTCAGGTCGGGCAACGCGCCGTATTCGGCGGTAAGGATGTTGGCGTCGAGCTTGAGCTGTTTGGCCACGTCCGTGACCCAGCCCGCGCCGAAGCTTTCCCACGCGAGCATGGTCACGCCGCGCGCGCCCAGCATCGACCACATGGCCATTTCGACGGCGCCGGTGTCGGAGGCCGGGACGATGCCGATGCGGTAGTCGGCGGGAACGCCAAGGATCTCGCGGGTGCCTTCGATGGCATCCTTGAGTTTCTTCTTGCCGACGGCGGCACGGTGCGACCGGCCGAGGGCGGCATCCGCGAGCATGTCGAGATTGAAATCGGGGAGTTTGGCACAGGGGCCAGAAGAAAAGCGCGAATTGGCCGGGCGCTGAGCCGGCATGGGGGCGTTGGTCATGGTATCCTTCCAGATAGTCGCTCCGCGTTGGGGCGGAGTGTCCCGCTGCCGCGTCTACGGCCCGGCGCGCGTCCCGGCAAGAGGGAAAATGCAGCAAAAACGACCCTTCAGGCGCGGCAAGCGGCGCGGCGTGACGCGGATCGGAAACTTCGGGCTAGCGAATGGGGTGCGTCGCCTTAGCGGGCCAGCATGACCTCGGCGCGGGCAAGGTCCTCGGGCGTGTTCACGTTGAAGAAGTCGCGCTCGGAAAAGGGCACGCTCACGGCACCATGGGCCATTGTGAAATCAGTGACCTTGAAGGACCCGGCGGTCAGCGTTGCGTGCAGATCGCCGGACAGGCCGGCCGACCAGAGCCCGGTGATCGGTTGGAGGCCGTCGGGCGTTTCGGCCAACACGATCGGTGCCGCGCTGGCGGCTTGTGCGTCCAGCAGGCGCGCGACGAGAGTTCCCGGCAGGAACGGCGTGTCGGTGGGCACGGTCACGACCCAGGGCGACCCCAGTTCACCCGCCCAGTCCATGGCCGCGAGCACGCCGGCGAGGGGGCCGGGGAACCCGTCGACGGTATCGGGAAGCACCGGCCGTTCAGCGTTGAACCGCGTCGGATCGCCGTTGGCGCTGATACCGAGGAGGGACACCTGCGGCCCGATCCGGTCGATGACATGGTCGATCAACGGGCGACCGCCAAGCGCCACGAAGGCCTTGTCCAGCCCGCCCATCCGTCGTGCTCTGCCGCCAGCGAGGATGACCCCCGGCGGGACTGTCAGGTCCGTCACCATGCGCCTGATCCTATGTGCCGCGCACGGCGGGCGAAAGGCACGTTGCGCAAGGTCCGGGTTGCGCTTCGGCTCGGTCGGGCATAGCCCTGTCGGGCGCACAGGAGGACCCATGGCACAGACCCCGAACCGCAATATGTTCACGCGTGGCGCCAGGGATGGCCTGCCATTCATCCTCGTCATCGTGCCCTTCGGCATGCTTTTCGGCGTGGTGGCGACCGAGGCTGGGTTGGACCTTGCCCAGACAATGGCGATGACCGTTCTGGTGATCGCCGGCGCGTCACAATTCGCCGCCGTGAGCCAGATGGTCGATCAGGCGCCGATCTACATGGTGCTGGCCACGTCGCTGGCCGTGAACCTGCGGATGGCCATGTATTCCGCGTCGCTCGCCCCCCATCTGGGTGGCTTGCCGCTGTGGAAACGCGCAGTCGCGGCTTACTTCCTCGTCGATCAGAGCGGCGTCATGGGCATCGAGCGCTTCGAGGCCGAGCCGGAGCGAAGCATGGGCGAGAAGTTCGCCTACATGATGGGGCTCATCCTGCCGATCGCGCCACTTTGGTATCTGGGCACCTGGTTCGGCGCGGTCGTCGGCGGGCGCATTCCGGAGAGCTTCGCGCTCGATTTCGCGATGCCGATCACCTTCCTCGCCATGGTGGCGCCGGCGCTCAAGACGCTGGCGCATGTGGCCGCGGCGGTAACTTCGGTGGTGCTGGCGCTGGCGCTTGCCTGGATGCCCTATGGCTGGGGCCTCATCGTCGCGGCGGTCTGCGCGATGATCGCGGGATCGGTGGTCGAGGTCGCCATGGGGCGGAGGGCACGCGCATGAGCATTCCCGACAGCACGATCTGGATCGTCATCGTCCTTCTCGGCATCGGGACCTTCCTGATCCGGTTCAGCTTTCTGGGCCTCATCGGCGACCGGGAGCTTCCCGCCTGGGTGCTGCGGATGCTGCGCTATACGCCGGTCGCGGTCATTCCGGGGTTGGTGGCGCCGCTGGTCCTGTGGCCTGCCGCGACCGGGGGCGTGCCGGACCCGTCACGGCTCGCTGCCGCGGTGGTGACGCTGGGGGTAGGGGTCTGGACGAAGAACGTGCTCATGGCCATCATGACCGGGGCGGGCACGCTCTATCTTATGCTCTGGCTCGTGGGATAGGAGCGGCGCCGCGCCGCTCCACTGCGTGATCCCCTCGACCCTCAGCCCAGAAGGCGGCGCGCGATCACCTGCGCTTGAATCTCAGCTGCACCTTCGAAGATGTTGAGGATGCGCGCGTCGCAGAGGATGCGGCTGATCTGGTATTCCAGCGCAAAGCCGTTGCCGCCATGGATCTGCAACGCGTTGTCCGCACAGGCCCAGGCGACGCGGGCACCCAAAAGCTTGGCCATCCCGGCTTCGAGGTCGCAGCGCCGGTCGTGGTCCTTCTCCCAGGCCGAAAAATAGGTGAGCTGGCGCGCCACCATGATCTCGACAGCCATCATGGCGAGCTTGCCGGCGACGCGGGGAAACTCGATCAACGACTTGCCGAACTGCTTGCGGTCCATGGCATATTGCATCCCGACCTCCAGCGCCGATTGTGCCACGCCGATGGCGCGGGCGGCGGTCTGGATGCGGGCGCTCTCAAAGGTCTGCATGAGCTGCTTGAAGCCCTGACCTTCGACCCCGCCCAGAAGATTGGCGGCGGGCACCTTGAAGCCGTCGAACCCGAGCTCGTATTCCTTCATGCCGCGGTAGCCCAGAACCTCGATCTCGCCGCCGGTCATGCCGGGGGTCGGGAAGGGGTCGTCGTCCGTTCCCGGCGTCTTTTCCGCCAGAAACATCGACAGGCCCTTGTAGTCCGAGGTGTTCGGATCGGTCCGGGTGAGGAGCGTCATCACGCTCGCCCGCGCGGCATGGGTGATCCAGGTCTTGTTGCCGGTGACGAAGTAGTCGTCGCCCTCACGCACCGCGCGGGTGCGCAGGGAGCCGAGGTCCGAGCCGGTGTTGGGCTCGGTAAAAACGGCGGTGGGCAGAACCTCGCCCGCCGCGATCTTGGGCAGCCATTCGGCCTTCTGCTCGTCCGTGCCGCCCGCGAGGATCAGTTCGGCGGCGATCTCGGAACGGGTGCCAAGCGAGCCGACCCCGATATAGCCGCGCGACAGCTCTTCCGAGACCACGACCATCGAGGCCTTGGACAGGCCGAGCCCGCCGAGGTTCTCGGGGATCGTCAGCCCGAAAACGCCCATGTCGGCCAGCTCCTCGATCACCGACATCGGGATCAGCTCGTCCTTCAGGTGCCACTCATGAGCGAAGGGGGTCACGTTCTCGTCGGCATAGCGGCGGAACTGGTCGCGGATCATCTCCAGCTCTTCGTCGAGCCCGGTGGCGCCGAAGGTGGCGTGGCCCGCGTTGTCCTTCATCAGCGAGACGAGCCTCATCCGGGCGGCGGTCGTATTGCCCGCTTCCGTGACAGGGGCGGCAGCCTCGATCAGGCCGGCAAGATCGGCGGCGGTCAGGAACATGTCGGCGGGGCGCACGATTTCGTTTTGCGACATCGGAATACCGCCCGCGATCTGCATCACGTATTCGCCGAAGGCGATCTGGAGGATCAGGCGCTCCATTTCTCCCAGACGACCCTCGTCCACCAGTTTTTCGGCCCATTTCTGCATCTGGCGGAGGCTTTCCACATAGGTGGCGAGCCAGGACAGGCCGTGGGCGGCGGTCTGGTGTTCCTCGAGAAGCGCAGCGCTCACCTTGCCGCCGTCGGACACCGCCGCGCGCACGCGGTCGGTTGCAGTGGCGAGGAGATGTTCGGCCGGGGCGACGATGGCACCGGTCTTGGCGAGCAGGTCGTCGAGCAGGGGCTGGGTCATGATGGCGTCCTTCGGCATGTCATCCTCCGTCGCTGGCGCGTGTTGGGCGGCGTGAATCGGTCCAGTTGGTGATAGGTATTTTGCAGTTGCAGCGCAATATTAATTCGCAGTCGCAGCGAAACGCGCACGAAAATGTCGCGACAGATGAGCGCAGATTGGTGCTGCGCAGGTCGTCAGACAGGGTTAGGCAAGTCTCATGGATGCGACGCTCTTCTCCGACCTGCCCGTCTGGATGTTCCTGGCAGGCACGATGGTGCTCTTCATGGCCGGCTTCGTCAAAGGCGCGGTGGGTTTCGCCCTGCCGATGATCACGATTTCCGGGCTGGGGAGCTTTCTGCCCGCCGAACTGGCACTCGCGGTTCTGATCGCGCCGACCTTTGTCGCGAATGTCTGGCAGGCCTCGCGACAAGGATGGAGGGCGGCATTGGCCTCGGCCTGGCGCTTCCGGGTCTACCTGGGAATGGTCGTGCTTTTCATCTCGATCTCGGCCCAGCTTGTCGCGGTGATCCCCGACCGGGTTCTGTTCCTTGCCATCGGGGGGCCGCTGGTGGTCTTCGGGACCGTGCAACTCGTCGGCTGGACGCTGCGCCTGCGGTCTGACACGCGGACACGGGACGAAACGATCATTGGTGCCGTGGCGGGGTTCATCGGGGGCATGTCCGGGATCTGGGGGCCGCCCACCGTTCTTTACCTGACCGCCATCGACGCGCCCAAGGCCGAGGCGATGCGCGTGCAGGGGGTGATTTATGGTCTGGGCGCGGTCGTGCTCTTGCTGGCGCATCTGCGCTCGGGCGTGCTGAACGCGGAGACCTTGCCGTTGTCACTGGCTGCGGTCGTGCCGGCGCTGGTCGGGATGGGGCTTGGTTATCTGGTGCATGACCGGATGCCACAGGCGACCTTCCGTCGTGCGATGCTCTTCGTCCTTGTGATCGCGGGGCTGAACCTGATCCGGCGGGGGCTGATCGCCTGAGCCTCACATCATGAGCGAGGGACCCCGGCAGAGCGCGGGCGAGACGAGTGTGTCGTCCGGCGGCACCACGACGAAGGTCTTTCGGAGGACCTCGACCCCGTCGAGTTCGACGGCGAAGGACCATTCGCCCAGCACCACCTCGTAGGGATCGTCGAAGGTGAAGAGCGAGATCGAGGCGGAGAAATCGTTCACGATACTGTCGTAGCGTTCTTCAGTGGCGCCGGTGGGACCCATCGGCGGGTGCGAAGTCACGACGTCCACCACGCGCTCTCCCTGACCGGGTTCGAGCATGAATCGGATGCCGAAGCTGATGTCCAGGGTGCCGGGCACGATATTGCCGAAGAAATCCGGATGCACCTCGCCCTCGATCAATTCGATGAAGCCGCGTTCAGTGCCGGGGGCCTCGCGCTGTCCTGAACTTTCGCGCGGGCAGAAGATACCGAAATCCTCGAGGATCATGGGCGAAGTGACGTGATCGGCGGCCAATACCGGCGCGGGAGCAAGCACGAGAGACAGGGCGAGAGCGCGAATGGGAAACATGAAACGGCCTTCCGGGTTGGACCGACCTTCGACATTCGCCGCCCCCCTGTCACCCCCCAAATGCGAACGCCCCGCCGGATGGGCGGGGCGTTGCGGTCACCTTGCGGTGAAGTCCTAGCCGATGGCGGCGGCGCGCACGTCGTCGTCGATATAGGCTTCGTATTTCTCGAAGTTCTTCGCGAACATCTGCACGAGCTTCTCGGCCTGCGCGTCATAGGCCGATTTGTCGTCCCAGGTCCGGCGCGGGTCGAGCAGCACCTCGGCGACGCCGTCCACCTGCACCGGAACCTCGAAGCCGAAGTTCGCGTCCTTGCGGAATTCCACGTCGGACAGCGAGCCGTCGAGGGCGGCCGCGAGGAGCGCGCGGGTCGCCTTGATCGGCATCCGCGAGCCGGTGCCGTAGGCGCCGCCGGTCCAGCCGGTGTTCACAAGCCAGCAGGTCGCGCCATGCTTGGCGATCTTGCCTTGCAGGAGCTTGCCGTATTCTTCGGGCCGACGCGGCATGAAGGGCGCGCCGAAGCAGGTCGAGAAAGTCGGGATCGGTTCGGTCACGCCGACTTCGGTGCCCGGGGTTTTCGATGTGAAGCCCGAGAGGAAATGATACATCGCCTGCGCCGGGGTCAGCCGCGCGATGGGCGGCAGCACGCCATAGGCATCGCAGGTCAGCATGATGATGTTCTTGGGATGACCGCCAAGCGAGGTCGCCGACGCGTTGGAGATATAGTCCAGCGGATAGGCACAGCGCATGTTGTCGGTGATCGAGTTGTCTTCGAAGTCCAGTTCCTTGGTGTCTTCGTCATAGACCATGTTCTCGATCACGGTGCCGAACATCGAGCAGGTGTTGTAGATCTCGGGCTCGGCTTCGGCCGAGAGGTTGATCGTTTTCGCGTAGCAGCCGCCTTCGAAGTTGAAGGTGCCGCGGTCCGACCAGCCGTGTTCGTCGTCACCGATGAGCACGCGGGTGGGATCGGCCGAGAGCGTCGTCTTGCCGGTGCCGGAGAGGCCGAAGAAGATCGCGGTGTCGACCGGGTTGCCCGGAGCGTGGTTGGCCGAGCAATGCATCGGCATGATGCCACGCTCGGGCAGGATGTAGTTGAGAAGCGTGAAAACCGACTTCTTGTTCTCGCCCGCGTATTCGGTACCGCCGATGAGGATGATCTTCTTCTCGAAGTTGAGCGCGATCACGGTTTCCGACCGGCAGCCATGCTTCGCGGCATCGGCTTTAAACGACGGGCAGTTGATGATGGTGAACTCAGGCACGAAGTCATCCAGCTCCGACCGCTCGGGGCGGCGCAACATGTGACGGATGAAGAGATTATGCCAGGCCAGTTCGGTCACGAGGCGCACGTCGAGACGGTTGGCCGGATCGGCCCCGCCGAAGAGGTCCTGCACGAAATAGTCACGGCCCTTCATGTGCTCGATCATGTCGGCATAGAGCAGGTCGAACTTCGCCGGATCCATCGGCGGGTTGTTTTCCCACCAGATCGAATCCTTCACGTTCTCGGTTTCGACGACGAATTTGTCCTTGGGCGACCGTCCGGTATGTTTGCCGGTCGAGACGAGCATCGTGCCGCCTTTGCCAAGATGACCTTCACCACGCTTCAGGGATTCTTCGATCAGCGCCGGTTCGATCAGGTTGTAATAGACGTTGCCAAGTCCCGCGATGCCTTGCTCTTCCAAACGGTAAGAAGGGTTCACCCGTCCAATGGTCATCGGTTTGCTCCTCGCGCCGGTCAGGCCGGCCAGATGTTTCCAAAGAGACGCCCCGTTTCGTGGCCATGGTCCAGGTGGGCCAGAGAAACGCCGGGACTCGCCCTTGCCCGCAACAGGCAGAACGTGGCCCCGTATTACATGTCGTTTTTGTGACTGAACAGGGCGCTTTGAAACGTTAGCGATACCATTTACCCTGTTTGCGCAACCAAGTGTCGCCCCCGGCCCGAGGCCCCTCCGGGGCTGCCAAAATCAGGCCAATATTAACAAGTAGTGGTGCCCAATGGACTCACTGACTGTGCCGATTCGCAGTTGCTTATTGATTCCGGAATGGAAACGGGATTCTATGAACGCAAAAAATTGGCACAAAACGAGCAGCATAAGGATCCCTCTATATGTCGAGGATTGCATTGGTTGACGACGACAGGAACATCCTGACGTCGGTTTCGATGACTCTGGAGGCCGAGGGCTTCGAGGTCGAAACCTACAACGACGGCCAACAGGCATTGGACGCCTTCAACAAGAAGCTCCCCGATATGGCCGTCTTCGACATCAAGATGCCCCGCATGGACGGCATGGACCTGCTTCAGCGGGTGCGCCAGAAAACCAACATGCCGGTGATCTTCCTCACCTCCAAGGACGACGAGATCGACGAGGTTCTGGGCCTGCGCATGGGCGCTGACGACTATGTGAAGAAACCGTTTTCCCAGCGTCTTCTGGTCGAACGCATCCGGGCGCTCCTGCGCCGTCAGGAAGCGATCGAAGGCGTGGTCATGCCGGACACCGAGGAAAACAAGGTCATGCAGCGCGGCCAGCTGACCATGGATCCGCTGCGTCACGCGGTGACCTGGAAAGGGCGCGACGTGTCGCTCACCGTGACCGAGTTCCTGCTCTTGCAGGCGCTCGCGCAGCGGCCCGGCTTCGTGAAATCCCGGGATCAGCTCATGGACGTGGCCTATGACGATCAGGTCTATGTGGACGACCGTACCATCGACAGCCACATCAAGCGGCTGCGGAAAAAGATGCGGACGGTGGACGACGAATTCTCGGCGATTGAGACGCTTTACGGCATCGGTTACCGTTACAACGAAGAATAAGTTCGCGGCACGAGAGCAGGAGTAACCTTGGTGCGCGATACGCAAGCGAGCCATGACGGCGCCGATGTGGTGCTGGGCGAGGATTGGGTCGACCCCCAGTCCAACGCCGACAGCGCTCTGCTGGACCGACGGTCGCGACGCAAGATCTCCATCAACCGCTCGCCGCTCGCCCGCAAGATCATCACCTTCAATCTCTTGGGTCTCGTCGTCCTCGTGGCTGGCGTGCTGTACCTCAACCCGGTGCGCGACAGCCTCGTCGCCCAGCGGGAGCGCGCCATGGTGGCCACGGCCGAACTGGTCGCCGAGGTGTTCGAAGTGCACCAGACCCTGTCCGCAACTCCGGCGGGCACGCCAGGCGACGGCGACACGGACACCCCTGCGCCGGCCGTTGGACTGACGCCGGAACTGGTGCGCGTGATCCTGTCGGAAACCGGAATCCGGGACGGCGGCGAAATCACGGTCTTCGACGGGGCGGGCAATGTGCTGGCCACAAACGAGGGCATGGAACGCGCGCAACCCGAGGTGCTCGGGCTGAAGGGGGACGAACGCTCGACCATCATCACCGACTTCCTGTCCAATATCTGGGAAGCGGTCGCGGGGCTTATCGCAGCGCGCACCAACGACGCGCCGATCCCGGTCGACAATGTGGCTCTGGCGACCGAGCTTTTGCCGGACGTCTACGAAGGCAATACCCGCATCATGGGAGGCCAGGACGCAACGGGAGCCACGCGGTTCACGGTGGTAACGCCGATCACCATCGCGGGAGAGGTGCAGGGGGCGGTCGCCCTCACCTCGGTCGGGGGCGAACTTGACGCGCTGGTCCGGGCAGAGCGCGAACAGGTGCTCCAGATGTTCGTGATCGCCATCCTCGTGTCCATTGGCCTGTCGCTGGTGCTCGCCTCGACCATCGCGAACCCGCTCGCCGATCTGGCCGCCGCCGCCGAAATCGGACGCGACCGCAACAATGGTCAGGTGAACGCGGGCCGGGTGCGTATTCCCGACCTGTCGGGCCGGCCCGACGAAATCGGACGTCTGTCCAAGGCCCTGCGCGGCATGGTCGCGGCGCTTTATGACCGTATCGACGCGAACGAACAATTCGCCGCCGACGTGGCGCATGAGATCAAGAACCCGCTCGCCTCGCTGCGGTCCGCGGTGGGCACGCTGCGTGTGGCCAAGAAGGAAGAACAACGCGACCGACTGCTCGACGTCATCGACCATGACGTGCGGCGTCTGGATCGGCTGGTAAGCGACATCTCCAATGCCTCGCGCCTCGACAGCGAGCTGGTGAAGGAAGAGGAGGAGAGCTTCGATCTTCTCAAGATGATCCGCAACCTGACCGAGTACCTGGGCGGCGAAGCCCAGTCCAAGGGCGTGGACTTCATCTCCGATCTGCCCGCCGATCCGATCGTCATTTCGGGGCTCGAGGCGCGGCTTGCGCAGGTCTTCGTCAACCTGATTACCAATGCGCTGTCCTTCTGCGAAGAGGGCGACGCGATCCGCGTCTGGGCGCGGCATCGTGACAATCGCGTGCTCGTGGTCGTGGAAGACACCGGCCCCGGCATTCCCGAAGAGGCGCTGACCAAGATCTTCAACCGCTTCTATTCCGAACGGCCCGAAGGCCAGTTCGGCAACAACTCGGGCCTCGGGCTCGCGATCTCCAAGCAGATCGTCGAGGCCCATGGCGGCGTGATCTGGGCCGAGAACATCCGCCCCACCGACGCCGACATCACGTCGGAACCGCTGGGCGCGCGCTTCGTCGTGGGTCTTCCGACCTGATGGACATCCCCAAGGGGGCAGGATTCCTGCACGCGTCCTCGGTCGCGGTGGAGGGACGTGGCCTGCTGATCCGGGGTGGCTCGGGAACCGGGAAATCGAGCCTCGCGCTCGACCTTGTCACGCGCGGCGCACAGCTGATTTCGGATGACATCACGCGGATCGACCCCGGACCCGATGGTTGGCCGATCCTTACGGGCACCGGCCGAATGGAAGGCGTGATCGAAGCGCGGGGTGTCGGGCTCCTGCGCGTTCCACATGCGAACCGGGCCCCTCTGGCGCTCGTCATCGAGATGGACGTTCCGGAAACCGACCGTCTGCCCCCTGAACGGTCCGCCGAGGTCGCCGGCTGCCAGGTGCCCTGCCTCCATCGGGTTGACAATGCGTCCTTCCCCGCCGCCATCTGGGCGCTCATGACCGGAGGGCGGGCGAGATGAACGACAACGACTACAGCCCGCCACGCGTGGTGCTGGTCACCGGGCCGTCCGGCGCAGGGCGTTCCACGGCGATCCGGGCGCTCGAGGACGTGGGCTTCGAGGTCATCGACAACCTGCCCCTGTCCTTCATCCCGCGCCTTCTGGCCAGCCCGCATGACCACCCCATCGCCCTGGGCATCGACGTGCGCAACAGGGAGTTTTCGACGGCGGCGGTGCTCGACCTGATCGAAGGGGTCGAGCAGGAGCCGAACGGGCGGGCCGAGGTGCTCTACCTCGATTGCCGGCCCGAGGTCCTTGCACAGAGATTCTCGGAAACCCGCCGTCGCCATCCGCTTTCCCCCGACGAAACCCCCGCCGCCGGCATCGCGCGCGAGATCGATCTGCTCGAGCCCATCAAGCTGCGGGCGGATGCACTGATCGACACTTCTGAAATGACGCCGCACGACCTGAAGTCCGAGGTCCAACGCCAATTCTCGACCAACGACGCGGATCTGTCGCTGTCGATCCAGAGTTTTTCCTACAAGCGTGGCCTTCCGCGCGGGCTCGACCTCGTGTTCGACGTGCGTTTCCTGCGCAATCCCCATTGGGATGCGGCGCTGCGCCCTTTGACCGGGCTCGACCCGGCGGTTCAGGCTTTTGTCGTCGAAGATCCCCGGTTTGCGCCGTTCTTCGACAAGGTCAGCGATCTTGTCACTTTTCTCCTGCCGGCCTATGCCGCCGAGGGGAAATCGCATCTGGCCATCGGATTCGGCTGCACCGGGGGGCGTCACCGTTCGGTTACCCTTGCGGAAACTATGGCCAAGGCCCTTGCAGACAAGGGGGGGCAAGTGTCAATTAGGCATCGGGAGCTTGAACGTCATGGGGACGATCGCCGGAATGGCGCACGTACGGGCAGTGGCGCATAGAGCAGGGACCAAAGGTCGAGGTTTGAGCGCGTGATCGGTATCGTGATCGTGGCGCATGGCGGACTTGCCAGCGAATATCTTTCTGCCGTCGAGCACGTCGTCGGCAAGATGGAGGGAGTCCGCGCGATCCGTATCGCAGCAGATTGTGACAGGACCATAAAGAAAGACGAAATCATGGCTGCCGCTGACGCCGTCGACTCGGGCGACGGCGTGATCGTCGTGGTGGACATGTTCGGCGGTTCGCCTTCGAACCTGTCCTTGCCGGCCTGCACCGGCCAGAACCGCAAGATCCTTTACGGCGCAAACCTGCCGATGCTTGTCAAGCTGGCCAAATCCCGGCATGGGACCGTGGAAGAAGCGACCCGCGCGGCACTTGCGGCGGGTCGCAAATACATCGACGCCATCGACGGCGCCACATCCTAGGAGACCGTCGGAGATGACCACCTCGCTTGCTCGCAAGATGAAAATCGTGAACGAAAAGGGCCTTCATGCACGGGCCAGCGCGAAATTCGTCGAAGTGGTAGAGAACCACAATGCCCGCGCCCGCGTATCCAAGGATGGGATGGAGGCGGAAGGCGACTCGATCATGGGACTTCTCATGCTGGCGGCGAGCCGGGGCAGCGAGATCGAGGTCGAAACCTCCGGACCCGACGCCGAGGCACTCATCGCCGCGCTGGATGCGCTGGTGGCTGACAAGTTTGGCGAAGGCATGTAGAACAGAGTGCCACGAGAGTCGGAACAGCAGGGGGCACCCCTTTTGGAACAATCGGTCAAGAACATCGCACCCGGCGCTGCCTCGCGCAGGACGCAGCGTGCGCGTGGGACAAAGGCCATGACCGACGTCTCGCATAGCCCGGAACGGCCTGCCGCGAACCACACCTATTCCAAGCGTGATCTGACCTATGCCAACACCTTCGACAACAAGGTGCAGGAGCATCTGATCCGCTTCATGGAGATGCTGACCGGCAAGTTGAAGATCTTCCAGATGATCCGCCGGTTTGAACGGCTCGGCGCGCCCACCGGCATCGACTTCTGGTCAGGCGCGCTCAAGGCGATGCGGATCGACATCCTGACGCCCGAGGAGCAATTCGCCAACATCCCCAAGACCGGGCCCGTCGTCGTGGTCGCGAACCACACCCATGGGCTGGTCGATGGCATGATCATGGCCGAGCTCATAGCTCGGGTGCGGCCCGATTTCCAGATCCTGACCCGTTCGGTCCTGACCGGGCTGGACGAGGTGGCGAGCTCCTTCCTGATCCCGGTGCCCTTCCCGCATGACCCGGAAGCCCAGGAAAAAGGTGTGGAAATGCGCAAGCAGGCGATGGAGCGGCTGAAGTCCGGCGGCGTGATCGCCGTCTTCCCCTCGGGCGTGGTCGCGGCGTCGGAAACCTGGTTCGGCAAACCGGTCGAAAAAGAGTGGAACCTGTTCACCGCCCAGCTCATCCGCCGGTCCGGAGCCGAGGTCGTGCCGATCCACTTCCACGGCCACAACACCCGCGCCTACAACATCGCGAACAAGGTCTCGGCCACCCTGCGGCAGGGGCTCCTGATCCACGAGATCGTCCGGGCCTGCAACATGCCGCACAGCCCGACCATCGGTGCGCCCTTGAGCGACGAGCAGAAAGAACGGCTGACGTCCGATCCGCGCGGGTTCATCGCCTGGCTCAGGGAGCATACCCTGTCCCTGTCGCACTGAGGTTCCTGACGGATCAGCGGGTCGGCACCGGCGTGTCGCCGCGGTAGTCGTAAAACCCCCGCCCGGTCTTGCGCCCGAGCCAGCCGGCCTCCACGTATTTCGTCAGCAGAGGGCAGGGCCGATACTTGGTGTCGGCCAACCCGTCGTGCAGCACGTTCATGATCGCGAGACAGGTGTCGAGCCCGATGAAATCGGCGAGCTCCAGCGGCCCCATCGGGTGGTTCGCGCCCAGCTTCATGGACTCGTCGATGGATTTCACGGAACCCACGCCCTCATAGAGGGTATAGACCGCCTCGTTGATCATCGGCATGAGGATGCGGTTCACGATGAAGGCCGGGAAGTCCTCGGCACTGGCCGCGGTCTTGCCGATGTTTTCCACGACCTTGAGGCAGGCTTCGAAGGTGGACTGATCGGTGGCAATGCCCCGGATCAACTCGACGAGCTGCATCACGGGCACCGGGTTCATGAAGTGGAAGCCCATGAACTTCTCGGGCCGGTCCGTGCGCGAGGCGAGCCTCGTGATCGAGATCGAAGAGGTGTTCGAGGTCAGGATCGTCTCGGGTTTGAGATGCGGGATGAGATCCTCGAAGATGGCCTGCTTCACGGTCTCGCGCTCCGTGGCCGCTTCGATGATGAGGTCGCTCGGTCCAAGATCGGTGAGCTTGAGCGTCGTCGTGATGCGGCCCATGGCGGCGGCCTTCTCGCCTGCCGTAATCTTTTCACGCGCCACCTGGCGTTCGAGGTTCTTGTCGATAAGGGCGATCGCAGCGGTCAGCGCGTCCTGGTTCACGTCGGTGAGCTGCACCTGATAGCCGGCCAGCGCCAGCACATGCGCGATGCCATTGCCCATCTGGCCCGCGCCCACGACGCCCACTGTCTCGATTGCCATATGTCACCTCTTTTCCGTCCCGGCGACAATAGGCCCCGGCATCGTGCCGCCGCAAGGGGCGAAGCCATTAACCAGATATGCAGAAGTCAGTCCCGTAACCGGCGTGACCGGGGGCGCGATTAGGGATTTCGAAAGCCTTTGCGCGCAGGTTCGATACCGGGTGAAAGTAATGGAGTGGGTGGAATGACCTATGATAACCTCGGTGTCACTGCCGTTGACTATATGCCATGCCGTTATGGCAAATCGAAACTGCTGTTCCGCGGGCCGAAACGCAAGCTGGAGCCGCCCTATGTGGCGGTGCTGGGCGGCACGGAAACCTACGGCAAATTCGTCGAACTGCCCTATCCCGAATTGACCGAGGGCGTGCTGGACATGCCGGTGGTGAATCTTGGCTGCATCAATGCGGGGATCGACGTTTTTACGAACGACCGGACCGTGATCGACATCTGTTCCAAGGCGGACGCGACGGTGATCCAGCTTACCGGGGCCCAGAACATGTCGAACCGGTTCTACGCGGTGCACCCGCGGCGCAACGACCGGTTTCTCAGGGCCTCGAACCTTCTCAAGACGATCTACCGGGACGTGGACTTCACCGAGTTCCACTTCACACGGCACCTGCTCAGCACCCTGCGCACCGCCTCGGCGGACAAGTTTGCCATGGTCGAGCAGGAGCTGAAGGAAGCCTGGGTCGCGCGGATGAAGACGCTCATCGCGCGGATCGACAGCCGGGTGGTGCTTCTTTGGCTCGCCGGACACAGTCCCGACCTTCCGGTTACGGACACGGCCCATGGCGCCGATCCGCTTTTCGTCGACCGCGACATGATCGACGCGATAAGACCCTATGTCGAAGACGTGGTCGAGGTCGTCGTCACGGCGGAACAGATCGCCGATGGGTTCGCAGGACTTGCCTTCGGCGAATTCGAAGAGGCGGCGGCGCGTGGCATGTTGGGGACCGTCGCCCATGCCAGGGCGGCCTCGGCGCTCAACGTCTCGCTCCGTCGTATCCTTTAGGCGCGGACCCGCGCGCAAACGAAAAGGCCCGCCTGTTGGCGGGCCTTCTGCATTGCCGGTCGCGCGTGCTTCAGAGCTTCTCGATGAGCTCCGGCACGACGGTGAAGAGATCGCCCACGAGGCCGTAGTCTGCGACCTGGAAGATCGGGGCCTCTTCGTCCTTGTTGATCGCGACGATGATCTTGGAGTCCTTCATGCCCGCGAGGTGCTGGATCGCGCCCGAGATGCCGACGGCGACATATAGATCGGGGGCGACGACCTTGCCGGTCTGGCCGACCTGCCAGTCGTTGGGCGCAAAGCCCGAGTCGACCGCCGCGCGGCTCGCGCCCACGGCGGCGCCAAGTTTGTCCGCGAGCTTCTCGATCAGCGCGAAGTCCTCTTCGGACCCGACGCCACGGCCACCCGACACGACGATGCCTGCCGAGGTCAGCTCCGGACGGTCGCTTTCGGCCACCTTGTCCTCGACCCAGGACGACAGGCCGGAGGCCGCCGGTGCGTCGATGGTTTCGACCGAGGCGGATCCGCCGTCACCTGCCGCGTCGAAGGTCGAGGTGCGGAAGGTGATAACCTTTTTCTCATCTTTCGACTTTACCGTCTGGATGGCGTTCCCGGCATAGACCGGACGCTCGAATGTATCGGCATCCACGACAGCGGAGGCATCGGAAATCACCATCACATCCAGCAGGGCTGCGACACGCGGGAAGATGTTCTTGGCATCCGTCGTGGCCGGCGCGACGATGTGGGAATAATCGCTAGCCAGCGACACGATCAGGTCTGCGGTGGCTTCCGCCAGCCGGTGACCGAGACTGTCGCCCTCGGCCACGAGGACCTTGGCCACGCCGTCGATCTTGGCAGCGGCTTCACCGGCTTGAGCGGCGGACGATCCGGCGCAGAGCACGGTCACGTCGCCCAATGCCTTGGCGGCGGTGACGGCCTTCGCGGTCGCATCGACCGACAGTTCGCCATTGTTGACTTCACCGAGGAGAAGAACAGCCATCAGATAGCCCCCGCTTCTTTGAGTTTCGACACAAGCTCGTCGACGCTTTCAACCTTGATGCCCGCGGACCGGGTCGGCGGCTCGGAGGTCTTGACGATTTCCAGACGGGGCGACACGTCGACGCCGTAGTCGGCGGCGGTCTTTTCATCCAGCGGCTTCTTCTTGGCCTTCATGATATTGGGCAAGCTCGCATAGCGCGGCTCGTTCAGGCGCAGGTCGGCGGTCACGATGCAGGGCAGCTTGACCTCGATGGTCTGAAGCCCGCCATCGACTTCGCGGGTCACTTTCGCGCTGTCGCCGTCAATCTCCAGCTCCGAGGCAAAGGTCGCCTGACCCCAGCCGAGCAGCGCGGACAGCATCTGGCCGGTCGCGTTCATGTCGTTGTCGATCGCCTGTTTGCCCGCGATGACGAGCTTGGGCTGTTCCTCATCGACCACGGCCTTGAGGATCTTGGCCACCGCCAGCGGCTCGATGTCCTGGTGCACGTCGTCCGCAGCCACCACGAGGATCGCGCGGTCGGCCCCCATGGCCAGCGCCGTGCGCAGGGTTTCCTGCGCCTGCTTGACGCCAATGGACACGACCACGACCTCCTCGGCCTTGCCCGCTTCCTTCAGCCGGATCGCCTCTTCCACCGCGATCTCGTCGAAGGGGTTCATCGACATCTTGACGTTAGCGAGATCGACCCCGGAGCCATCGGATTTAACCTTGGCCTTCACGTTGTAGTCGATCACGCGCTTCACAGGCACGAGCACCTTCATGAGCGGTTTCTCCCTATTTGGCCCCTTGGCAATCGCTCGGGGCGTTCAAGTCTGGTGCATGGTGTAGCGGGTCGTCGTCCCGTTTCACAATGCCAAAGCGACATAAATTGACCTGACGACGCCGCGTTTCGCCAAGTTAATGTATACGTAAAATACAATATACGTATGCAAAACTTCTGTTAGCGTCTGACAGTCTGCAACCTGACCTGACGTGAGAAGTTATCTAGGCTGGGACAGGAGAATCACGGAGGAAAGGATATGACTGACCTGCCGGACCCGGACATCGTCGACGCCGCGCCGCGGCTGCTCGTCGGTGTGGTCGATGATTACACGCTCGATCGCCGTGGCGAGATCCCGAATTTGTATCATCGGTTCTTCGATATCGCGGAGAAATTCGATGCCGTGACCGACCATGTCCTCTATGGTGTGTCGATGAACGCGCAGCCGGACGGGAGCTTTCGCTACGGCGTCGGCTGGGAGGTGGCGCGCGAAATCGACCTGCCCGAGGGGGCCAGTTTCATGTCTTTGGTCGGTGGCACCTACGCGGTCTTCACGCTCCACATCGCGCCTGTCGACCTCCCCAGTCACTTCGATGCGATCTTTGCGCGCTGGCTTCCGGAGGCGCATGTGGCCCAACGCGAAGGCGCGGTCTTCGAGCGATACCTGAGCGAGCCGGACGCGCAGACCGGGACGATGACCGTAGAAATCTGGGTGCCGGTCGCCGACTGACAGTTATCCGCCCTGCTTCAGAAGCCGCTGTTTCTGGCGGTTCCAGTCGGATTTCGCCTCGTCCGCGCGCTTGTCGTGCAGCTTCTTGCCCTTGGCGATGCCGATTTTGATCTTCGCAATGCCCTTGTGGTTGAAGTAAAGCACCAGCGGCACGAGCGTCATGCCCTCGCGCTGGGTCGCTTTCCACATGCGGGCAAGCTCCTTGCGGCTGGCGAGCAGCTTGCGGCGACGACGTTCCTCATGCCCCCACGTCTTGGCCTGTTCGTAGGGCGCAATATGGGCGTTCACGAGCCAAAGTTCGCCGTTCTCCACCGCGGCATAGCTTTCGGCGATATGGGTGCCGCCGATCCGCATGGATTTCACCTCGGACCCCATGAGCACGATGCCGCATTCGAGGTCATCATCGATAGCGTAATCATACCGGGCCCGCCGGTTCTCGGCGATTACCTTGTAGTTCTTGTCGTCGTCTTTTTTGGCCATGGTCCCCCCATATAGGCGGCCAGAGCGGGTTGGGGAAGGGGCGGGACGCCCCTTGACGCGTCAGTTCAGGAGCCCGGCGTGGCGCATGGCGGAATCCATCGCGGCCTTGGTGTCGTCTGCGAGCGGCATGAGCGGCAAGCGCACGTCCTCGGCGATCAGGCCGAGCTTCGACATGCCGTATTTCGCGCCCGACACACCCGGTTCCATGAACACGGCGCGGTGGAGCGGCATCAGCTTGTCCTGAACTTCAAGTGCGGTCGCGTAATCCCCGGCGAGGCAAAGCTCCTGTACCTGGGCGCAGAGCTTGGGCGCGATGTTGGCGGTGACCGAGATACAGCCCACGCCGCCCATTGCGTTGAAGCCATGCGCGGTGGCGTCCTCACCCGAGAGCTGGACGAAATCGATGCCGCAGAGGTCGCGTTGCCAGGCCACGCGGGCCAGGTCGCCGGTCGCGTCCTTCACGCCGATAATCATTTCGTGCTTGGCAAGCTCGCCCATGGTGGCTGGCGCCATGTCGATCGCGGAGCGGCCGGGGATGTTGTAGATGATGATCGGCAGGCCGACGTCGGCCACGGCGAGGAAATGCGCCAGAAGCCCGCGCTGCGTCGGCTTGTTGTAGTAGGGCGTGACGACGAGGGCGGCATCTGCGCCGACCTCCTTCGCGTGTTTCACATGATGAAGCGCCTCGACCGTGTTGTTCGATCCGGCGCCGGCAATGATCTGCAACCGACCGGCGGCATGGTTCACGACCGTTTCCACGACCAGTTCATGCTCTTCATGGAGCAGCGTCGGGCTTTCGCCCGTGGTCCCGACCGGGACGAGCCCGTGCGAGCCCTGATCGACATGCCAGTCGACGAGACGTTTGAGCGCATCGGTATCCACCGTGCCGTCCTTGAACGGCGTGACAAGGGCCGGGTAGGATCCTTTGAACATGACACGCTCCTTTTATGTTGATGGCCGATCATGGCCTTGGGCAGACTCGCCCGGTAAAACGCGGCGGAAACTAGCCGCGATGCGGGGAAATGCCAAGAATGTGTGTTGAGGACATTGCACGGCGCGCTAGAGGTATCGCCATGACGACATTTGCCGCACGACAAATCCGCCTGATCCTTCTGTGTTTTCTGACCCTTGGCGGTCCCGCTCTTGCGCAGGACGACGCGGGTGTGGAGGCGCTGAAACGGGCGGTCGCTCTTGAAGCCGAAGGAAAATGGGACGAGGCGCGAGAGGCTGCGGGCGCGCCCGGCACCGTGGCGCGCGATATCATCGAGTGGCAGCGGCTGCGCGCAGGCAACGGGACCTTCGCCCAGACGGTGGATTTCCTCGAACGGCGCGGCGACTGGCCGGGGCTCGACCTGCTTCGGTCGCGGTCGGAGAAGAACATCCCCGCCGACGCGATCCGGGGCGACGTGCTGCGTTTCTTCGCCGAGGTGAAGCCCGAGACCGGAACCGGGTCTTTGCGGTACGCGCGGGCGCTTTGGGAAACCGGTCAGGAAGAGGCCGCGATGGCCGAGGCGAAACGGGCCTGGACGACCTTGTCGCTGAGTGCCGCCGAGGAAAACCAGTTCATGCACGACTGGCCCAAGACGCTTGGCAAGCTCCACTGGGAGCGTATGGACATGCTCCTGTGGCGCGGCCTGTCTGCGCAGGCGGAACGGCATATGGCGCGGGTCGACACCGAGCATCAGATCCTCGCCCGGGCCCGGATCGGGCTGCGCGAATCGCGGCCGGGCGTCGACAAGATGATCGAAGCGGTGCCTGCGGCGCTGTCCGGCGATCCGGGGCTGGCCTTTGAAAGATTCCTGTGGCGCGCGAACAAGGGCCGGTCGGAAGACGCCGTGGCGCTTCTGATGGAGCGGACCGCGTCGGAGACGAACCTCGGACGCCCCGACGAATGGGGCCGCTGGCGGCGCAACTATGCGCGGGCTGCGATGCGGGCGGGCGATTACCAGCTTGCCTATGACCTTGCCGCCAATCACCACATCGCCGAGGGCTGGAACCGCGAAGACTGCGAATGGCTCGCGGGCTATATTGCGCTCCGCTTCCTCGACCAGCCCGAGAAGGCACTGGAGCATTTCCGCGCCTTCCGCGCCACCGTGGATACGCCGATCAGCCAGTCGCGGGCTGGCTATTTCGAGGGCAGGGCGCTCGAGGCACTGGGACGCGAGGACGAGGCACAAGAGGCCTATGCCTTCGGCGGCGGGCATCAGACGGCGTTCTACGGGCTTTTGTCGGCGGAAAAGGCCGGGATGCCGCTCGATCCGGCGCTGGCCGGGACCGAGGATTTCTCGGGGTTCGAAGAGGCCGCGTTCTGGGACCTGCCCATCATGGAGGCCGCGCGGCTGGCCCATGCGGTGGGCGATACCTATCTGGCCGAGCGCTTCGTCATCCACTTGTCCGAACGGCTCGACCGGCACGAAACCGGGCAACTCGCGGCCTGGGCCGAAAGCGTCGGGGGCCATTACCTCGCGCTCAAGATCGCGAAATACAACGCGGGCTTCGGCAAGGTGCTGGAGGCCGCCTATTTCCCGGTGCCCGACATTGGCACCGGCAACCCGAAGGTGCCGCGAGCGCTCGAACTGTCCATCGCGCGGCGGGAGAGCGAGTTCAACCACGTGGTCAAGTCACCCGCCGGGGCGCTTGGCCTCATGCAGCTCATGCCGGGGACGGCCAAGGACATGGCGGCGCGGGTCGGCATCGCCTATGAGCCCGGCAAGCTCACCACGGATCCCGGCTACAACACGCGGCTGGGGTCGGAATACCTCGCCCATCTGATGGAGCGCTACGGCAACAACCCGGTCCTGATCGCGGTCGGCTACAACGCAGGGCCGGGTCGGGCCAATTCCTGGAGCGAGGCGAACGGTGATCCGCGCGATCCGGCGGTGGACATGGTCGACTGGATCGAGATGATCCCCTTCGAGGAAACCCAGACCTACGTCATGCGGGTGACCGAAAGCCTGCCCATCTACGAGGCGCGGCTCACCGGCAAGGTGCCCGAAGGGCCTCTCGAATTCACGGACCTGTTGAAACGGAAGTGACGCGCTTGCCCTTCTGGCGTTCGCGCCAGGCTGTGAAGACGCCCGCACCGACGACGATGGCGGCACCAAGCGCCACGTGTAGCTCGATCGTCTCGCCGAAGAAGGCGACCGCGAGGATCGACACGAAGACGAGCTGGAAATAGGCGAATGGCTGCACCGCGCTTGCCTCGGCCACTTCGTAGCATCGGATGAGGAGGTAATGCCCCAGCGCCCCCGTGATGCAGAGCGCCCCCATCCAGATCCAGTCGCCGGGCGCCATGGGCTCCCAGTAGAAAACACCGCCAAGCGTCGCGACGACGACACCCGCGATGCCGGTCCAGAAGAACGAGGTCGCCGAACTGTCGACCCGACCGACATAACGTGTGGCGAGCCCGTAGACCGCGAAGAGAAGCGCAGCCGCCAGCGCGATGAGCGCGTTTGGCGAGAAGACCGCGAAACCCGGTTGCAGGATCACGAGGATACCCACGAAGCCTGCGAAAATCGCCGCCCAGCGGCGGGGACCGACCTTTTCCCCGAGGACTGGACCGGACAGCGCGGCGATCATCAGTGGGTAGGAGGCGAAAAGCGCGTGGGTCGCGATGAGGCCGAGCTTCACGAAGGCATAGATCGTGACCCAGATTTCCACGACCAGAAGCACGCCTCGGGCGATCTGGAGCCAAGGCAGGCTGGTCGCTGCGGCAGGACGGATGCCACCCGCGCTGCGCGAGGCGATGATCGCGACGAAGCCCGCGAAGAACCAGTAGCGGATCATCACGATCAGCAGCACATTGTATTTATCGGCAAGGAGCCGCGACACGCCGTCCTGCGCGGCAAAGACGAAGACAGCGGCGAGCATCAGCAGGATGCCGGTTCGGTTGTTCTGGGTCTTCATGCGCCCATCCACGCGATGGTCATGTGGCGTTTGCCCGCAAAGCCCGGGCGGCGTTCGACGGTGAAGCCCGCCTCGGCGAGACCGCGTCGCACGAAACCTGCGGCGGTATAGGTCGCAGCCGTGCCCTGCGAGGTCGTATGGCGGGCGACCTCGGCCATGAGGTCGGGTGACCAGAGTTCCGGGTTCTTTGCGGGCGAGAAACCGTCAAGGAACCATGCATCGGCCTGATCTTCCCACGCCGGCAAGAGGTCCCGGGCATCGCCGATCTTCACCTCGACCGCGAGGGGGCCGAGGGTGAAGAGGCGCGCGCCTTTATCCCACGCGCCAACAAACGGGTCCGCGATGGCGCGCGCTTCGGGGAAATTTGCCAGCGCGCGGGCAATTTCGGCGGCGGACATGGGAAAGGCCTCGAACGATGTGAAACGGATCGGGCCGTGACCCTCGGCCGCAAGGGCGAGGGCCAGCATGTTGAGCCCCGTGCCGAAGCCAAGCTCGGCCACGTGGAAGCCGGGGCGCAGACGTGCGGGCAGGTCGTTTCCCGCCAGAAACACGTGGCGCGTCTCCTCCAGCCCGCCGTTCAGGCTGAAATAGGGATCGTCGAAGCGCGTCGAGACCGGGATCACGCCGTCGCGCCAATCGAGCATCGCTGTCTGGTCGTCGTGCATCGGCTCCCCTAGAACGGTCAGGACAGGCATGACGGAGGGCTCGAGCCTTGGCAATGGCGGATGTCACGGTTTTGGGAGCGGGGGCTTTCGGGCTGTCCTGCGCCTATGCCTGTGCCCGGCGCGGGGCGCGGGTGCAGGTCATCGACCCCAGGGGACCGGGGGGCGGCGCATCTGGCGGGGTCGTCGGGGCGCTGGCGCCCCATGTGCCGGAGAACTGGAACCCGAAGAAGGCCTTTCAGTTCGACGCGCTGGACCGGGCCGAAGCCTTCTGGTCCGAGGTCGAGGACACTGGTGGCGTATCGGCCGGATATGCGCGCACCGGACGGCTTCAACCCATCGCGGACGCGCGGGCGCTGGATCTGGCACGGGCGCGGGGTGAGACCGCAAAGACGCTGTGGCAGGGGCTCTATGCCTGGGAGGTCGTCGAGAAGGGCGACTGGGGACCGCAGTCCGCGACGGGGTTCTTGATCCATGACACGCTGACCGCACGCATGTCGCCTCACCGGGCCTGCGCGGCGCTCGCGGCAGCGGTGCAGGCGTTGGGCGGCGAGGTCTCTAACGGAGGTGAACTGGAGGGCGCGGTGATCCACGCGACGGGCGCGGCGGGGCTCGTCGAGCTGAGCGCCGCGTTTGGTCGAGAGGTCGGCACGGCGGTCAAGGGTCAGGCAGCTGTGCTCGATTTCGATGCGCGTGCACTGCCGCAGATCTTTGCGGAGACGGTGCATGTCATCCCCCACGCGGATGGGACCGTCGCCATCGGCTCGACCAGCGAGCGGGACTTCGACGACCCGACGGCGACGGATGGACAATTGGACGACGTCATCGCGCGCGCCCGGGCGGCGGTGCCTGCACTGGCCGAGGCGCGGGTGCTGGCGCGCTGGGCCGGACTTCGCCCGAGGGCCAGGACCCGGTCGCCGATGCTCGGGCCCTGGCCGGGGCGGAGCGGACATTTCGTGGCGAACGGCGGCTTCAAGATCGGGTTCGGGATCGCGCCGAAGGTGGGCGACGTGCTGGCCGCTCTGGTGCTGGAGGGCATCGATCTCGTGCCGGCGGGGTTCCGGGTCGAAGACAACCTCTGATCCTGGGTAGCCTGCCGCCGCTCGAGGATTCCGGGATTCTGGAATTCCGGAATCCCGGAAGGGATAACCCTTGGGAAAGTTTCGCTAAACTCTGAACGACAGGTTGACGCGCGGCCAGTGGTGCTAGGCGTCAACCCGTCTCGCGGGGCAGCCGACGATATGGTCGTTGACCAATCCGCAGGCCTGCATCCAGGCATAGACGATGGTCGGCCCGCAAAAACGGAACCCTGCCTTCTTCAGGTCCTTGGACATCTGCGTGGACAGGGGTGTCGCCGCCGGGATCTCGGCGAGCGAGGCGAAGTCGTTCACCAAGGGCGCACCGCCGACGTAGGCCCACATCTGTTGTGAAAAACCTTTGGCCCCGCCCATGTCGAGGTAGGCCTGTGCGTTGCCGATGGTCGCCTCGATCTTGCCCCGGTGGCGGATGATGCCCTCGTCGGCAAGCAATCGGCGCACGTCGTCTTCACCCCAGGTCGCGATGACCTCGGGATCGAACCCTTCGAAAGCGGCGCGGAAATTGTCGCGCTTGCGAAGGATGGTGATCCAGCTGAGCCCCGCCTGAAACCCGTCGAGTATCAGTTTTTCCCACAGGGCGCGGCCGTCATGTTCCGGAACGCCCCATTCCCGGTCGTGGTAGTCCACGTAGAGCGGGTCGTCCCCGCACCAGCCGCATCTGTCGCCCATCGTTCCCGGTCCTTCGTCAGTGTTTCCGGACAATTCACCAATAATCCGGAATTTTACAGCTTCTTAGCAGCTTTGACGCAATCATGTCGCGACGTTCGCAAGATGAGGCAGCCATGGCGAATCCGCAGATCCTCGACCCTGTCGACCCCGATGTCGAACTGTCCTCGCCCCTGACCATGGCGATCGCCCGACGGGATCAGGACACGATGTCGATGGTGCGCCGCGCGGTGGAGCGGCGACAGGTTCTGCTGGCGTTCCAGCCGATCATGCAAAGCCGGCAGCCGGACCGGGTGGCGTTTCATGAAGGACTGATCCGCGTCACCGATCACACCGGCCGGATCATTCCTGCCCGCGACTTCATCGACGTGGTGGAGCGGGAAGAACTTGGCCGGGTTCTCGACACGCTGGCACTCGACCTCGGGCTGCAAGCGTTGGCCGAAGAACCGTCGCTGCGCCTGTCGATCAACCTGTCGGCGCGCTCGATCGGCTACCCCCGGTGGAAGGCGACGCTCGTCCACTGGCTCGACCGCGACCCCACGCTGGGCGAGAGGCTGATCCTCGAAATCACAGAACGCACCGCCATCGTCCTGCCGGAACTGGTGCAGCATTTCATGGGCGAGATGCAGGGCCACGGCATCTCCTTCGCGCTCGACGATTTCGGCGCGGGCTACACGGCCTTTCGCTACCTCAAGGATTTCTACTTCGACATCCTCAAGATCGACGGCGCCTTCACGAAGGACATCGCCAACAACCCGGACAATCAGGTGATCTGTCAGGCGATGCTGTCCCTCGCGCAGCATTTCGACATGCTCACCGTGGCCGAGAACGTGGAAACCCGCGACGACGCGCTGTTTCTCGCGCAAGCGGGGTGCGACTTTCTCCAGGGCTTCTTCTTCGGGATGCCCACGGTCAATCCCGCATGGCGACGCGCGACACGGGCCCGGCCCGACCAGGCGGCGGGCGGGGGCCCGAATACCCGCCTGCGCGCATAGGTCGCTTGATTCGTTCTGCGATGCGGCATAGTCCTTTTGGCCAATGGATGCGCGGAGGAGAATCGTGCGAGGCGCATGATGCATCCAATTGACCAAGGTGACTTGCGGCCATTCGCCTGCGTCACGCAACGAGGAGAGGACATCTCATGACGAACGTCGTTATCGCCTCTGCCGCCCGCACCCCGGTCGGCAGCTTCAACGGTTCCTTCGCGAACACCCCCGCCCATGACCTTGGCGCCACCGTGCTGGAAGCGCTGGTCGAACGGGCCGGTATAGACAAGGCGGATGTGGACGAGACGATCCTGGGTCAGGTCCTTACGGGCGGTCAGGGTCAGAACCCGGCGCGTCAGGCGCATATCAACGCGGGTCTCCCCAAGGAAAGCGCCGCCTGGAGCATCAACCAGGTCTGTGGTTCGGGCCTGCGTGCCGTGGCGCTGGCTGCCCAGCACATTCAACTGGGCGATGCCGGCATCGTCGCGGCGGGCGGTCAGGAAAACATGTCTCTTTCGCCCCATGTCGCGCACCTGCGCGCGGGTCACAAGATGGGTGACATGAAGTTCATCGACTCGATGATCAAGGATGGACTCTGGGATGCCTTCAACGGCTACCACATGGGCCAGACCGCGGAAAACGTCGCCGAACAGTGGCAGATCACCCGCGACATGCAGGACGAATTCGCCGTCGCCTCGCAGAACAAGGCGGAAGCTGCGCAAAAGGCCGGCAAGTTCGCCGACGAGATCGTGCCTTTCACCGTGAAGACCCGCAAAGGCGACATCGTGGTCGATGCCGACGAATACATTCGCCACGGCGCCACCATGGACGCGATGCAGAAGCTGCGCCCGGCCTTCACCAAGGACGGGTCGGTGACCGCCGCCAACGCTTCGGGTATCAATGACGGCGCAGCGGGCGCGCTGCTCATGTCGGCGGACGAGGCCGAAAAGCGTGGCATCCAGCCGCTGGCGCGGATCGCCTCCTATGCGACGGCCGGTCTCGACCCGTCGATCATGGGCGTCGGACCCATCTTCGCGTCGCGCAAGGCGCTGGAGAAAGCTGGCTGGAAAGCCTCGGACCTCGACCTCGTGGAAGCGAACGAGGCCTTCGCGGCGCAGGCCTGTGCCGTGAACAAGGACATGGACTGGGATCCGGCCATCGTGAACGTGAACGGCGGCGCCATCGCCATCGGTCACCCGATCGGTGCCTCCGGGGCCCGCATCCTCAACACGTTGCTCTTCGAGATGCAGCGTCGCGGGGCGAAGAAGGGTCTCGCGACCCTCTGCATCGGTGGCGGCATGGGCGTGGCCATGTGCCTCGAACGTCCCTAAGCGGCGGACACGGGAAAGGGCGCTTCGGCGCCCTTTTTCATGCTGTGGGCGTATAATAGTCGCGCAATAATGTTGCGCTGACCGCGCGCTCAGGATAACAGAGTTACCGGACATAAACGAATGGGAGGACGCACCATGGCACGAGTGGCACTGGTGACAGGCGGATCACGCGGCATCGGCGAAGCGATTTCGAAGGCGCTGAAGGCCGAGGGCTACGAAGTGGCGGCGACCTACGCCGGCAACGACGAAGCGGCAGCGAAATTCACCGAAGAAACCGGCATCAAGACCTACAAATGGAATGTGGCCGACTACGACGCGTCGAAGGCCGGCATCGAAAAGGTCGAGGCCGACCTTGGCCCGATCGACGTGGTGGTGGCGAACGCCGGGATCACCCGCGACGCGCCCTTTCACAAGATGACGCCGGAACAGTGGCACCAGGTGATTGACACGAACCTGACCGGTGTCTTCAACACCGTGCACCCGGTCTGGCCGGGCATGCGGGAACGCAAGTTCGGCCGCATCATCGTCATCTCGTCGATCAACGGCCAGAAGGGCCAGTTCGGTCAGGTGAACTATGCAGCGACCAAGGCCGGTGATCTTGGCATCATCAAGTCGCTCGCGCAGGAAGGCGCGCGGGCCGGTATCACCGCCAATGCGATCTGCCCCGGCTACATCGCGACCGAAATGGTCATGGCCGTGCCGGAGAAGGTCCGCGAAAGCATCATCGGCGGCATCCCCGCCGGGCGTCTGGGTGAACCGGAAGAGATCGCGCGTTGCGTGGTCTTCCTTGCCGGCGATGACGCGGGTTTCATCAACGGGTCCACGATCACGGCGAACGGCGCGCAGCATCTGGTCTGACGCGCCCTCTCTGGGAGGAGAGGAAACCGGCCTTTCGGGGCCGGTTTTTTCATGTCATGTGAGCCGAATGACCATGCGCGCGACACTTATCGGTTTCACCGCCGTCCTGCTCTGGGCGCTCCTCGCGTTGTTCACCGTTGGCACGGCCCCGGTGCCCCCGCTGCAACTCAACGCGATCTGTTTCGCCATCGGGGGCGCGATCGGGGTGGTCTGGGTCAGCGCGACCGGGGGATGGCGCCGCCTCGCCGGGGTGTCGGTCTGGGTCTATCTCTTTGGCACAGCGGGGCTCTTCGGCTACCATTTCTTCTACTTCTCGGCGCTGCGGAACGCCCCCGCGGCCGAGGCCGGGTTGATCGCCTATCTCTGGCCGCTCCTCATCGTGCTCTTCTCGGGGCTTCTGCCGGGCGAACGGCTGCGTATGGGTCACGTCCTGGGCGCGCTCGTCAGCTTTGCCGGTGCGGCCCTGTTGATGGTGCGAGGGGAACTCGGGTTTTCGGTGCAATACGCAGCCGGCTACGGGTTCGCGGCGCTCTGCGCTTTGACCTGGTCGAGCTACTCGGTCCTGTCGCGCAGGCTGGGGGCGGTGCCGACCGACGTGGTCGCGATCTATTGCATCGCGACTACGGTCCTGTCGGCGCTTGCGCATCTGGCGGTCGAGGAAACGATCTGGCCGGGATCGCCGCTGGGCTGGGCGTCGGTGATCGGCCTCGGGCTCGGTCCGGTCGGGCTTGCCTTCTACACGTGGGATGTGGGTGTGAAGCGCGGCAATATTCAGCTTCTGGGCACGGCGAGCTATGCGGCGCCGCTCTTGTCCACGCTTGTACTGATCCTGGCCGGGGTGGCCCGGCCAAGTTCGGTGCTCATTCTCGCGGCCATGCTCATCGCCGCTGGCGCCGGTATCGCGGCGCTCGCGGGACGGAAGGCTGACGATGTCGGGTAAAGGGTAATCAGGTCATGGCAAGTCGCTCGATCTCATCCTTGAGACGAAGCTTCTTTTTCTTCATGGCCTTGATTTCGGTGTCCGGAACACTCGGGCTGCGCTGGGCTGCTTCGACCTGATCCGAAAGGGCTGCGTGTTTACGACGGAGTTCCTGCAGGCGGGAGCTCAAGTCCATGACGTCCTCCTTGTCTGAAATCGCCCGATGATTGCAGCATGAAATTCGAGTCGTGTCACGGAATCGTTGCAATGTTCTGGGTGCGTGGCAAACAAATGCCTAAGATTCCCGTGCTGCCGCGCAGCAATATTTCAACGTCGTTGCCGGAACGCGATCCGACCCGGCGATGCGGGTTCACCAGAGCGGCAGATGGGCTCCGCCTCGCAGGATCGCGGAAACCTCGCGCCGGTAGCTTTCTACATCGCCCACATGTTCTGCGCCGTCATGCAGGATCAGGGGCGCGGCGAGCCGGAAGGCCCCGCGACCGCCCTTGCGCGCGGTGACCAGAACCAGAACGGCGGCCCGTCCTTCCCGGGGCAACAAAGGCTTCACGAGGATCGACCCCAGACGGTCGTCCATCGCGCCGAGTACTTCCGGCAGGCGTTCGGCCTTCTGGATGATCGTCAGATAGCCGCGCGGCTTGAGGCGCTTCGTCGCGACATCGACCCAGGTGGACAGGGGCGTATCCTCGAAGAGGGCGGCGTCCCGGCCCGGATCGTCCGAGCGCGTCGACCGGTCGCGCAGGTGGTAGGGAGGGTTCATGATGACATGGTCGAAACTGTCGACCTTCACCTCGGGCGGCAGATTCGCGAGATCGGCTTCGACGACGTCCATTTCGATGTTGTTGTCGAATGCGTTGATGCGTGCCAGATCGGCATAGTCCGCCTGTCTTTCGATACCGACGAGGCGCAGCCCCTTGACGCGGGTGGCCAGGCAGAGCGCCGCCGCCCCTGCTCCGCAACCCAGGTCGAGCACGCTTTCCCCCGCATGCGCCGCCACCGAGGCGGCGAGGAACACCGGGTCAACCCCTGCACGATAACCGTCGCGCGGCTGTTTCAGCTTCAATTGTCCGCCGAGGAACTTGTCCTCCGTCACCACGCTGCGGGCGAATCCCATGCTCATGTCTCCTCGACGTCGATCCCGTTGTCGCGCAGGATTCGTAGGGCCCGCGCGTGATCATCGGAAGCCACCATAAGACGACGTGGTAAAATTCCTATTGACCCTTCCAGCGTGCTCATGTGGACGTCCATCGGAAACACGGATATACCTTCGCCCGCCAGCATGGCGCTGGCAAAGGCGATCACGGTCGGGTCATTGGTGCGTAGAAGCTCTTTCATACTGAGGGTTTAAAGCGTATCCCCGCCGTGTGTCGAGACAGACGGAATTTGACCGCTGGCGGGGCGGACGGGATCATGAACATGCTGGACCAAAAAGCGCACAAGCCGCACGAACGGCTCGCCGCGCATCTGCGCGACGATCTGAACGCAGTGGATGCCATGATTCGGACCCGCATGGCCTCGGCACATGCGCCGAGAATTCCCGAAGTGACGGCGCATCTCGTCGAAGCGGGCGGCAAGCGGCTGCGCCCCATGCTCACGCTCGCGGCGGCGCGGATGTGCGGCTACGAGGGCGACAAGCACGTCATCCTCGCCACGGCGATCGAGTTCATCCACACCGCGACGCTCCTTCACGACGACGTGGTGGACGAAAGTGCTCAGCGGCGCGGGAGACCCACCGCGAACCTCTTGTGGGACAACAAGTCGAGCGTGCTGGTCGGCGATTATCTACTGGCCCGGGCGTTCCAGCTCATGACCGACACCGAGAGCCTGCGCATCCTCGCGGTGCTGTCCAATGCCTCGGCCACGATCACCGAGGGCGAGGTGCTGCAACTGACTGCGGCGCAGGACATCGGGACGACGGAAGAGATCTATTTCAAGGTCGTGCGTGGCAAGACTGCGGCGCTCTTTTCGGCGGCGACCGAAGCGGCGGGGATCCTCGCCGGGGTGTCAGAGGAACAGGTCGAGGCGCTCTATGACTATGGCGATGCTCTGGGTATCGCGTTCCAGGTGGTCGACGACCTTCTCGATTTCTGGGGCGGCGAGGCGACCGGCAAGAACGTGGGCGATGACTTCCGCGACCGGAAGATGACGCTCCCGATCATCAAGGCGATTGCGGCCGCCGATGCGGAGGAACGCGCCTTCTGGAAGCGGACGATGGAAAAGGCCGATCAGCGCGACGGCGACCTCGAGCGGGCGCTCGAGATCATGGACCGTCACGGGGCGCTCGAAGAGACCCGGCAGGCGGCGCTGGGCTGGGCTGACAAGGCGAAGGCCGCGCTCACATCGCTTCCCGAAGACCCGATCCGCGACATGTTGCACGACATTGCGGACTACGTGGTCGAGCGGATCAGCTGAACGTCGCGGGCGTGACCCACCACTCAGGTTGAGCTTGGGCGAGCGTCGCGGCGGCGGCGTCTGCGGCTTCGCGCGTGTCAAAGAGCGCGAAACAGGTGGCACCTGAGCCCGACATACGGGCCAGCCGGGCACCGGGAAGTGCGGCCAGGGATGCAATCACATCGGCGATGATCGGCGCTGCGGCGATGGCGGGGGCTTCCAGATCGTTCCGCTGCGACGCGACCCAGTCGATGAGGATCCGCGTGCCCTGCCATTTCGGGAGCTTGAGGGCCATCGGTGGGTTTTCCTTTGCGGTCAATGCCTTGAAAACGGCGGGCGTGGGCACTTCGACACGGGGGTTCGCCAAGACCGCGAAGAGCGGCGGCAGGTTCGGCACCGGTTCGACCACCTCGCCGATGCCTTGCATCCGGCTGGCACGCCGCATCAGGCAGACCCGCACATCCGCACCCAGTTCCACGGAGCCCTCGGGCAAACGGGTCTGTCCAGTGAGGTCGGACATCGCGAGAAGCGTCGCCGCCGCGTCGGACGAGCCGCCGCCAATCCCTGCCGCGGCGGGGAGATACTTGGAGAGCGTGATCGCAACGGGCCGGTCGAAGAGCGCGGCCGCCCGCCAGACGAGATTGCTTTGGTCCGTGGGTACGCCCGAAGCCATCGGCCCGGTCACGTCGAGGCGCATCTCCTCGGTCTCCATCACCGAGACGCGGTCGCCCACATCGGCAAAGACGACAAGGCTGTCGAGCAGATGATAGCCATCCTTGCGCTGCCCGGTGACGTGCAGCGTGAGGTTCACCTTGGCGGGGGCGAAAACCTTAGTTAGCAGCGGCGCGCTCCCGCGTCAGAAGAGGTTCGGCGCCCTCTTCTTCGAGCACCGTGTCGAGACCCACTTCAAGCTTGCGGCGGATCCGGTCGGGCTTCACCTCGTCCAGATCGCTGTCTTCGGTGACGAAGCTCAGGGCACGGTGCCACTGGAACTCGGCCTCGCGCACCCGGCCCACGGCCCAATAAACATCGCCCAGGTGGTCGTTCACCACCGGGTCGACCGGCATGAGGGCGACGGCTTTTTCCATCTCGACCACGGCTTCGTCATAGCGCCCGAGGCGGTAGTAGACCCAGCCGAGGCTGTCGACGATATAGCCTTCGTTCGGACGCGCTTCGACCGCATCGCGGATCATGTCGAGCGCCTCGTCGAGGTTCTCGCCTTTTTCGACGTAGGAATAGCCGAGGTAATTGAGCACGGAGGGTTGCCCGGGCTGCAGCTCGAGCGCCTTGCGGAAATCGGCCTCGGCCTCGGTCCAGAGGTCCTGACGTTCCTGCACGATGCCGCGTGCGAAGTAGACCGCCCATTGCGCGGGGTGATCTTCGGTATAGAGCGCGATGGCGTCGTCGTATGCGGCTTGCGAGGCTGCCCAGTCTTCTTCGTAGCGATAGGCGTCGCCCAGCGCGACATGGATCGTGGACAGCTCCGGGAAACGGTCGGCCACCTGCGAGAGCGCCGCGATGGCTTCTTCGGGCTGCTCCATGCGCCTGAGCGCGTTCGCCTTGCCCATCATGGCCTGCGGCCAGGCCCGGCTGTCGTCGGCGATCTGGTCATAGGTCTCCACGGCGAGCGCGTTGTTTCCCATGTTTTCAAAGACCGCAGCGGTCAACAGGGTCGCGCCCACGTTGTCGGGGTTCAGATGCTCCGACAGGCGCGCGTAGATGAGGACGAGGCTGGGCGAGGCTTCGTTGGCGAGCGCTTCGCCCACGTTGTAGAAGAGCGCCGACAATCCGTCCTTGGGGGACCGGATCGCGTCGAAATCAATCGGCTTGCCGGCATCGAGCTCGGCCCGCAGCGTCATGATTTCCTCATCCCCGGTTTCGGGAAGCTGTTCGTCGATCAGCGCAACGGCTTCCTGATTGCGTTCGAGCTGGCTCAGGATTTGCGCATAGGCGATGACGCCCGCACGGTTCAGGGTCACCGGCACGGTTTCGCCAGAGAGGATCTCGGCCGCTCCCTCGTAGTCCCCGACGAAGGCGAGCGCCTGCGCCTTCTGGAAGGCCGAGACCTGCGCGGCCACCTCGTCCTGCGCGAGATCGTCAAAGATCGCGAGCGCATCCGACATCTTGCCTTCGCCGATTGCGGCCCAGGCGCGGATCAAGGGGTCCATGAGTCCGCCGACGCTGAAATCGCCCGACAGGATGCGGTCGACACCGGCCCAGTCTTCGCTGCCCATGGCATCGCCGAGGAGCACGAGCTGGCCGAGTTCGTTGGACGGGGAAAGCTCCGTCAGACGCCGCGCGACGGGCACGGCCATGTCGATCTGTCCCAGCCCGATGTGGGCGACGAGCAGCCCTTCCATGATCCCGGCATTGTCGGGCCGGTCGGCCAGCGCGCGGGTGCCGTATTCCACCAGCGCCTTGAAGTCGGCATTGGCGTCGGCCGACCGTGCGGCAAGGTAGGAGCCGGTGAAGCCGTCCATGTCCTGTGCGCTCGCGGGCAGGGTCGTGGTGGCGAGTAGCGCGGCGAGCAGGGCCGAGCAGCCGGCAGCGCGAATGAAGCGGAAGGATGTGGGCAAAGCGACCTCTCCTGATCGTGGTTGTCCGACCGTAACGCCGGGGCAGGGGGGGTTCAATGGAAGGGGCCGCACTATGGCGGCCCCGTCGGTCACTTTTGCATGTGTGAGTCACATGTTGGGATAGTTCGGCCCGTCGCCGCCCTGAGGCACCGTCCAGTTGATGTTCTGGCTCGGGTCCTTGATGTCGCAGGTCTTGCAGTGGACGCAGTTCTGGAAGTTGATCTGGAATTTCGGGCCGTTGTCGCCCTCGACCACCTCATAAACCGCAGCCGGGCAATAGCGCTGCGCGGGCTCGGCGTATTTGGGCAGGTTCACCTCGATCGGGATCGACGGGTCCTTGAGCTTCAGGTGGCAGGGCTGGCTTTCCTCGTGGTTCGTGTTCGAGAAGGACACGTTGGTCAACCGGTCGAAGGACAGCACGCCATCGGGCTTCGGATAGTCGATTTCCTTGTAGTTCTTGGCCAGACCCGTCGCCTCGGCATCGGTCTTGCCGTGGCTGATCGTGCCGAAGAGCGAGAAGCCGAAGAGCGACTGCCACCACATGTCGAAACCGCCCAGCCCGAGCGAGGCCATCAGGCCGCGCTTCGCCCAGAGGGGCTTCACGTTACGCACGGGCTTGAGGTCCTTGGCGATCTCGCCGGTGCGGATCTCGGTCTCGTAAGCATCGAGCGTGTCGCCTTCGCGGCCCGCCTTGATCGCGTCGAAGGCGGCTTCGGCGGCGGAGATGCCCGACAGCATGGCGTTATGGTTGCCCTTGATCCGGGGCACGTTCACAAGGCCGATGGAGCAGCCCAGAAGCGCGCCGCCGGGGAAGACCGCCTTCGGCATCGACTGATAGCCGCCCTCGGTGATCGCGCGGGCACCATAGGCCACACGCTTGCCGCCCTTCAGAAGCTCGGCCACCACCGGATGGTGCTTGAACTGCTGGAACTCCATGTAGGGATAGACGTAGGGGTTCGCGTAGTTGAGGTGGACGACGAAGCCCACGACGACCTGGTTGTTCTCCATGTGGTAGATGAAGCTGCCGCCGCCCGCGTTCTTGCCCAGCGGCCAGCCCATCGTGTGGGTCACGGTGCCCTCGCGATGCTTCTCCGGGTCGATGTCCCAGATTTCCTTCATGCCGATGCCGAACTTCTGAACGTCACGGCCCTTGGACAGTTCGTATTTCGCGATCAGCTCTTTCGCGAGCGAGCCGCGCACGCCTTCCCCGATGAAGACGTATTTGCCCAGAAGCTCCATGCCGGGCTCATAGCCGTCGCCGGGCGTGCCGTCGGGGTTCAGGCCGAACTCGCCGGCCACGACGCCCTTGACCTCGCCATTGTCGCCATAGACCAGCTTCGAGGCCGCCATGCCGGGATAGACCTCGACCCCCAGCGCCTCGGCCTGCTCGGCCATCCAGCGGGTCACGTTGCCCATCGACACGATGTAATTGCCGTGGTTCGACATGAGCTTGGGCATCGGCCAGTTCGGAACGCGGATCTTGCCCGCCGGGCCGAGGAGGTAGAAGTTGTCCTTCTTGACCTCGTTGGTGATCGGCGCACCCATGCTGCGCCAGTCGGGCAGGAGCTTGTCGAGCCCCACGGGATCGAGCACGGCACCCGACAGGATATGCGCGCCGACTTCGGACCCCTTCTCGAGGACAACGACCATCAGCTCGGGATCCAGTTGTTTGAGACGGATCGCCGCCGAAAGACCGGCGGGGCCTGCCCCCACGATCACAACATCGACTTCCATGGACTCGCGTTCAACTTCAGCCATATCCGGCTCCCCAGACGAAATTTTGTTTCGCCTTGCCTACAGGGAGGTCAGGTGAGGGTCAATTGCGCCGCAACGTTATGTGAAGGCTGCGGCACAGGGCCAAGACCGTCATTGCGACGAGAAATATCTTCATTGCAATGTGCTTGATCTTGCTTTCTCTTTGGCCGGACGATAGCGCAGCGCAACGCCGCTCCCCCGTGTCCTGCCCGTCCGTTTGGGTGACAACGGGGCACTCAGACGGAAAACTGTAAGGCCAATGGAAAAGATTCTACTGACCCGCGCGGGCTATACCGCGCTGAACGATGAACTGAAGACCCTGAAGTCGGTGGAGCGCCCCGCCGTCATCGCCGCGATCGCCGAGGCGCGCGAACATGGCGACCTGTCGGAGAACGCGGAATACCATGCCGCCCGGGAAAAACAGAGCTTCATCGAGGGCCGGGTGAAGGAACTCGAAGGCATCATCGGGCTGGCCGAAGTGGTCGATGCCGCCAAACTCTCCGGTTCGGTCAAGTTCGGCGCGACCGTGCGGTTGGTCGATGAGGACACCGACGAGGAAAAGACCTACCAGATCGTGGGCGAGCCCGAGGCAGACCTCGAGAAGGGCAAGCTCAACATCAAGTCGCCGCTCGCGCGGGCGTTGATCGGCAAGGACGAAGGCGACAGCGTGGAAGTGCGCACGCCAGGTGGCGAAAAAAGCTACGAAATCCTCGGGATCGACTATATCTGATACCGGGGGTGTTTGACCCGTGACTCGTGCGCGGACACGCTGAGGACGCGATGGCAGACGGAAAAGTTTCGGAACAGATCGAAATGGGCGTTCTGACCCGCAACGCCGTGGCGCGGCGCGGATGGACCCCGGGCGCACTGATCGCGCTTGGCCTGTCGGCCCTGTGGATCGTGGGCTGCGGTGTATTCTTTTTGGTGGCGGACAACGGCCTGTCGGGGGCCTCGGCGTCAAACATGCTCGTCACGCTCCTCGCGGTCTTCCTCCCGGTGGCGATCATCTGGCTGGCGGCGACGGCGGCAAGTTCGGCACAGTCGATGCGCGAAGAGACCGTGCGCCTTCAGGCCACCATCGACGCGATGCGACAGAGTTACCTGACGCAATCGCAGGTCCAACCCGACCGCGCGCCCGAAGTCGAGGCCAAGCTGCGTGAGCTTGAGGAGGCGCAGCGTCAGACCGAACAGGCCATGGCGACCTTCACGACCACGCGGACCCTGCCACGCGCCGAGCCGCTCCCCGAACCGAAGCCGCGCCTGCCGCAGGGGCCGTTCGAGGCGCAGGCGGCGCTCGCCTTCGATCCGCAGCCGGTCGATACAGCGCCACCCTTGTCGCTCGATGACTTCATCCGGGCGCTCCATTTCCCCGAGAACGCCGAGGACGAGGCGGGCTTCGCCGCCCTGCGCCGGGCGCTGAAGGACCGAAAGACCGCCCGCCTCGTGCAGGCCTCGCAAGACGTGCTGACGCTTCTGGCGCAGGACGGGATCTATATGGACGACCTGCGCCCGGATCGCGCGCGGCCCGAAATCTGGCGGCGCTTCGCCGCCGGTGCGCGCGGGCGCGAGGTGGCTGCGCTGGGCGGGATCCGCGACCGGTCGTCACTGGCGCTCACGGCCGGGCGGATGAAAGCCGACCCGATCTTTCGCGACGCAGCCCACCATTTCTTGCGCCGATTCGACGAGATCTTCTCGGACTTCGCGGACAGCGCGAGCGACGAGGACATTGCGCGCATGGGCGACACGCGAACGGCCAGGGCCTTCATGCTGCTGGGCCGGGTTACCGGCACCTTCAACTAGGCGTCAGGCCCCGGGCGGGCCGACGGTGTCCTGATCGCCGGCCAGCGGGATGGGCACGGACCCGCAGATATCGCGCAGCGCACTGCGCAATCCTTCCTCCAGAGTCGGGTGATAATAGGGCATCGCCAGGATCTCGGTCGCGGTCATCTTGCCCTGCACGGCCCAGGCCAGCATGTGCCCCAGGTGATCGGCACCGGGGCAACACAGATCGGCCCCGATCAAGCGCCCGTCGGGCGCGGCGGCATAGAGACGGACGATCCCTTCGTTGACCCCGTCCACCCGCGCGCGGCCCTGATTGCCGTAATCGGACGTGCCGGTCACCGCCCCGTCATCCGGCGACGCCCCGATGGAGACGAAGGGCGGGTCGGTGAAGATGATCGAGAACGGGGTCTTGCGGTCAGAGCGTATGAGGGCCGGGTAGGCCACCGCGTTACGCCCCGCGATCGAGCCTTCATCCGAGGCTTCGTGAAGCACAGGGCGATCCGCGTTCACGTCCCCCGCGATGAAGATGGGGGCGTCGCCACACTGCATCGTATCGGGATCGACCTTGGGCAATCCGTGGTCGTCGAGATGAAGGCCGGTCGCCTCCAGCCCGAGACCCTCTAGCGCAGGCGGGCGGCCGGTGGCGACCAGAACCTTGTCGAACTGCGCTTCCCCGTCGTCCCAGCGGATGGTGACCCCGCCCTCCGTCGCCTCGGGTTCGGGCTTGGTCCCCATATGCAGGTGAAGGTCGCGCTCGAGCACGGCCTTCAGCGCCGCTTCGGTCCGGTCGCAGCGCGCGCCGGCAAGCGTTTCCCCCATGTCGAATACGCTGACCCGAACACCCAACCGCGCCATTGCCTGCGCAAGTTCCAGCCCGACGACCCCGGCGCCGATGACCGCGAGCGACTGGGGCAGGTCGGGAAGATCGAAGATCGCCTCGTTGGTGAGCAGCGCGTCCCCGAGATCGCGGTAAGGCGGGGGAACCATCGGCGTGGCGCCGGTTGCGATGATGATCGCCTTGGCCTCGACCTCCCGGCCGTCGTCGAGGGCGAGCGTCGTGGGGCCCGTGAACCGGGCGCGGGCCTGGACCATCGTGCCTTCGGGCAACTTGGCGAAGCCGTCGCGCACGCCGCCCGCGAAACGGTCGCGCAGGGCCCGCACGCGTTTCATGACCGCGACGCCATCCACCGTGACCTCGCCGGTCGCGATCCCGAAGTCCTCGCCCCGCCGGGCCTCATGCGCTGCCCGGGCCGAGGCGATCAGAACCTTGGACGGCATGCAGCCCACCGTGGCGCAGGTGGTGCCGTTGAAATGAGGGTCGATCAGAAGCGTGGTCGCGCCGTGCTTGCGGGCGTTCCGCTCGGCTGCGATCCCGGCGGTGCCCGCGCCGATCACGGCAACGTCACAGGTTAGGTCGGCCATGACTTCCTTTCCCCCGCGGCTCGCGGGCGTCGTTCCTGACGACACCAAACGGAGGGCGGGGTCAGGAAGTTCCTAGAGCCCGGTTTCCCTGGCGATCTCGGCCTTCGACTTGCGCGCCCGTTCGGTGGCGGACTTGAGCTGTCCACAGGCCGCCATGATGTCCTCGCCGCGCGGGGTGCGGATCGGCGAGGCATAGCCCGCTTGATAGATGATGTTCGCGAAGGCCCTGATACGATTGTTGGACGACCGCTTGTAAGGCGCGCCGGGCCATTCGTTGAAGGGGATGAGGTTGATCTTGGCCGGAATGCCCTTGATCAGCTCGAGCAGGCGATAGGCGTCCTCGTCCGTGTCGTTCACGCCAGCGAGCATCACGTATTCAAAGGTGATCCGCTCGGAGTTCGACAGCTTCGGATAGTCGCGCAGCGCCTGAAGCAGCGTCTCGATGTTCCAGCGCTTGTTGATCGGGACGAGCTTGTCGCGCGTTTCGTCGGTCGTCGCGTGGAACGAAATCGCGAGCATGCAGCCGATTTCCTCGCCGGCGCGTGCAATCTCGGGCACGACGCCCGAAGTGGACAGCGTGATCCGGCGGCGGCTGAGGGAAATCCCCTCGCCGTCCATCGCGATCTTCATCGCATCGCGCACGGCCTCGAAGTTGTAGAGCGGCTCGCCCATGCCCATCAGCACGATGTTGGAAACCAGACGTGGTTGTTCGCCCATGCCCTTGCCGGCCGGGACCCAGTCGCCCAGGTCGTCGCGCGCCATCATGATCTGGCCGACGATCTCGCCCGCCGTGAGGTTGCGCACGAGTTTCTGCGTGCCGGTGTGGCAGAAGGAACAGGTAAGCGTGCAGCCGACCTGCGACGACACGCAAAGCGTGCCGCGATCTTCCTCGGGTATATAGACGACCTCGACCTCATGCCCGCCTGCGATGCGAACGAGGTATTTCCGTGTGCCGTCGGTCGAGACCTGTTTCGACACGACCTCGGGAATGCGGATCTCGAAGTTTTCGGACAGGAGCGCGCGGTAGTCCTTGGCGAGGTTGGTCATCGCGTCGAAGTCGCGCACACCCTTCTGGTAGACCCATTGCCAGACCTGACCCATGCGCATCTTCGCCTGTTTTTCGGGCGTGCCTGCCGCGATCAGCGCCTCGCGCATTCCGTCCCGGGTGAGACCGACGAGGTTCACCTTGCCCGACAGGGGGCCAGCCCCCTCCGCATCCTTGCGGGGGATCGTCAGAACGTCCTGTGTGATCGGGGCCGATGCGGTCATTGTCCAAGCTCCAGTGGGATGAGGGGCTATATAGGGAAACCCTAGCACAAATCAAAAGAAAACGCCCCGGTGCGGACCGGGGCGCGGTAACAAATGAGGGGTCGGTTTACTGGCAGCGCGCGCCAGCGTCGTCCACGGCGGCAGTGAAGCCCATGAGGCTGAAGGTGTCCTCGGTCCGCGTGCCGCGGCTCGAGTTGCCGACAAGCACCGCATTCGCGCCGTTCTTCAGCGCCGCCACGATCTTGGCATCCTCTTCCGGGCCGCCGGACCAGGCCCATTCCCCGTCGGTGAAGAGGTTGAACGTGCTGTCGCCCACGGTCAGCGTGACGGTCGACCCGCCCGCAAAGGGGTAGCCCCCCGTGAAGCTCACGACGCCCTTCGCGTCCGCGCGGTAGCTGACGAAGAGCAGGATGTCGCCCCGGTTCACGGCGACCGAGCGGCCGTCTTTCGTGTTGACCGTCTGTTTCGGCTTGGAAACGCTCCAGCATTCCTGCGGGTCGCCTTCGACGAAGACGCTCCAATCGGTGTTCGCCGCGACGCGGTTCGTGCTTTCCTGAGCCCAAGCTGCTCCGACGCCGACGCCCATGGCGACCGCCGCGAAGCACAGACCCTGTGCGATGCGTGATGTCATGTCTAACACAGCCTCCAGACTGCTACTGCCTCTTGGCCCACCTTGGGTGCCATTCTACCATCTGCGTGGTCTTTCATGGCTCGGCGGCCCGTTCAACTCATGGGCGGGATTGTAACGTGTTTTCGCCGGATTTTGAAAGCCCCGTCGGCGGAAAATCGCACGAATACGGGGGATTGGGCGACCGGCGAAGGTTTGCGCAGCCGGGGATCCGGAGACTATCCACTCACAAACTCGGATTTGGCGTAGCCCTGAATATAGAGGAGCGCCGTCAGGTCACCGTGATTCACTCGGATGTCGCATTGCGCCGCGACGGCGGGTTTGGCGTGGAGCGCCACCCCGGCGCCCGCAAGCCCGAGCATGCCAAGGTCGTTGGCCCCGTCGCCCACTGCCATGACGTCTTCATGCCCGAGGCCCAGCCGCGCGCTGATCTCTTCCAGCGCCGCCACCTTGGCCGCGCGCCCGAGGATCGGTTCGGCAACCGTGCCGGCGAGCTTGCCGTCGACGATGTCGAGTGTGTTCGCGCGGTGTTCGTCAAACCCCAGATGCGCGGCGACCTTGTGGGTAAAGGAGGTGAACCCGCCAGAGACGAGCGCCGCATGGCCGCCGTTCGCCCGCATGGTCGCGACCAGGTCACGGCCGCCGGGCATGAAGGTGATGCGCGTCGCGAGCACGTGGTCGATCACCTCGGCCGGGAGATCCTTCAACAGTCCGACCCGCTCGCGAAGCGCGGCCTCGAAGTCGAGCTCGCCGTTCATGGCGCGGGCCGTGATATCGACGACATGGGTCCCGACGCCGGCTTCGGCGGCCAGTTCGTCGATGCACTCCTGCTGGATCATGGTGCTGTCCATGTCGGCAAGCAGCATGCGCTTCTTCCGGTTCCGCGTGGGCAGGACGACGAGGTCCAGTCCGAGAGACTGAAGGTCCTCCCAGACCGACCATCGGGTGTCGGGCATCGCTGGCATGTCGAATTCAGCCGCGTCGCCCGGCGCGAGCCAACGAAGGCCATTGCCTCCCCAGGCATTGCGCAGGGATTCGGCCGTCGTCGCGTCGATCGCGTTCGTGCCGGGTTTGCCGATCAGAATGGTCGTGAACATCGCGGTCTCCTTCCTCGGGACCGTTACCCGCTGCCTTGACCGAGTTCCAGCCGGTTGTTGCCCGGTTCTGAGCGTTGGCCGTGTGTCATCCCTGCGGCGCCCGAAGCGCATCGACGTCGGTCGCGGCGATTTCGTCTCCCGACGCGAGGATCAGGATGGTCTGTCCGCCTTCGACCTTGGCTTCCACCACCTCCGAATAGACGGCCATCTGCGCTTCCGTCATCAGCCCGTCCACGTTGTAGCTTTGAAGGTGGAAGGAATAGTCCCCCTCCGGCATCAAGGTTCCCGTGGGGCCGAGCCCGGCCCATTGGGTGCTTTCTTCGGCGACCGAGACCTCGAACCAGTCGACCTGTTGCCCCGCGGCGTCCCGCACGACGACGAAGGCGCTCGTCGCCCCGGACGCGGGTGCCAGGGCGAGGTCGACGGGTGCCAGCTGGAAATACGCCGACGTGGTCGCGCGCGCTTCCATGCCGACCCATCCGACGAGGTCGGACATCGAGAGCACGCCCAGCTGTGCCTGCACCTCCTTCAGAAGGTCGTTTGTGCGCACCTGTTGCTCGACCCCGGAGAAGGTGGCCAGCTGCACCGCGTAATCGGAGCTTTCGATCGGATTGAGCGGATCCTGATTTTCCATCTGCACGGTCAGCATCTTCAGAAACGTCTCGAAGTCCGACGAGATCATCGTGCCCTGTCCGGTCGCCGAACCGGCGGTGCCCGATGACGCGCCATAGGTCGTGTTGGTGTAGGTCGTGGAGGTCACATCCATGTCGTTCTCCTCATAGTCGCAGGTCCAGCGCGCCGGTGGACCGGGGCAAGCCAACTGGGCGCGCGGCGTCCGGGATATCGTTCGTCGGGGCAGGTTCGTTCTTCTTCCACGGCTCTCCCGAGCCACTCGATTCCTGGCCCGACCGGGGCGCGCCCTCGCCGAAGCTGAAGTTCAGGGACTGGTAGCCAAGGCCCCGCAACTCCTGTTCCAGGAGACCGATGTTGCGCCGGACGAGGTCGAGCGTTTCCGGCCGTTCGGTCGTGAGGGTCACGGTCATCGCCGCCCCGTCGGACGAAAAGGCGAGGCTCAGCCTGCCAAGCTCTGCCGGACGGAGCGACACCTCGAGACTGCCTTCCGTTCCTCCCTTCACGACCTCGGCAAGCTGCTCCGTTATCTGCCGTGCAACCTGCATGGTAGGGGTAGAAGTGGGGTCGAACGTCATCGCCCCCGTGCGTTCCGCGCGCGCGGCAACTCCCGACATGGCGCCTTCGGCGGCCTTTGTTCCCAGCTCGAAGTTCATTTCCCCGGCTGTGTCTTGGCCAGTTTGAACGGGCACACCATCGAGAGCTGATTGCAGGAGAGAAGGCGAGGTCGTTTCGGAGGCCTGGGGCTGAGCGTCCGAGCCAAGGTTCATCTGCGTGAGTCGCGGGTTCAGGGCTTCGGTATCGACATGATTTTTTTGCGATGCGCCCGGGCTTTGGTCTTCTGGAAGTTCTTCAATGGGTGGGCGCGGTGCCAGCGCCGGAGCTTGCTCCGGCATCGAAGGCCTGTCTGGTTTCATGTCCGTCAGAGGCGGGACTTCGGACGTAGGTTTCGGCGCCGGACGCTGGGTCGCGGAGGAGGGCGCGCGGTTCGGTGGGGATGTGGGCACCAGGGCCGCACGGGGCGGGCCGGGAAGTATTGGCAGTGTCTCCCCTGCGCCGCGCCCAATCGGAGCGAGGACGCCATCTGTCCCGGCTTCGACGTCGTGTACCGACGACACCAAGCCTCCCTCGGGCCGCGGTCCATTCCGGGATCCTTTTTCAACCGGAGCGTCGTCGGCCGCTTGTGGCCCGGACCCTGCTGGCGCGACGACCACCGGAGGCGGCAGGGGGGAGTCATCCGTCGGACCCACACCCTGCAAGAGCGTGTCGCGCCCCGCAACCACAGCGGCTTCCACGGCGTCGCCCGCGGGCATCTCTGATATCTGCCGGACATCCGGCAAGGAAACCGCAATCAGCGGAGCCGGGGCTTCAGCGACAAGGCCTGCGACTTCCGAGGGGACAGGACCGGCTTGGTCATCCGGCTCTCCGTTCTGCCCGTCCCCGGGCACGCAGGCCTTCGACCCGGCCTTATCCGGCCCGATGTCCTGCGTCCCGTCCCCAGTCGAAGGCTTCGCCTTCGTCTCGTCGAAGGCCGCTTCGAAGCCACGGTTGGCGTTGGCATGTCTGATTGGATTCACCGGTCCCCCCAAAGGCGCGGGTGGCGGGGCGACAATTGCAATAGGCAGGTCCATTCATGCTCCGGTTTTCTGACGCCGCTTGCCGTCATGTAACCTGCGATCCCTTACCGATTCTTTACCACTGGCAGGTCAGGATCGCGGAAATTCGCGCAATTCGAAGGACCGCCATGCAGATATCCGCCCCGACGCTTCCCATTGAACCCTCGTTGCGGACGGTAGACCAATCGGCCGTTGCGACCGATGATAGGCTTCGTGCCGTTGCGAAGGACCTGGAGGCGACATTCCTGGCCGAGATGCTGAAGTCGGCAGGTCTCGGAGGATTGCCCGAGACCTTTGGCGGTGGCGCGGGCGAGGAACAGTTCGCGTCCTTCCTGCGGGCCGAACAGGCACGAATGATGGTCGACGCGGGCGGGATCGGTCTGTCGGAGATGCTGTTCGATGCCTTGAAGGAGCGCGCCGATGGGATTCTTTGACGGCAAGAACACGGCGCAGGCGTTTTCCCGGTTTCTCGACTATGAAAAGGCTCTCATCCTGCGGGGGGACATTGCGGCGGTGCACAGGATGGCCGTCGAAAAGGAACGATTCCTGAAGAAACTCGCGCGCCCCCGGTTTCAGCGCCACAACCTCGCCGATCTGAAACGTAGGGCCGAACGCAACAGCGATCTGCTGCTGGCTTCGGCGCGCGGGTTCAAGGCGGTGCAAGACCAGCTCGCACAGGTGACGACTGCGCCCCCGGACCTTCGGACCTATGGACGCGATGGTCAGTCGAGCGCCCTAGGAAAACCGGACCCGGGCTTCAACAAGCGCGCCTGAGGAAGGCGACGCGCGATCAAGGACAGCGGACCGGAAGCAGCCGCGATTTCGCCTAAAATCCGACATAATCGCCGCGAATACGTTCACCGTTCTTTTAGCACTCCCGTCGCAGGTTGACCCTGCATCCTGAGGGGGTGGCGCGGGCCAGGAAGTCAACGGCGCGCAGAGGTCAGAACGACTCTGGAACCCGCCCCGCGCGGGCGGACCTCTCACTGGCGCGAAAGATGCGCCGACTGACTAAAGGAACCAACGAATGGCCACCTTCCATGCGCCACCGTGGTGGGCTTCGCCACCACCCTTTTTCACCTTCTTGATGATGATGGGCGCGTTTCCCTGCGCGCTCATCCCACCGCACCTCTGATTTCACCCGTCGACCGGTCTAGCGGTCGCTCGGTTAAGGTGCGGTTTACGGTCGGTCAGGAGGCACCGGTTTCCAGGCAAATGGTTAACGTCTGCCCCCAGAGCTCACAGCAGCCGGTCTAGACCGCGCGTGAGCCCCTGCATCTCCATCACCCGACGCGCCGCCAGAAGCGTGCCCGGCACGAGGATGTCGGCGGAATGCGTGTCCGCGTCATGGGTGATCGTCAGCCGGGAATTTCCGTTCGCGAAGGTGCTGGTGACGGTGGCGGAGTAACTCGGCATCCGGAGCGAATGCACCTGAACCCCGTTGATCGTGCCGCCCCGCAGACCCGGCTCGCCATTGACCGTCGCCGGGTCGACCTCGTATCGCGGCTGTTTCACTGCTCCCATGCGCTCGGCCAGTTCCCGGGCCGTGCCGGTCGGCGCGTCGGTCTTTTTCGGGCGCGAGTAGTCGATGATCTCGAACCAGTCGAGGTAGTCCGCCGCCATGATGGAGAACCGGGTCATGAGCGCGGCGGTCAGGGCGAAGTTGCCGCTCGCCACGACGCCGACCCCTGCGTCTTTCGACGCCGCTTCGATCCGGGCAAAGTCTTCGGCGGTCAGGCCGGAAGTTCCGATGACCACCCGCCGCCCCGCTCCGAGGCTCGCAAGCGTATGGTGCAGCACGGCGTCTCGCGCGGTGTAGTCGATGAGCACGTCCCAATCGACCGTGAGCGCCTCTTCGATGGTCCCGAAGCAGGGAGCGCCCAAGACCTCGGTTCCGGCGCGCGACCGGGACAGGCCCGCGACCAGTTCCATGTCCTCCGCCGCTTCGACCGCGCGTGCAATCTCGCCCCCGGTCCAACCGGTGATCCCGCCGACGCATACTCTCATGACTGCCTCCTTCGTTGCGGCGATCCTGCGGAAAACCCTCCCCCTCCACAAGCCGGGGCTTCACAGGGGGTCCATCGCGCGCCACTCTGACCCGAAAGGATGGAGCCCTCTCATGCGTCACGCTCTTGCTTTCGTTTCCTATCTCGCCGCCGCGCCCCTCTCCGCAGAGGACGCGCGCAGTGCCGCCGAGGCCTATGCCGGCCTGCCCGTCGTGCAACGCCAGATCGACGACATGTTCGCCCCCGCCATGGTCGCGCAATTCTTCCGTGCCGGCGTTCCGGCCGATGTCGAGATTTCCCCTGACAAGATGGCCCGCATCGGCGCGATCCTGTCGGTGGCAATGATGGAGAAGAAGCCGGAGGTCATGGAGGTCATGGTCACCCAGATGTCCGCGCTCTTCACAGTGGAGGAGATCGAGGCGCTCACCGAATTCTACCAGTCGGACGCGGGGGCCTCGGCCATGTCGAAGATGCAGCCCTATATGCAGGGCGTGATGGGTGCCATGGCGCAGGTGATGGTGCCGGTGCAACAGGCGGTCCTGCCCGACATCGTCAGGATCCTCGAGGAATGACCGCCTGATAGAGCTTCACCTTGATGCCGCCATTGTCGATGACCGGCCCCGAGGACAGGTCGAGCCCCGTGACATGCGCAAGATTCGGGTCGGAGGTGACCAGCCCCACGCGCCAGCCGGGGAAGCGTTCGGTCATGATCTTGCCGAAACTGCCGTAGAGCGCATAGAGCGGCCCCTTTCCACTCTTCTCGGCGCCGATCCGTTCGCCATAGGGCGGGTTCAAGATGACGAGGCCGGGCGGCGTCGGTGGCGGTTCGAGCGCGGCGAGCGGCTGGCAGGTGAAGTGACACAGGCCGTCGACCCCGGCGGACTCGGCGTTGCGAAGCGCTCCGTCCACCGCGCCCCTGTCGCGGTCCGAGCCGTAGAAAACCGCGGCGACTCCCGGAGCCGATCCGTCACGTCGCAGCGAGGCAAAGGCGTCCGGGTCGAAACTCGTCAGATGCTCGAAGGCAAAGTCGCGGTCCCGACCGGGTTGAAGGTCCGATGCCCATTCCGCGGCTTCCAGAAGAAAGGTGCCCGACCCGCACATCGGATCCACCACGGCTTCTCCCGGTTGGTAGTCGCAGGCCCGAAGCAGAAGGGCCGCAAGCGTTTCCCGGATCGGAGCCTTTCCGGTATGCCGCTTGTGGCCGCGCTTGTGCAGGCTCTCGCCCGAGCTGTCGATGCTGATCGTGACGAGGTCGCGGTCGATCCGCGCCATGATCCGCACCGGGGCTTCGGCTTCGATAGGGGCCCCGCGTTCTTCGCGGATCGCGCGTTCGATCCGTTCGGCCGCCGCGCCCGCGTGATAGATCTTGGACTTCTTGTTGGTCGTCACATCGACGCGCACGGGGATATGCGGCTGCAGCACGGACCAATCGAACCCGCGTGCCCGTTTGTCGAGCTGGGCGAGGTGGAAGGCGGGAAAACTCCCCAGCCGAACAAGGACCCGTGTCGCGCCCCGCAATTCGAGGTTGGCACGCCAGACCTCGGACCAGCCGCCCCGGAGCGTGACGCCACCGGCCTCCGGCTTGCCTCGCGTGAAGCCAAGCGCCCGGCATTCGGCAGCGAGCTGGGGTTCCAGCCCGGGCGGGCATACGGCAAAGATGTCAAGTTCCTGCATCCCCGTGGTCTATCGCCTTCGTCTGCCTTGGGGAAGGGCGCGCGAGATAGGTGCCCCTTGCGCCCCGCTTCCCATGCTCCTTCACTGCTTCATAAATACCTCACGGGGGTCCGGGGGTGTGAAACCCCCGGCCCGCGCTCTCCGCGAGAGCCCCGGATGGCCTGTCTCACGAACGGTCCCAACCCGGAAGGGTCGCCCCGCCTTGTCCATAAGCGGCAACGCGCTGACGCTTGCGTGATCGGTGCGCGCGCCCCCGTGCAAAGTCGCCTCCCTTTGGTTACGCTCGACCCCGAGGCAGAAACACAAGAACACCAACCAAGGGACAGTCATGTTCGCAACTCCCGCGATGGCCAAAGGGCGGTCAACGCTCGTCATCCTCCTACTTCTTACAGCATTGGTGCTGACCGCCTGTGGCAAGAGCCCACAACGCGGCCGGCTCGAATCTCCACGTGAATTGCTCGCCGAGAATTACCCGGCGCGCGGTATCCCCTCGCGCTTTGGCGACACCGATCCGCATGAGTGGGAGGGCATCATGCCCAACCGCTATGCCGTCCATGGCATCGACGCGGCGCGCTATCAGGGCGAGATCGACTTCTTCTCCGCCAAGAACGCGGGCATCAGCTTTGCCTGGCTCAAGGCGACCGAGGGGGGCGACCACCTCGATCCGGGTTACGCGCTCAATGCACCGCGCGCACGCGCCGCCGGGGTGCCGGTCGGGGCCTATCACTTCTATTATTTCTGCCGCACGCCCGAAGAACAGGCGCGCTGGTTCATCGCCAATGTCCCGCGCCAGCCGGGCGATCTTCCTCCGGTGCTCGACATGGAGTGGAACCACCAGTCGCGCAATTGCCGCATCTTCCCGGAACCGGCCGAGATCCACGAGATCATTCGCCGCTATTCCCGGGTTATCCAGGCACATTACGGCACGCCCCCCGTAGTCTATGTGACGCCGGACTTCTACGAAGACAACGCGCTGGGCACGCTGGGTGGGGTCGAGTTCTGGCTGCGTTCGGTCGCGGCGCATCCCTCGGAACGCTATCCCGGCGAACGCTGGAGCTTCTGGCAGTATTCCGGCACCGGTGTCGCACCTGGGATCAAAGGCAACGTGGACCTGAACGCCTTTGCGGGCGATACCTCCTCCTGGGCCGGATGGCTCGCCGCGCGGGTTCAGCGTTAGCGTCAGCGCGGGCGCATCGCCTGCGGCAAGGGAAGGCATCCCGGCAACCCCGCAGGCAGCACGATCAAGGCCCCGGCCCGGTAGAGCGGGCCGGTCGGCCCCGGCGGATCGGAGCGCAGGCTCACGCTCAGCGGCGACCGGTCCACCACCGCCACGCCGTCGGGCAGTTCCGCCAGAAAGCCCTGTCCGGGAAAGAGCACCACATGGGCCGGGGCGGCGTCCGACACAAGCCCCACCACCACCAGCACCAGGACCCAGCCGGCGACCATCGCCACCAGCCCAAGCGCAATCCGCCTAATAGTCATGGACATGCTCGAGCACGAGCCCCCGCGCCGACAGGCCACGCAGCGTTGACGCAAGATCGGCCACCTTGACGAGGATCAGGTGCCGATAATCGCCATAGCCCTGCCGCGCAAAGCTGAAGAGCGCCCCTGCCACTTCCGGCTCGGGCGAAATCGCGGTCAGGAGGATGTCGTCATTGCCCGCGATCTCCAAAAACTCCGCACCCTGCGTGGCCATCCGGTCGATCATCCCGGTCAGCACCCGGTAGCGCGGCGTCTCGATCACCGGTCCTTCGGGCAGGGTGCCTACCTCCCTCGCGCCCTCGGGCAGGGGAAAGGCACCTGTCACGACCATGCGCAGGGTCAGCGCATCGTTGCCTGTCGCCGCCACCGCCGCCGCGATGGCCGCGGCGTAAGCGGCCTTGGCCCGGTTCTCGACGCCCAATGCAAAGCGTCGTTCCCGGTCGCGAAAGACACCCGTCGATGCCGCTGCCAGTTCCGCCTGTGCGCCGTCGAAATCCCACAGATACCACGGGGTCTGCTGCAGGAACCGCGCATAGTCCGCCGCCTGCCGCGCCGACAGTTCATCGAGTGGCGCGCGCTCCCGCCCCCCGATCCAGGTCGCGATGCGCCCCAGCGTTTCTTCGTAAACAGCCTTGAGCAGAAGCTCCGCCGTGAAGCTGACCCCGATCACATAGACAAGCTGTTTCGTCGACCCATCGACGCCGCCCAAGGCGCCCGACGCCTTGGTCAGGGCGCAGAGCGACGACCAGTAACCGCCGATGGCACGCAGATAACCGAAGTCGTGCGGGTCGCCGTCCGCGATCACCCGGCCGTAGTCGTCGTAGGCATGGACGATATGCCATTCGGGATAGGTCATGAGCGTGCGCGCCTCTGCCCGCCGCTGTCCCTCGGGCAGAAGGGGCACATAGGACTGCGCTTCCACTGGCGCGGTGCAGGAGAGCTCGTTGCGCGCGACGGGCAGCATCAGCACGACGACGATCAGCACGATCGCCAGACCCGCTCTGAGGCCCCAGCGCAGAAGCCGCCTCATCGTCCACCCGTCTCTGTGACCCCGGCCCAGAGTGCGAAACCACCGAGCGCCAGATGCGGCAGGTTCGCAAAGAGCCGGGGCAGGGACCAGTCCATGCCGAGGCTTTCGTTGGTGAAGATCCCCATGTCGAGATATCCCCAACCGGTGAAGAACCCGAAGACCCCGTCGCCCAGATAGGCCGCCCCGAAAAGAATGAGGAACGTTTGTGCCGCCCGGTGGCTCATGAACCCCGCGATCAGCGCCCAAAGCGCCGAGGCGACGTGGAGCGCGTCGTCATAGAGGTCGAGCGCGAAGATCCCGAAGGCGAGTCCCTCGTCGTCGGTCAGACCGGGGATGTAGTTCACCGACGCCGCGAGCATGAGCGCGACGAAATAGCCGAAACAGATGTAGCGAAGCCGTGTCATAGCGTCCTGAAGTAACGGTCCCAGAAAAGGTTGCGCAAGGTCAGCCCCGGATCGAGCGCCCGTTTCGCCGCGGCAAAGTCGGGGGCCGCCGGATAGGCCGCGACAAGCTGATCCTGCGTCGGATGCGGGCGATAAGGCAGGTAATAGGTGCCACCGATGGCGATGACCGCCTCCACCAGTTCCCGCGTCATCCGCGCCATGTCGGCCTCGCCCCGTTCGGTCATCTCCTGCGAGAAGGACATCACGGCGGCGATGCGCGGCACCGGCGCATAGGTGAGCACGGACTCCGCGTCGGTGGCGACATAGCGTAGCGTCACGTTGAGGAACTCCTGGTAGGAAGCCGGAATGATCGCACGGCAGGCGGCAAGGAAGTCGCCGAAGCGATCGAAGCCCACGAAATACTCATGCAGGATATCGACCCGGCTCGGGTTGCGATCGTCGAGCGTCACCACCGGCTCGTTGATGAGCGAATTGCGTGTGACCGGCCCGCTCGCGACCATCGGCCCCAGCGTCGTCTCCTGCCACCACCGGAGCCGCTTCATCTGCTCGTTGCCCAGCTGCCAGCGATAGATCCGGCTCGCGGCGTGACTGACCCAGCCCGAGCCCGTGGCCTCGGGCAGATCCGCCTGATCGGCGCTCTCGCGATAGGTGATGAGGAGCGCGTCCTCGAAAAACGCCGCACGCTCCACGTTGAGCCGCCCGTAGGCCATGGTCACATTCGGATCGTCGAGCGCCTTCTGGAGCGCAGGCGCGTATTCCTCGGCGGGCAACCGGTCGAAACTCGGCACGAGCCGCGTGTTCGGCGCGGCCTCGACCTCCATGTCCACGATCGCCCCGATCAGCCCGTAGCCCCCCATCGCCAGCCCGAAGAGCTCCGGGTTCTCCTGCCGCGAGGCCGTGACAAGCTCCCCGTCGGGCAAGACCATCCGTAGGCTGATGACCGTCGATCCCATCGGCCCGAAGGGCACGGGCCATCCGTGGGCGTTGACGGAATAGGTCGCGGCCACCCCGAAATCGTTGTTCGACTGCATGACCTTGGGCGACAGGCCTACTGGATCAAGCGCGGCGATCACTTCGGACCAGCGCGCGCCAGCGTGGCAGAGATATCTCCCGGTCTCGCTGTCGACCTCCACGAAGCCGTTGTCGAAGGTCACGGCATGGCCCCGCGCAGGGATCGCCTGACCACCCATCGAATGCCGCGCAGCCCCGATGTTGAAGGGCCGCCCGCTTTCCTGCGCCTCGCGCAGTTCCGCACGGATGGCAGAGACCAGCGCCTCGCCGGGACCATCGCGCAGGACGACATGTTTCGCGACAGGGGTCGCCGACAAGGTGGAGGCATCGTTCAGGACCGTGTCGCCTGCCGCCGGCTCGATCAGGGCCACACCGTCGAAGACCGGCAGCTTCGCCCCCGTCAGCCAGGCCGCGCCATATCCCAAGGCCGCTCCCGTGCCCAACAACAGCGCCCGCCGCGTGATTGCCATGCCCATCCCTCCGTTTTCCGCACCCTATCAGGCGCAACGGAAAACACCCGCAAAAACAGACGCGATTCCAGCGCCTTCTTCACTGCTTCTCAAATACTTCGGTGAGGGGTTTGGGGAGAGGCAGAGCCTCTCCCCAAGTCGGTCGGATGCCGCGCAAGCGGCATTCGAAGCCTCGTCGGCGCGCCCGCTTTCGCTCCGAGGCAGGCACTCGGCGGCAGTTCTGGCCGGTCCGTTCGCCACTCGTCGGGCGAAGGTCGTCTAACAATCTTAACCTTTGCGAAAGGCCTCAGAATGGCAAGCGATTGAAAACGCTCACGCTCCAAGGATTCCACGATTCTAGGATTCCGGAATCCTAGAATCGTGGTCGGCCCAAGGCCTCGGCATCCCCATGGCCCAGCGGCCTGAAGGTCATCCCGCTGCCTGACCCGCCTCAGCTCGCCAGCACGTTCCGGAACAGCCAGGGATCGCTCTCGTCGATGTCTTCCTCGAACTGCGTCCAGCGGTTCGCGAGCGGTGTCCAGTCGGTGTAATGCGCCTCGACCGGGCCGAGATAGGGACGTTGCACCTCGAGGCAGCGCACATGGTCCATCTCGTCGGTTTCGACGATCCCCGCTTCGGGGTTCTCGAGCGCCCAGACCATCCCCGCGAGCACCGCCGAGGACACCTGAAGCCCCGTCGCATTTTGGAAGGGTGCCAGCTCCCGTGCCTCTTCGATGCTCAGACGCGAGCCATACCAGAGCGCGTTCTTCTCGTGCCCGTAGAGCAGCACGCCCAGCTCGTCCCTGCCGCCGATGATCTCGTTCTCGTCGAGGATGTGGTGCTTGGTCTGGGTCACGCCGGAGCCGAAACACTCTTCCAAGGACAGCACCGCGTCGTCCGAGGGGCGATAGGCATAGTGGCAGGTCGGGCGATACGCCGGCGCATCAGGCGCCCCCACGGTGTAGTAATCCGAGATCGAGATCGCCTCGTTGTGCGTCACCAGAAACCCGTATTGCGGACCGGGCGTCGGGCACCAGGTATGCACCCGCGTGATCGCGCCGGGCCGCTCGAACCAGATCCCCGCCTGGCACCCCGTGTCATAGCTGTGCGCCGTTTCCGGCAGCCACGTCTCATGCGTGCCCCAGCCCAGTTCCGCGGGCTGGAACCCCTCCGAGATAAAGCCCTCGACCGACCATGTGTTCACGAAGGTGCCCAAGGGCTTGGGCTGCGAGGACTTCTGCGTGTCGCGCTCCGCGATATGCACGCCCTTGACGCCCAGTGACTGCATGAGCCGCGCCCAGTCTTCGCGGCTCGTCGGCATCGGGTCCGATCGCCCGGTGTCGGACACCAGGGTCATCAGCGCCTCTTTCACGAACCACGACACCATGCCGGGGTTGGCCCCGCAGCAGCTCACCGCCGTCGGACCGCCGGGATTGCGGGCCTTTTCGTCGCGCACGGTCTGGCGCAGGGCATAGTTCGTCCGGTCCGCGTTGTCGGGCGTGTCGAAATAGAACCCCTCCCAAGGCTCGACCACGGTGTCGATGTAGAGCACGCCCAGCTCACGGCAGAGCTTCATGATGTCGAGCGACGACGTGTCGACCGACAGGTTCACGCAGAACCCTTTCCCGTCGGGAAACAGGCCTGACAGAAGCGCGCGATAGTTCTCCCGCGTTACCTTTTCCTCGACGTGGCGGATGCCGCGCTGGGTCAAAAACGTATGTGCGTCATGGGACGGTTCGATCACCACGAACTGCTTGGCGTCATAGTCGAAATGGCGTTCGATCAGGGGCAGCGTCCCGCGCCCGATGGAGCCGAAACCGATCATCACGATGGGGCCGTCGATATGGCCGTAGTTCGGATAATTCGTCATGGGGCCTCCTTTGCGATCCGCGCCTCTGGGGCGGGGGGTAGCATGGGCCCGCGCGGGTTGCGAGTCTCGGGGACTACTCCGCAGGTAGCGGACGCGGTCCCTTGGCGACGAGGCTCCGCGCCTCCGGCTGGCCGATCCGGCGTTTCCAGTCGCCTAGCCAGGCGATGGCGATCAGCGCGAGGATGCCCGCCGGGATGTAGAGCCAGGGCACCAGCGGCTGGTCGGGATAGGCTTGCAGCAGCACCTGCCCGGCGAGCGACAGAAGCGCCCCGGCCGAGAAGATCAAGAGCCCCTGCCGCCCCATCACCCGCAGCGGCTCGGCCGCCCAATGGGCGCAGGCGTGGCGCACCAGCGGAAGGGATGCCACCACATAGGCGAGCGCCAGCGCATGGGTCATCCGCAGGACCGGCAGGAAGGTCTTGTCATGGCTCGTGACGTGGAAGGGGAACCCGATGTCGCGCAGGTCCGCCATCCGCGCGTTCATGAACGGCCCAAGCCCGGGCACATAGCGCCAGGCCAGCACGAAGACGAGCCATCCCGCCGCGATCCAGAACAGCGCCCGCGACTTCGGCACGAAGCTGTCGCCCCGCCGGGCGGCCATGCCCGACAGGAGCCCGACGACGAAGATGAACTGCCAGGCGAAAGGATTGAAGAACCAGCCGCCGGGGTTTGGGTAGGCCGGGAAATTGAGCCGGAACAGGCCGGTGACGAACCAGAACGCGAGCGAGACCGCGAAGGTCTGCCACGGCCAGCGCCGCCCCGCCACGATGACCAGCGGCGCCGCCAGAAGCAGCGCGGAATAAGCCGGAAGGATGTTCACATAGCCGATCTGGTGGCCCAGCGTCACGATCCCGATCAGTGCGTCGTCGGTGTTGATGAAGACCTGCCGCAGGTTGTTCTTCATCAGAAGCGACGGCTCGGAGAAGATCTTGGCCCCGATCGCAAAGATCGCGATGCCCGCGATGGTCAGGAAGATATGCGACAGATACAGAACCCAGGCGCGTTTCCACACCGGCGCGATCCCCTGCCAGAGGCTGGTGATCCCATCGGTCAGCCGCCCGGAATAGGCGATCCCCGCCGCGATCCCCGACATGATGAAAAAGCTCTCCGCCGCGTCCGAGAAGCCCCAGTTGCGGATCGTGAGCCAGCTTTCATAGGGGTTGCCCGGCACATGGTCGATGAAGATCATGGCGAGCAGGAGCCCGCGAAAGGCGTCGATCCGCGGATCGCGGGCGCGTTTCGTGTCGATCGTCGGTGTCTCAGGCCGGGACATGATGGCCCTCCGTCAGCCCCGGTTCGGTGCGCGGCGAGATGGCGCGCGACCAGCGGGCGTGAATGCTGCGATAACGCGCGATCACATCGGGCACCTCGGCTTCTTCCGGCACGGCGAAAAGCTTGCCGCGTGCGGGTTGCGACGACCAGGAAATCAGGATCGGCGCCGCCATCATGGGCAGGGTCACGGGCAGGAGCCAGGGCATCAGTCCCGGAGAAAGCTGTGCCGTGACCAGAAGCGCCGTCAGTCCGAGGAGCGCGATCCATCCGGACGCGCGCGCCGCCTGACCGAGGGTCAGCGCCCCTTCGCCCCGGGCGTGGGCCGGCCAGCCGCCATCCTGTCCCGTCGCCACCTGAATGACCGCCCGGGTCTGAAAGGCGAGCATGACCGGCGCGAGGAACGAGCTAAGCAGGATGTCCGTCACGACGGAGACAGCCGAGCGACCGGCGCCGCCAAAGCTGCGGCTGCGCCCGCTCAGGCTCGAGGTGATCCAGATGGCCACCTTCGGCATGATCAGCATCCCGATGATCCCGAGCGCCAGCGCCGTGATCTCGCGCGAGCGGTCGGAGGGGAAAACCGGGAAAAGCTGGTATGGGTCGGGGAAATAATCGGGCTCCGGCGCGAAAGCGGTGCCCGCGATGGTGGTGACGAGGAAGGCGGCCCATAGCACCGAGACGACATAGGCGAAGATGCCCTGAACGAACACATATCGGCTCCACCCGGCAAGCCCCGGCGCCATGAGCAGCCGGATGTGCTGGAGGTTGCCCTGGCACCAGCGCCGGTCGCGCTTGGCATAGGCGAGCACGTTCTCGGGCCCTTCTTCGAAGCTCCCCTCGATCCCGCTGTCGGCCACCACGCGCCAGCCACCGCGCGCCAGAAGTGCGGCCTCGACATAGTCGTGCGACAGGATATGTCCGCCGAATGGGGGCCGTCCGGACAGTTCCGGCAACCCGCAGGACTGGGCGAATGCCGTAACCCGGATGATCGCGTTGTGGCCCCAGTAGGGCCCCGTCGCCCCCTGCATCCGCTCGAGCCCCCGGGTGAAGACCGGGCCGTGGAAGGCGCTCGCGAATTGCATGGCCCGGCCAAACAGGCTCCCGGCCCCGACGATGCGCGGCAGGGTCTGCAAGAGCCCGAGCTTCGGATCAGCCTCCATCCGCGCGACCATCTGGCCCAGTGCAGACCCCGACATGAGACTGTCGGCATCGAGCGTCACGGCGTAGACATAGGCCCCGCCCGATCGCCGGATGAAGTCCTCGACGTTGCCCGCCTTGCGCCCCCGGTTGTCGGTGCGGTTGCGGTAGAAGATGCGCCCGGCGCCCTGCGTTTCCGCGATGAGCATCCGGAAGGCGGCCTGTTCAGCGGCCTGTCCGGCCTCGGACCGCGTGTCCGACAGGATCACGATGTCCATGTCGAGCGCCTCGGAGCGGATGCTCGCATCCATTGCGGCAATGCGCGCGAAGGTTGCCACCGGGTCTTCGTTGCAGATCGGCACGAGCACCACCGTCGCGCCATAGTCGCGCGGCATTGGCAGGACCGCGCGCCGCCCGCGCGGCCAGAGGCCGGTCAGCGCCAGTACCGCCCCCCAGGCAAGCCATCCGGTGGTGACGAGGATCAACCCCACCCGCATCGCATCCCAGATCTGCCAGCCGTCCTGTTGGCCGGCATCCGCGACCATGACCGCCGCGCCGATGGCGGCGAAGGCCGTGAAGGCCAGAGCCACGGCGC